>NZ_CP090347.1:3000000-3290652 GCF_021398715.1 Microbacterium binotii | reverse complement strand
GGTCCCCTTCTTGGCCCGGCGAGAACGCGCCGGTGCGCGACACCTGTGGATAACTGCGCGAGCCACGCTAGTCAGCGAGGCTCCAGAGAGCAAACTCCGGCGTCGTTCCGGGGGTGTGTCGGTTCAGCGCGTCGGGGACAGCGCTGTGGATAATGGCGGGTTGACCTCCGCGGTTTGAGTTCTCGGGGTTCGCGCCTTAGTCTTAGTCGGTTGACTTATGCCCTCGAGGCAGTCCCCGACCACGTCTGAAGGCTTCGCCTTCGGGTGGCAACCGTTTCCCGGAGAGATCCCATGAGCAAGCGTACGTTCCAGCCCAACAACCGCCGTCGCGCCAAGAAGCACGGCTTCCGCGCTCGCATGCGCACCCGCGCCGGCCGCGCCATCCTTTCGGCACGCCGCGCCAAGGGCCGCACCGAGCTCTCGGCCTGACCCTTCCGTTGCTCTCGCGGCCGAACCGACTGACCGACGGCGCCGAGTACAAGGCTGTCGTCCGCCGCGGCGTGCGATGTTCCGGTCCCCACACCGTCACGTACGTGGTGGCATCCGGTGACGATCGCGCCGCACGGTTCGGATTCATCGTGAGCAAGAAGGTCGGCACGGCGGTCGTTCGCAATCGTGTCCGCCGGCGACTCAAAGCAATCTGCGCGTCCGCGCTCCCGACTGTGGTCAGGGGCGCGGACGTTGTCGTGCGCGTGCTGCCCGGCGGCGCGGACGCTTCCTTCGCCGAGCTCGACGCCGAGGTGAAGCGATGCCTGGCCCGGAGGGCGTCGTGAGCACCTCGACGCTGCCGATGGCGTCGATCGGCGAGGCGACGATGCCGGAGCACGGCTGGTTCCGCGCGATTCCGCTGCTGCCGCGCAACCTCATGCTCGGTCTTCTCCATGGTTACCGTGCGACGATCTCGCATACGTACGGCGATGTCTGCAAGTACTACCCGTCCTGCTCCGCCTACGCGGTGGGGGCGGTCCAGCAGCACGGTGCGGTGAAGGGCGCGGCGTTGACCGCCGCTCGGATCGCTCGGTGCCACCCCTGGGCCGAGGGCGGGATCGACGATCCGCCTGCCCACAAGGACTTCTCCCACGCACTGACCCGGCACGGATTCGTCGTGCCACTGAGAAAGGACTGATCCCCGTGGATCTGGTACTTGCGACCGCGACGCAATCATCGGGCGGCTTCGACCTGATCGGGACGATCCTGTGGCCGCTCAAGTGGGTCGTCGAGCTCGTGCTCGTGGCCTGGCATGCGATCTGGACGTTCGTCGGTCTGCCGGCGGACTCGGGTCTGGCCTGGGTGCTCTCGATCGTCGGCCTCGTGATCGTCGTGCGCGCGGCTCTCATCCCGCTCTTCGTCAAGCAGATCAAGAGTCAGCGCAAGATGATGGAGATCGCTCCGGAACTGCGCAAGGTTCAGGAGAAGTACCGGGGCAAGCGCGACCAGCTCTCTCGCGAGGCCATGAGCCGCGAGACCATGGCGCTCTACAAGAAGCACGGCACGACCCCGATCTCCGGCTGCCTGCCGCTCCTCGTGCAGATGCCGATCTTCTTCTCGCTGTACAGCGTGCTGAACGACGTGGCGAAGCACGCCAAGGACGGGATCGGCGGCGTCGGACTGCTCGACCCCAATCTGACGTCCGAGTTCTACAACGCCAACCTGTTCGGAGCTTCGCTCCATGACACCCTCGTCGGCGCCTGGGGGCGTCCCGACGGCACGGTGACGGTCGTGATCCTGCTGGTGCTGGTGGTCCTGATGATCGCGTCGCAGTTCTTCACGCAGCTGCAGATCATCTCGAAGAACCTCTCCCCCGAGGCCAAGACCGGCCAGGCCTACCAGATGCAGCGCATCATGCTCTACATCCTGCCGCTGGCGTTCGTCTTCTCCGGCATCTTCTTCCCGCTCGGCGTCGTCGTGTACTGGTTCATCAGCAACATCTGGACGATGGTGCAGCAGTTCCTCGTCATCCGGAACATGCCGACCCCGGGGTCCGAGGCCGCGAAGGCCCGCGAAGAGCGTCTCGCCCGCCGTGGCAAGGCCATCGACAGCAGCGGCAAGATCGTTCCGATCGAGAAGTACCAGGCCGAGCAGCAGCGCCTCCTCGAGGAGGCGGAGCGCAAGCGCGCCGCGGCCCCGAAGCGTCAGCAGCCCGTGGGCAAGCAGCGCGCCAAGAAGCAGGCCGGCAAGCAGCCGCCCGCCGCCAAGAGCGGCGCGTCCGACTCCGAACCCTCCAGCTGAGGAGACCGTCATGACCTCTGAACTCTCCCCCACCACGACCGACACCGTCGAGCAGCTCGAGCAGGAAGGCGATGTCGCCGCCGACTTCCTCGAGGGACTCCTCGACATCGCCGACATCGGCGGCGACCTCGCGCTGGACGTCCGCAACGATCGTGCCTACGTGTCGATCGAGTCGGATGGCGACGACTCACTTCGTGTGCTGTCGGACCCTGATACGGTCAGCGCGCTGCAGGACCTGACCCGTCTCGCCGTGCAGAACCGCACCGGTCGATTCTCCCGCCTCATCCTCGACGTCAGCGGGTCGCGCGACGCGCGTCGCCGTGAGCTCGAGGCCTTGGTCGACCGTGCCGCCTCGCGTCTGGAAGACGGTGCATCACAGGCGTCACTCCCCGCGATGTCGAGCTACGAGCGCAAGGTCGTCCACGACATCGCGGCGGAGCGTGGGCTCGTTTCGGAGTCGTACGGCGAGGGCGCGCAGCGCCACACTGTGCTCCGTCGCGCGTGAGTGTTTCACGTGAAACATTGATGGACGACCTCGAGCCGGAGCCGGATGCGGCGTCGACGATCTTCGGAGACGGAATCGATCGCGCCCGCGCCTTCACACGCAACCTCGCCAAGGAGGGCGAGCTGCGTGGACTGATCGGTCCGCTGGAGCTACCACGGCTGTGGACCCGTCACATCCTGAACAGTGCGGTGATGGCGCCGCTCGTTCCGGTCGGTCGTATCGGCGATGTCGGATCCGGAGCCGGATTGCCGGGCCTCGTCGGGGCCATCGCACGTCCTGACGTCGAGTGGGTCCTGATCGAGCCGATGGAACGACGCACTCAGTGGCTGCAGGAGCAGGTCGACGAGCTCGCCCTGGACAACGTCGAGGTCTTCCGCGGTCGCTCGCAGGACTGGACCCGCGGCGCGACCCTCGACGCGGTGACAGCCCGCGCGGTGAGCGCTCTGCGCACACTTCTTCCGATCACGGCGCCTCTCGTGCGCGATGGCGGCGAGCTCATTCTTCTCAAGGGCGCGGCCGCGGATGCGGAGATCGAGAAGGCCGCGAAGCAGGCCCGCGCTCACCGCGTCGTGGATCTGCGCGTCGAGGTCGTGGGGGAGAACCTCCTGGACACGCCGACCCGGGTGGTCCGTGGACGGGTGAAGCGCTCCTGAGGGGATGTTTCACGTGAAACATCACGGCGTGGCTGTCGATGGCGACGATTAGAGTGGACAGGGTTCGATGCTGGCGAAAGGCGAAGTGTTTCACGTGAAACAATCCGACGACACCGCGACGGACTTCGGTGACGACACCCCTCTTGCCCGCGAACTCGCAGACCTCCGCGCGCGGCGACGCGCTCTCGAGGACTCCACCGTGTCCCTGCCGACAGGGACTCGCATCCTCACGGTCTCCAACCAGAAGGGTGGCGTCGGCAAGACGACGACGACCGTCAATCTCGCGGCCGCGCTCGCGAGCGTGGGTGCTCGCGTGCTGGTGATCGACCTGGATCCGCAGGGGAACGCATCCACTGCCCTGGGCGTGCCGCACACGGCGGACATCCCGAGCGTCTACGACGTGCTGATCGATGAGTTCCCGCTCGCCGACATCGTCCAGACGAGCCCCGAGTCTCCGCTGCTCACTTGCGCGCCGAGCACAATCCACCTCGCCGGCGCGGAGATCGAGCTGGTCTCCCAGGTCGCACGCGAACACCGGCTTCGCCGCGCGCTCGAGGAGTACCTCGCCGCTGTCGACGAGCCGCCGCATGTCGTTCTCATCGACTGCCCGCCTTCACTGGGATTGCTCACCATCAACGCGTTCACTGCCGCGGACGAGGTCCTCATTCCCATTCAGTGCGAGTACTACGCCCTCGAGGGGCTGAGCCAGCTCCTCGGTAGCGTGCAGATGATCCAGAAACACCTGAATCCGCCGCTTCACGTGTCCTCCATCCTGCTGACGATGTACGACGGGCGCACGCGACTCGCGCAGCAGGTCGCTGAGGAGGTGCGCACGCACTTCCCGAAGGAAGTGCTGAACACGGTGATCCCGCGCTCGGTGCGGGTGTCCGAAGCACCGAGCTTCGGACAGACCGTCATCGCCTACGACGGCCAGTCGGCAGGCGCGGTCGCCTACCGTGAAGCCGCCGTCGAACTGCTGGCTCGCGAGGCCGATGAGGCCGCGTCCACCACGAACGAAGGAGACCACTGATGGCCAAGCGAACGGGACTCGGTCGGGGGATCGGCGCTCTCATCCCGACATCGGAGGGTTCTGAGGCGCGTCCGGTCGACGTGTTCTTCCCCGGCGCCCCCGCACCCACGGCGGATGCGGCGAAGGAAGAGGCCCCGCAGGAGGAGCTGATCGCCGTTCCCGGCGCACGCCTGATCCAGGTCGATCCGCACGCGATCGTTCCCAACCCTCGTCAGCCGCGGACGAACTTCGACCCGGAAGATCTGGCAGAGCTGGTGCATTCCGTGCGCGAGTTCGGTGTGCTGCAGCCGGTGGTCGTGCGCGACACCGGCGAGGGCACCTACGAGCTGATCATGGGAGAGCGGCGAACCCGAGCCGCGCGCGAGGCGGGACTGGAGACGATCCCCGCGATTCTGCGAGAGACCGCCGACGAGGATCTGCTCCGCGACGCCCTTCTCGAGAACCTCCACCGGTCGCAGCTGAACCCGCTCGAGGAGGCATCGGCATATCAGCAGCTGCTCGAGGACTTCGGAATCACCCAGGAACAGCTGGCCACGCGGATCGGAAGGTCGCGTCCCCAGATCTCCAACACCATCCGCCTGCTGCGTCTGCCGGTTCCGGTACAGCAGCGTGTCGCTGCCGGCGTGCTCTCGGCCGGGCACGCCCGTGCGATCCTGTCCGTTGAGGACGGCGAGAGCATGCAGCGCCTCGCGGACAAGATCGTGAACGAGGACCTGTCGGTCCGTGCGGCCGAAGCCGCGGCCAAGGGTGCCGCCACGGTGAAGCGGCCTGCGCCGAAGGCGGGGGCGCGACGCGCACATCTCGATGAGATCGCGGAACGGTTGGGGGATCGACTCAATACGCGCGTGAAGATCTCCATCTCCGCACGAAAAGGCCAGATCGCGATCGATTTCGCCACCATCCAGGACTTGAACCGCATCCTCAGTGAGCTCGGTGAGGAAGAGCTGGGCGCATCTCGCTGATCCGAGCGGAGAATCGCTCCTGACGAATCGAAATCGCGTGCTTGGCGCGGTGAGATCCGCGTATCGGGGTTCGGTTCCTTGTGTCTCCGGGCCTCACTCGATCAACGAACGGAGGGTGGCCGACGCTGAGGCCTCGGTGCGTCAGACGAAACGTAGGCTGGAATCATGACCTCCGAATCCCCACGCCGTCGAGCGAGTCTCGAGCTGCTGCGGGCGGAAGCCGCGGACGAACTGGCCGCCCTCATCCACGAACGACTCCGTGAGGGGGAGGACCCGTGGGACTTCATGGAAGAGCTCCCCACGGTCGATGAACTCGTCGTATTCCTCCTGCGCGCAGAGAACATCGCCGAAGCCGGCGGCAGCAAGCCGTCGCCGGCGCGCCACTACCGTGTGCTCCGTCAGATCGCCCTGGACTATCCGCCGCTGACCCGTGCCGTCTGGCGCCTGCTCGGCGACACGAACACCTCTCGCCGGTGGGACGCCACCGTGCGGCCTGAAGCATCCTGAACAGCGCACAGAAGAAGCCCCCGGAGAAATCTCCGGGGGCTTCTTCTGTAGCGGGGAACTGGATCAGCCGATGAACGCGGCCAGATCCTGCTCGAGCGCGAACTTCGGCTTCGCGCCGATGATCGTGGTCTTGACCTCGCCGCCCTGGAACACCTTCATCGCCGGGATGGAGGTGATCTGGTACTTCATCGCGAGATCGGGGTTCTCGTCCACGTTGAGCTTGAGGACCGTGATCTTCTCGGGGTTCTCCGCCTGGATCTCATCGAGAACCGGGGCCACCATGCGACACGGGCCGCACCACTCCGCCCAGAAGTCCACCAGGACAGGACCGTCTGCTTCGAGGACGTCCTGGTTCCAGGTGCTCGAGCTGGTCGCCTTCGCGCTCATTGTCATTTCCCTTCGTAAGCCTTACTCGTACCGAACACCCGACGGGGTTCGGATGTTCCCTCAGACGACCGGCAGACCCTCGATCTGGTCGGCGTCGGGCTGCGGCGCGCCCGCTTCGTCGAGCGCCGCGAGGAAGTGCTCCGCGTCCAGGGCCGCGATCGTTCCGGATGCGGCGGCGGTGACCGCCTGACGGTAGGTCGGGTCGATCACGTCGCCCGCGGCGAACACGCCGGGCATCGACGTGCGCGACGACCGTCCGTCGACCCAGATCGTTCCCTCCGGGGTCAGGTCGAGCTGACCGTGGACGAGCTTCGTACGCGGGTCGTTGCCGATGGCGACGAACACTCCCTGCAGGTCGAGCTCGCGCGTCGAACCGTCGACCGTGTCCTTCAGGACGACACCGGTCACCGCCTCGTCACCGAGGATGTCGACGACCTCGCTGTTCCACACGAACTCGATCTTCTCGTTCGCGATCGCGCGCTCCTGCATGATCTTCGAGGCGCGCAGCTCGTCGCGACGGTGGATGACGTAGACCTTCGTCGCGAAGCGCGTGAGGAAGGTCGCCTCCTCCATCGCGGAGTCGCCACCACCGACGACGGCGATCGTGCGCTCGCGGAAGAAGAAACCGTCACAGGTCGCACACCACGACACACCGCGGCCGGAGAGGTGCTCCTCCTTCGGCAGGCCGATCTTGCGGTACGCGGAGCCCGTCGCGAAGATCACGGCAGCGGCCTCTTCGACCGCCCCGGAGCCCAGCTGAACACGCTTCACGGGACCGGAGAGGTCGAGCTCCGTGACGTCCTGGTAGAGGATCTCAGCGCCGAACTTGCGGGCCTGCTCCTCCATCTTGGTCATGAGCTCGGGACCCTGGATGCCCTCGGGGAAGCCGGGGAAGTTCTCCACCTCGGTGGTGTTCATGAGCTCACCGCCGACCTCGACGGAGCTGGCGATGACCAGCGGCTTGAGGTTGGCCCGGGCCGCGTAGATGGCGGCGGTGTAGCCTGCGGGGCCGGAGCCGATGATGATGAGCTGACGCACGTGCGTTCTCCCTCGTGGTTTCAAAGTGCTCAACATATGGTATCCGCGGGACATTCCCGCGGTCCGTTTGTCAGCGTCTGGAAAGGATGCGGCGAAGCGGTCGCAGCGCCGGGGCCAGTTCAGGGGTGCGCAGGGCTGCGAGCACGCCCAGGTACACGACCAGGGTGACCGCCCCGATGATGCCGGTGCCGATCGCGCCGAAGATCTTGTCGGAGGTCGTCCATCCGGTGTCACCGCCGAGGAGCAGGTAGACCCCCCATCCGGCCGCCGCCGCCGGGAGCGCGGCGACCGTGTACCGGGCGATCGCGACGAACCACGAACGGATGCCGAGGGAGCCGATCCGCCGGCGCAGCAGGATGGCGGCGAGCACGGCCTGCACGGTGATCGCGATCGACTGGCCGAGGGCGACGGCGGCCGCGAGCCACGGCGTCGGGGCGAGCCAGGCGGCGGCGAGAGCGGTGACGATCACGAGGACCGCCTGCACGGTCGTGAAGACGAACGGGGTCCGGGTGTCGTCGTAGGCGTAGAAAGTTCGCTGCAGCACGAAGAGAACCGAGAGCGGCAGCAGGCTCACGAGGTAGGCGATGAGCACCGGAGCGAGCTCGGCCGCATCCGTCGCGTTGTTCACGATGATGCGCGACGCCGGGACCGACGCGACCACGAGAGCGGCCGTCGCGACGACGATCAACAGGCTGATGATGCGGATGCTGCGCGATACGTCGCCGCGCACCTCATCGTCCCGTCCCGCCGAGGCGTGCTCGCTGATCTGCGTGAAGTACGGAGTCCCGATCGAGAGCACGATGACCGAGTACGGGAGCATGAAGATGAGCCACGCGGTCTGCGTCGCGAGCGTCGAGGCGCCGTCGCCGGTCGCCTCGGAGATGACCCGGCTCTGGATGAGGCCCGCGATCTGTCCGACGACGACCATGGCCGCGGTCCAGCCGGCCAGGCGCCCCATGTTGCGAAAGCCCAGTCCGCGCCAGTGGAAGTCGGGGCGCAACCGGAGCCCCGTGCGCCGCCAGGACACGAGCAGGATGAGTGCCTGCACCGCGATGCCGAAGGTCGCCGTGCCGCCCAGGGCGGCGATGGATGCGGCGCTCCAGTCCGACACCGCCGAACGATCTCCTCCGATGACGAGCATCAGCAGCAGGAATCCGGCGATGGAGATGACGTTGTTGAGCACCGGGGCCCAGGTGAACGGTCCGAAGATGCGGCGCGCGTTGAGCGTCTCTCCCAGGAGCGAGTACAGGCCGTAGAAGAAGATCTGCGGCAGGCACCAGTAGGCGAACGCGGTCGCCAGGGCGTGCTGCTCGGGGCTGTAGGCGGGCGCGTAGAGCGTGATGAGCACGGGCGCGAGCAGCATCGCCACGGCTGTGACGGCGAGCAGCACGACGATCCCCGCGGTGAACAGGGCGGAGATGAAACGCTGGCCCCTGTCCTCCCTCGCGCTCGCGCGCACGATCTGCGGCACGATCACCGCGGTGAGCACGCCCGCCGAGATGATCGCATAGACGTTGTTCGGCAGCTGGTTGGCCTGCGCGAAGGCATCGCCCGCTCGCGAGGACATGGTGCCGAGAACCGCCACCAGCACGATGGTGCGGATGAGGCCCGTGACGCGGGAGACGAGCGTTCCCGCTCCCAGCAGCACGCTTGCCCGGCCCAATCCGCTCACGCGTTCTCCTCATCATCGGTGCGGACCGCATCCGCCTTGTCGCGCCTACGGCGTCGGACGGTGCGGACGGCGCCGATCGTGAGGAACGCGGCCGCGAGCACGACGAGCGCGGCAAGGCCGATTCCCTCCCAGTCGGCTCGCACGTTGACATCCACCGTCTGCGTCTGGCCGATGGGCACGTATGCGGGGCTGCGCAGGCTGAGATCGAT
Organism: Microbacterium binotii; assembly: GCF_021398715.1. Classification (NCBI taxonomy): domain Bacteria; kingdom Bacillati; phylum Actinomycetota; class Actinomycetes; order Micrococcales; family Microbacteriaceae; genus Microbacterium; species Microbacterium binotii. The sequence goes on along the minus strand of NZ_CP090347.1, from coordinate 3,281,460 downwards.
CTTGACGTCGCCGTTTCCGATCCGCGCGTTCACGGGGACCTCGACGAGCGTGTTGGCGGATGCGGCGGCGACCACGGCGTTCTCACGCTCGACGTCCACGCGCAGATCATCCGGCGAGGCCACGAGCACGACGTTCACGGGGTAGGGGAGGTCGTTGCGCACCCAGAAGCGCAGATTGGTGCCCGCGGTCAGCAGGTTCAGCGCTGTCGAGGGAACGATCGACACCGAGTCGAGCGTCGTCGTGGTGGCTTCCGCGTGTGCCGCGACGGCGCTCTGCCAGCCCGACGGATCGCCGATCCACCCGCCGCCCAGAACCTGGAGGATGGCGGCGCGCTCGCGTCCGGTGAGCAGCGATGGGTCGTCGAGGATCGTGGCGAAGCTGTCGATCTGTGCGGCTCCGGCCAGCATGCTCGTCAGCGCCGCCGGACGCGAGGGGTCGACCGTGCCCGCCGAGACCTGGACCTCTGTCGGGGAGGTGCCGAGCATGCTCGACAGTCCCACGGCGGTCATGCCCGTCGTCGCCGCGGAGATCGCCCCGCGCAGGCCCTGCGGGTCGCGGACGGACGACCTGCCCAGGGTGACGAGAATCGGGGACCCCTGTGCCGACGAGGACGCGAAGGTCAGATGCGCGGCCGCGGCCGCCGCATCCGCCGCGCGGGAGGTGGGCTGTGTCGCGGTGGATGCGGCCTGAAGCGCAGCGGATGCGCCCGCCGACGCGACGAGCAGCTCACCGCCGCCGGTCCGCGCGTGCGCGGCGGATGCGGCGGACACCTGCGTGCTGTCGACGATCGTGATCGCGCCCGGTGTCGCCGCGGTGAGCCACCCGATGAGCTCCGGGGAAGCGGTGCCCGACGGCGGCCAGTAGATCGTCGGCTCTCCGGCGGCGCGCACGTCGAGGAGCGCGTCGAGGGTCGGCGGTGCGGGGTCGGACTGCTGCGTGTCCGTCGGAGCGGGCGTGGGCGCGGCCGGCTGCGCCTTCACATCCACGTACGCGTTCAACGATGTCGGCGTGAGCGGTGCGTCGATCCCCGCCGCGAACTGCGTGCTCACGTCGGCGTCGCCGTACTGCAGCGCGAACCGCGGGTTGGGCAGGTCCATGAGCCGCTGCAGCCACGCCTGAGCGGACTCCGGCGCAGCGGTTCCACGCGCCCGGATGGAGGCCACGATCGCCGGATCCACGGCGAGGATCGCGGAGGTTCCCGTGACGGCGTCGAGCGCGGCGGTCAGCGCGCCGTCGGAGGCGGTGAGGGTGGCCAGCTGGTCGGTCGACAACATCCCCGCCGTCAGCGCCGGCGCGGTGATGGGGACGATGACGGCGACGGTGCCCGTGGGGCCGGTGCCGATCGTCACCACGGAGCGCGCCGTCTCGCCGGCGAGGGTGACCCACAGTGGGTAGACGCCCGCGCCGCGGCCCGCGAGGGCGGGGTCGTCGGCCGCGACGATCACGCTCGCCGAGCTCGACTGCCCGGGTGCGGTCTCTTCGACCGCGCTGGATCCGATGACGCGCCCGGCCGGGGCATCGGCCGATCCGGACAGCCACGCGTCGAGAGCGGCGGAGCCGTCCAGCGGTGCATCTGCGAGCAGCAGTTCGGCCGTCGAGCCGGCGGCTCGCGAGCTCGTGCCGTTCTCGAGGGAGACGAGCGCTGTGAGCGCCTCGCCTGCGGCCAGCACTCCGCCGGACAAGGGTGCCACCGAGACGTCGATCGTTCCCGTCGCGGACGGCGAGGGCGTCGGCGTGGCGGCGGCTGCGGGGGCGACGATCCCCAGCACGATCGCGACGGTGATGAGCGGCGCGAGCAGAAGTCGTCGCCGCCGGAATGCGGGGGTGCCCGTGCGGGCCGAAGTCGGAATCATTCGTAGCTGAGCAGGCTCCTGTGCGGAGAATCCGCAGGGTCGGGAGCGAGTCTACGGGCCCGTGCCTGGGATTCACCGAGCGCGCGCCCGGGTTGAATGGACTCATGCACACCGCCATCGCCCACCGCTTCGCCGATGATCTGCGCGCCGCGGGCTTCACGACTGCGGCTCTTCACCCGCTCATCGGCGACGCCGCGGAGGCGGCGCTCGCGCGGGCTGTCGCGGTTCCGGCCCGACGGGCCCTCGCTCGGCATCCGCAGAACGTCGTCGCCGTGCTCGCCCGCCTGTTCGTGCTGGGGGACGTCGTCGATGCCTCATCCGTAGCCGCGGCACTGCCCGCCACCGGACTCGCGGATGCCGAGCGACTCGGCGTGATCGAACGCCGCGGCGACAGCGTGGCGCCCGCGGTGGCTGTGCGCCCGCACGTCTTCGCCGACGGTGGCGAGGGATGGATCGCGAGCGATCTGGACGAGCTGGCCGGCGTCTTCCCGTTGCGTCCGGACCACGTGCTCGGTGTCGGCGGCGCCGGTAGGACGCTGGTCTCTCTGCTTCCCGCATCCGGGAACGGCCGTGGCCTCGACCTCGGATGCGGATGCGGTCTGGTGGCGTTCGAGTTGCACCGGAGGGGATTCGAGGTCGTCGCGACCGACATCTCGCCGCGCGCACTGTGGTTCACACGGCTGGGCGCGGCGCTCAACAATCTGGAGGGCATCGACGTCCGCGAGGGCAGTCTGTACGAGCCCGTCGGCGACGAGCGTTTCGAGCTGATCGCCTCGAACCCGCCGTTCGTCATCACGCCGCGGGTGGCCGGCGTGCCCGCCTACGAGTACCGCGACGGCGGGCGGGCGGGGGACGAGCTCATGCGCGAGGTCGTCGCCGGTGTCGGACCCCATCTCGACGAGGGTGGACGAGCGATCATGCTCGGCAACTGGGAGGACCGCGAGGATCTGGCGGGGCTGGAGCGGGTGCGCGCGTGGACGGAGGGCATCGGCGCCTGGGTCATCGAGCGCGAGCAGCTCGATCCGGCCCGCTACGCGGAGCTGTGGGTGCGCGACGGCGGCACGAGGCCGGGAAGTGACGAGCATGAGGCGCTGATCGGCGCCTGGCTCGACGATTTCGAGACCCGCGGCGTCACGGGCGTGGGTCTCGGCTGGGTGCAGCTCATGCGCGGCTCGGGACTGCGCCGCTTCGAACGGGTGGCGCAGGCGGTCGACACCGCCGTGCTCGCCGCGCACACCGCCGCTGTGTGGCGGGCCGCGGCATGGCTGGATCGAACCGACGACATGGTGCTCGCCGCATCCGTGCTGCGCGTCGCCGCCGACGTCACCGAGGCGCGGCATCACCTTCCCGGTGCGGAAGCGCCCAGCGTGATCGAGCTGCGACAGGGAGGCGGGCTCGCCCGCACGGTGTCCGCGGACCCGGCGCTGGCCGCACTCGTCGGCGCGAGCGACGGAGAGCTGCCCGTGGGCGTGCTCATCGACGCCATCGCCGATCTGCTCGAGGTCGATGCCGCATCTCTCCGATCCGACCTGTTCCCGAGGGTCAGGGAGCTGGTGCTGACCGGGATGCTGGAGGTGCCGCACGGCGCGGCCGATTAGGCTCGTTGCATGCTCAACATGGCCGACGGTCTCGCGCGCCTGGGCACCCTCGCCTCCTCGCCCGTCGTCGTCGTTCTCGCGGACGCCTTCGCGGCCGCGGGACACGAACTGGCGGTCGTCGGAGGTCCGGTGCGCGATGCGCTGCTGGGGCGGACCACGCACGATCTGGACTTCACGACGGATGCGGATCCCGACGAGATCCTGCGCATCGTCACGCCGATCTCGACCGCGCAGTGGGACATCGGGCGGGCGTTCGGCACGATCGGCGCCCGCATCCGCGGCGAGCAGGTCGAGATCACCACGTACCGCGCGGACGCCTACGACGGCGAGACCCGCAAGCCCGTCGTCGCGTTCGGCGATTCGCTCGAGTCCGACCTCGTGCGCCGCGACTTCACCGTCAACGCGATGGCGCTCCGTGTGCCCGGTCCGCAGCTCGTCGATCCGCACGGCGGCATCGAGGATCTCGTCGCGGGCGTACTGCGCACCCCCACCGATGCGCGCATCAGCTTCGGCGACGACCCGCTGCGGATGCTCCGCGCGGCGCGCTTCTCGTCCCAGCTGGGCTTCACGGTCGACGCCGATGCGGTCGCGGCGATCACCGAGCTGCGCGAGACGCTCGGGATCGTGAGCCCGGAGCGCATCCAGGGCGAGCTCGTGCGTCTGCTGCAGACCGACGATCCCGTGCGCGGCCTGCGGCTGCTGGTGGAGACGGGGCTGATCGATCAGTTCCTTCCCGAGGTGCCGGCGCTGCGCCTCGAGGTCGACGAGCACCACCACCACAAGGACGTCTACGAGCACTCACTCACCGTGCTGCGGCAGGCGATCGAGCTCGAGGGCAGCCGCCACCCGGATGCCGCACCCGACGTGCCGCTGCGTCTCGCGGCGCTCCTCCACGACATCGGAAAGCCTGCCACGCGCCGGCTCGAGCCGGGCGGCGCGGTCACCTTCCACCACCACGACGTGAAGGGATCGCGGATGGCGCGCAAGCGCCTGCGCGAGTTGCGGTTCGACTCGGCGACGATCGAGTCCGTCGCGCTGCTGATCGAGCTGCATCTGCGCTTCTTCGGCTACGCCGAGGGCGCGTGGACGGATGCGGCCGTGCGCCGCTACGTGCGCGATGCCGGGGACGAGCTGGAGCGCCTGCACATCCTGACCCGCGCCGACGTGACCACGCGCAACAAGCGCAAGGCGACGCGACTGCGTCTGGCGTACGACGACATCGAGCGGCGCATCGACGAGCTGCGCGCGCAGGAGGAGCTGGACGCCATCCGTCCTGAGCTGAACGGCAACGAGATCCAGCAGATCCTCGGCATCCCGCCCGGCCGAGAGGTGGGCGAGGCGTACCGGTTCCTCCTCGATCTGCGTCTGGATGAGGGCGTGCTGGGGCCCGAGGAGAGCGAGCGCCGCCTGCGCGAGTGGTGGGCGGCGCGGGGCTGATCCCCGCCGGCCGGTACGTGGCCGCATCCGGTGCGTGGCCGCATCCGCTCAACAGGAAAGATCCGCCCATCAGGACGATCTGACGTGAATCGTCCTGATGGGCGGATATCTCCTGCGGGAGGGATGCGGTGCCGGCTCAGACCTTGGCGGACGCGGCTTCGGCGATGGAGCGACCGCCCTCGCGCGCGGCGACCTCGGCGGCGGATCTGATGTCGGCGGCGATCTCGGAGAACTGATCCAGCGCGGGGTTCACTCCCACGAGCGTGAACGAGCGCTGCACGACGCGCAGGTCGAGGCCCCACACATCCTCGAGCACGCGGCGCAGCCAGGCGGTCGAGTGGTCCCAGCCCTCCTTGGGCGTTCCGGCGTCGTAGTTGCCGCCGAGCACCGTGACCAGCACGGCGGGCTTGCCGCGCAGTGCCGTGCCCTGCGGGTCGATGCGCGGGTCGGTGTATGCCAGGTCGAACCACGTCTTCGCGTGCTGCGAGACGCCGTAGTTGTAGAGGGGGATCGTGAGCAGGAGGGCGTCGGCGTCGATGAGCTCGTCGGCGAGACGTGTCGCCAGGGCGAGCGCCTCGCGCTGCTCGGCGGTGCGGTCGGCGTCGGGCAGGTTCCTCCCGGTGACGGCGGCCGCCCACGCGGTGGCGGGGACCGGCTCGGCGGCGAGGTCGCGGCGGACGACGGTCTGGTCGGCGTGGGTGGCGAGCCACTCGGTTTCGACGATGTCGCCGAGGGCGCGGCTGGCGGAGGTGGGGGGAAGGATGCTCGCATCCAGACGGAAGAGGGACATGGTGCTCCAATCGACCTAGCGGCTATGAAAAAGAGAGTGGCTACGTGAACGCTAGCACGGCTAGACTCGGAGGTATGGCCGCAGAGCAGCACGACGAGCGTCAGTGCGACGCCGCCGTGTCGCGCGCCTTCTCCGTTCTGGGCAAGCGCTGGAACGGCATGATCCTCGACGTGCTCGGTGAGGGGGCTCTGTCGTTCGTCGGGCTCCGCCGGGCCGTCACCGGCATCAGCGACGCCGTGCTCTCGGATCGCCTCGTCGAGCTCGCCGACGCCGGCCTGGTCGTGCGCGAGGTGGATGCGGGCCCCCCGGTCGCGGTGTCCTACACACTGACGGATGCGGGCGCCCGCCTCATGCCGATCCTCACCCAGCTGGGTGCCTGGGCAGACGGCAACCTCTCCGCCACCCGCTGATTCCCGCGGCCCGGCCGCCGCCCGCCGGTTCCGGCCCTGCCCCGCCCGCCCGGCCTCCGCCCGTGACCCCGCACAGACCAACGTTCCCCTGTCACAGATCGACGTCCGAACGTCGATCTGTGACAGGGGAACAGGGGGGGCGAGGAAGGGCCTCAGGGTCTCGGGAGGGCAGCCCCTCAGTCGAGAGGGTCGGACTCGAGCGCCTCGCGCACCAGGTGGCTGATGTCGATGCTCACGATCCGCGTGGGCCCGGCGGATGCGGGCGGCGGAGCGGCGGGCGCGTCGCCGTTGGCGGACGCATCCGGACGACCCTGACCGATCATGCTCACGGCGTCACCTCCGTCTCGGGGGCGGGCTCAGGCAGAGGCGCCGTGTCCGTCCTGGTGCTGGCCCCGGGCGTCGGACTCGGTGTCGGCTCCACACCCGCCTCCGACTGTGACGGGACGGCGGGCACCTGCGCGAACGGCGGCTGCGGGAGGGTCGGAACGGCGGTGTCCACATCCCAGGTGCTCACGTCCGTCGCCTCGCGCAGCGGGAACACGTTCCACAGCGGGGAGCGCCCCGTGCCCTCGTAGGCCGTGGTGACCGGGCCTCCACCGCCCAGGAAGTACTCGTCCCACCACCATCCGTTCGTGCGACCCTCGGCGCCGACGGTCGTCAGCGGGGTTCCCTGTTCGGTGTACAGCTGCACGTTCTCGAGCGGGTTGCCCTCGGCGTCATAGGCGAACACGTTGCGAACGCGCTCGCCGTCCAGCACGAGACCCGGCTGGGTCGTATCGGTCGGGTACGTGTAGGCGTACGCCGCCTGTGCCGCGAAGTACTGCGGCAGCACGGTCGGCGCCGCGATGAGAGCGATCGCCGCGACGATGCTCGCCACGGCGTTGAGCGCGGTGCGGAGCCCCCGCATCCAACGATGAGGCAGCCACTTCCCGCGCCCCCACTGGATGCTGAGGAGCACCAGCGTCGCGAGGATCGCCCACGCCACGACGTTCGTGGGCGCGTAGTCGACGCGGCCGGTGAGCGGCACGGTGAGGAACATCAGGATGAGGAAGAACGCCACCCCGCGCGCGATCCACCAGACCGGGCGCAGCGACACGAGCAGGTCCAGCGTCGCGGATCCGAACCGGGATGAGCGGATGCGGGTGGCCGCCGCCCGGCGGGCGCGCTCCAGCTGCTCGCGTACCGGCACCTTCGCAGCACGCCCGTTGCGCTCGGGGAGACCCGCGGCGGCACGGAGTTCCGCGGCGTAGGTCGCCGCATCCGGGAGGGAGAAGGCCTCGCCGCTGTCTTCGGCCTGTTCGGACAGGTCGGCTTCGAGCCCGTCGAGCAGGTCGTCGACCTCATCGGCGGGCAGATCGTTCAGTTCCGCGCGGACGGCGGCGGCGAAGGCCGAGATATCGGTTCGAGGCTGAGTCGTGGCGTTCATCGTCCTTCTCCGATCGTGCGCAGCGCGGCGGGTTTGCGAGAGGCGTCGAGCAGTGTGCTCAGCGCGAGCGAGAACGAGGCCCAGTCCTCGCGCTGCGCGTCGAGCGCCGCACGCCCCTGCGGGTTGATGGCGTAGTACTTGCGGTGCGGACCGCCGTCCGAAGGCACCACGTAGCTCGAGAGCGACCCGGCGCTGTAGAGCCGGCGAAGCGTTCCGTAGACGGATGCGTCGCCCACCTCTCCGAGGCCGGCCTCGCGCAGCCGACGCACGATGTCGTACCCGTAGGCGTCCTCGTGCTGCACGACCGCGAGCACGGCGGCGTCCAGCACCCCCTTCAACAGCTGCGTGGTATCCATCCGCGCTCCTCTCTCCTCTGCAAAGCAAGCTACCACGCAGTACACAGTAGTGCGAGCGGTGCAGTACCGTGTGTCGCACAACGACCCTGTCGTCGCGCGTGCCGCGTGCCTACACTGAAGCCACCTGATCACCGTCGATCGGAGTCGTTGTGCCCTCGCCCTGGTCTCTGCGTCGCGAGGCGTCGGCCGAGAGCTCGCGCCTGCTGATCGAGCGCGCGCATGAGGAGTTCGTCGGCGGAAACGCGCAGGATCCGCGGGTCACCGCCGTGCGCGGTCTCGTTCGTGAGAGCTGGCAGCGCTCGGCCCGGAGCCTCGTCGGCGTGGAGGCCGTGCCGCCCCTGGATCTCATCTCGGACGAACTCGACGCGTACCGGCGCACGCATCCCCTCGCGAGCGTCATGGACATGATCCGCCAGCTGTTGCTGCCCGGCGACGAGGACGAGTCGGGCGGCGTCGTCGCGGTGGGGGATGCGGCGGGCCGCCTGCTGTGGGTCGAGGGCGACCGCCGCATCCGCGACCTCACGGGCGACATGGGCTTCGTCGCGGGGGCGAACTGGTCGGAGCAGGCCGTGGGCACGTCCGCGCCGGGCACGGCCCTCGCGCTCGACGCGTCCGTCCAGATCCGCGGAGCCGAGCACTTCAACCGGCTCGTCCAACCGTGGTCGTGCACGGCGGCGCCGGTGCGCGACCCCGAGAGTCGGCGCGTGCTCGGTGTCATCGATGTGACCGGCGGCGCCGAGGTCACCACGCCGCAGGCACAGCTGCTCGTCGACGCGACGGCGCGGGCGATCGAGGGGGAGCTGCTCGTTGCCAGGCTGCGGGCGCGCGCTGCGCCGCCCGTGAAGAGCCATCCCCCGAGGCGCACGCGTGGCGCCACCGAGCACGCCACCCTCCGCGTGCTCGGACGCGACCTCGCGGTGCTCGACGTCGTCGACGACCGAGGCGCCACCGTCACCGAGCTGAGCGCGCGTCACGCGGAGATCCTGCTCATGCTGGCGGTGCACCAGCAGGGCCTCTCCGCGGAGAGACTGGCCGCCCTCGTGTACGGCGAGGCCGCGCCGGTGGAGACCCTGCGCCCCGAGATGGTGAGACTGCGCCGGGTGCTCGATGCCGTCGCCCCTGCATTGATCCCCGCATCCCGTCCCTATCGGCTGACGAGCCCGCTTCAGACCGACGCCGATCACGTCGTCTCGCTGCTCGATCGGGGCGCGCACCGCGTGGCCCTCACGGCGTATCGCGGCCCCGTCCTGCCGGACTCCCGCGCGCCGGGGGTGGAGGAGCTGAGGCAGAGCGTGCAGGCGGCCCTGCGCGAGTCGCTCCTCGCCGGGGCGGGGCTCGACGTGCTGCTGGCCTATATCGACACGGATGAGGGACGCGAGGATGTGGATGCGCTGCGCCTCTGCCTCGAGATGCTCGCCCCGCGTTCGCCGCGTCGCGGGTCGATCGTCGCGCGCCTGGAGCAGCTCGGCGCCTAGTCGTCTCGACGCGCAACCCGATGCAACCCGGGGGTGCCTACGGTGTCGGGCAACGAGCGCGGCGCTGATGCCGCCCCGTCCTGATCGTCGAAGGAGATGACATGACCATCGTTGAAGACGGCGTCTCGAGCGTCTACGCCGCCCCCGGATCCCGCGGATCGGTCGCCGAGTACCGCAGCCGCTACGGCCACTACATCGGCGGCGAGTTCGTCGAGCCGATCAAGGGCCAGTACTTCGAGAACATCACCCCCGTCACGGGCAAGCCGTTCTGCGAGGTCGGTCGCGGCACGAGCGAGGACATCGATCGCGCCGTGGATGCGGCGTGGCGGGCGTTCGAGAGCTGGAAGAAGACGACACCCGCCGACCGCGCGAACATCCTCAACAAGATCGCCGACCGCATCGAGGCGAACCTCGAGAAGATCGCCGTCGCCGAGACGTGGGAGAACGGCAAGCCGGTGCGCGAGACGCTCGCCGCCGACATCCCGCTGGCGGTCGACCACTTCCGGTACTTCGCGGGGGTCCTGCGGGCGCAGGAGGGCTCGCTCAGCCAGATCGACGAGGACACCGTCGCGTACCACTTCCACGAGCCTCTGGGCGTGGTGGGCCAGATCATCCCGTGGAACTTCCCCATCCTCATGGCCACCTGGAAGCTCGCTCCCGCCCTCGCCGCCGGCAACTGCGTCGTGCTCAAGCCCGCCGAGCAGACGCCGGCATCCATCCTCTTCCTCTTCGATCTGATCGGCGATCTGCTCCCGGCCGGCGTCGTGAACATCGTCAACGGCTTCGGCATCGAGGCGGGGGCGCCGCTGGCGCAGCACAAGCGCATCCGCAAGGTCGCCTTCACGGGCGAGACCACGACCGGCCGGCTCATCATGCAGTACGCCTCGCAGAACCTGATCCCGGTCACGCTGGAGCTCGGCGGCAAGAGCGCGAACATCTTCTTCGAGGATGTGGCCCGAGACCGCGACGCCTACTACGACAAGGCGTTGGAGGGCTTCACGTTCTTCGCGCTGAACCAGGGCGAGGTCTGCACGTGTCCGAGCCGCGCGCTCATCCAGCGCTCGATCTACGAGGAATTCCTCGGCGACGGGCTGGAGCGGGTCGGCAAGATCGTGCAGGGCAACCCGCTGGATCCCGCGACCATGATCGGCGCGCAGGCCTCGAACGACCAGCTGGAGAAGATCCTGTCGTACATCGAGATCGGCAAGGCGGAGGGCGCGAAGCTGCTCGCGGGAGGGGAGCGTGTCGACCTCGGCGGCGACCTGTCGGAGGGCTACTACGTGGCGCCCACGGTGTTCGAGGGTCAGAACAGCATGCGCATCTTCCAGGAGGAGATCTTCGGTCCGGTCGTCTCGGTCACGAGCTTCGAGGGCTTCGACGACGCCATCCACACCGCGAACGACACCCTCTACGGCCTCGGCGCCGGAGTGTGGAGCCGCTCGGCCGACACGATGTACCGCGCCGGTCGCGGCATCGAAGCCGGGCGCGTGTGGACGAACACCTACCACCAGTACCCGGCGCACGCGGCCTTCGGCGGCTATAAGCAGTCGGGCATCGGCCGCGAGAACCACCTGAAGATGCTCGATCACTACCAGCAGACGAAGAACCTGCTCGTCTCCTACGCCGACGGGCCGATGGGCTTCTTCTGAGTCGGACCCGCCGCGTTTCGTCTCGTCGCTCCGCTCCTCGCTCAACGATCGGTGACGGGCCGGTCGTTGAGCGAGCGGAGCGAGACGAGACGCGACACCTACAGAGAGGAGCGATCATGACGGTCACCTACGACCGCGTCGCGGTGACGGATGCGGCCGCATCCCTGCTCGTGGAGCTGACCGCGCAGCACGGGCCGCTCATGTTCCACCAGTCGGGTGGATGCTGCGACGGCTCCGCACCCATGTGCTACCCCGTCGGCATGTTCCTCATCGGGCCGAGCGATGTGCGGCTCGGCGCGCTGCGCGTCGCCGATCTCGCGCCCATCGAGGTGTTCATGTCCGAGTCGCAGTTCGAGTACTGGAAGTACACGCACCTGACGATCGACGCGGTACCGGGGCGCGGCGCGGGATTCAGTGTGGAGGCGCCGACGGGGATGCGGTTCCTCATCCGTTCCCGGATGCTGGATCCCGCGGAGCTCGAGGCCTTCGGTCTCGCGGCGGGGTGATCAGACGCCGACGCGCTCGCGCGCGGGGGCGGGAGCGACGACGACCTCCGGGTCGGGATCGCGACGGAAGATGATCTTGAAGATCGGGAAGAACACCGCGCACGAGATGAGCGCGTTGATGAGCATAGTGACGACGTCGGCCAGGGTCTCGCCCGTGGCGCCCATCGCCCAGACGGTGATGAACAGGTCGTACACGGGCGCCTTGTAGAAGCCCTGCAGCGCTGCCGCACCGAACGTGATCACGACGTAGGCCAGCGTGTACCAGAGCGCCGCCCACCACGGGTTGCTGTTGGACTTGAACGTGATGTTGCGCTGCGCGAAGAAGTTCACGACCTGCGCGATCGCGAGTGTGAGCTGCACCGCAAGGAAGTAGGCGAGCCCGCCCCCGCCCGCCGGAAGAGCGCCGGCCGCGTAGTCGAAGATGAAGTAGTCCGAGCCGACGGGCAGTGCCTGGAAGCCGGTGTCGACGAGCGGCGTGAGGGCGAAGACGGCCTTGAACACGGGCATCAGCACGAGCTGGAGCACGGTCATCCCGACGTTGAGCAGCGAGAACACGATCAGCTGCGCCCACGTGGGGCGGGCGTCGGCGAAACGGGTCCATCCCCGTCGGATTCCTGCGAACATCCGTGACTCCTTCCGAGGGCTCCGCCGCGCACCTGCATCCCGGTCCCGCGCGACGAAGCCGCAGGGAGTCCATCAGGCGGGGGAGGCTTTGACGTCCACGGGCGCAGAATCTGTCGGTTCCGCCGCACGAACGGTCACCGACGACAACGACGAAGGGATGCGACCCCGGTGGGCCGCATCCCTTCGTCGTGTGGAGCGCGAGACTCAGGCGCAGAGCTTCGTGAGCTCGTCGGACGCCGTCTTGAGGCGCTCGCTCGAGGCCTGCACGTCGTCGTTGATCTTGGTGAGCTCATCGATCTTGGAGGGGTCGGAGCCCGCGGCGGCGAGAGCCGACATCGACTCACCGATCGTCTTGTACTCGTCCGAGACCGCCTGCAACGGCTTCTTCACGTCGGCGTTCGTGATCTCGGCAAGGGCGTCGTCGAGACCCTTCTGGACCGTCTCGAACAGATCGGTCGTGGCCTCGCTGTCGCCCGAGGCCGCTGCCGACATCGACTCGCTCAGCTTGCTCTGGGCGTCGCTGAGCTTGTCCTGGGCGATGGAGCACGCCTCCTGGACGGACTGGGACGAGGCGCCGGCGTCTCCACCGCCGTTGGCGCCGCCCGCGCAACCGGCGAGGGCGAGAAGGGCGATGGCCGAAAGGGCGAGGGGGGCGAGTTTGCGCATGAGGTTCCTCCGTGTGCTGCGTGTGCGGACGTGGGTCCGCCTCCGTCACGGAAGACGCCCCCGCTCCTCACGCTAAGCGGCGGCCCTCGCCCGACGTCCCCCCGTGAGAGGGATCTCATTCTGTGCTAAGAATCGACGTAGGCTATGGCGGTGGATTCGATGCGCATCGCGGAGGCGATCGTGCGCCGCTTCGCCCGCCGCACGAATCTCATGATCGCCTCGCGTACCGTGCGGGTCGACGCCTCCCCCGCCCACCGCGTCGTCGCCGAGCGACTCACGGCTCTGCTGCACGATCTGGGCGCAGTTCTCACGACGGGGTCGGCCTCGGATGCGGGAATGCTGCGCTTCGACTTCACGGCTCTTCTCGCCGACGCGGATCCCACGGATGTGCCCGTCCTCCTCGGCGGCGCCCCGCTTCCCGAGCGGCCCGATGCCGCGGCACGCATCGCCTTCGCCGCCTCTCACATGCCGGTCTCGGCGACCGTCGCCCAGGACATCGACGTGCGGGGGCTGCGCATCGGCGTGTGCATGGTGCTCGAGCCGAAGACGGCCCAGCTGGCGCTCCTGCTGCGCTCTCGCGGCGCCGACGTCGCGGTCTACGGTCACCCCGACGAGACGGATGCGGCCGTCGCCGCGGCGCTCGCGGAGAGGGGGATTCCCGTCGACGGCGGCGCCGACCTGTCGGGTCTCGAGGAGCGCGCGGCGGCCGAGAGTTTCCTGCGCCGCGGCTTCGACATTCTCATCGACGACGGCTCGCACCTCATCCGCCTCGCCCACGAGATCGACCCCGCGATCGCCGCATCCTGGATCGGTGCGAACGAGGAGACGACGTCGGGGCTCACGCCGCTGCGGCGGATGGATGCGGCGGGGCTGCTGCGCACGCCGGTCATGGCCGTCAACGACGCCGCCGCCAAGACCCGGTTCGACAACCGGTACGGCACCGGCTTCTCCTGCGTTCTGGCGATCGCGGACCTTCTCGATGAGCACTCTCTGACGGTGCGCGACCAACCCGCGCTCGTGATCGGCTACGGCCCCGTCGGCGAGGGCGTCGCGGCCTACCTGCGCGCTCTGGGCGCGACCGTCGCCGTGGCCGAGGTTGACCCGGTGCGGGCCCTCACCGCGCGCCACGACGGCTATGCGGTCGGCCCCGCATCCGCGCTGGCGGACGGCGCGCTCGTCGTCTCGGCCACGGGCGTCGCCGGCACGATCGATGAGGCGGTCGCCGAGCGCGCGGCGGCGATCGCCGTCGCGGGCGGCGTACCGGGGGAGGTGACGGCGGCGGCCGCCGCATCCGCTTCTCTCGTGCTCGGTGCCGGCGGAGCGGTGAACATCACCGCTGCCGAAGGCAACCCGATCGAGATCATGGACCTGTCGTTCGCGGTGCAGCTCGCCGCCCTCGACCACCTGCTGCGCACCCGCCCGGGCGTCGGCGTGCACGCCCTCCCGTCCGAGATCGACGACCGTGTCGGCCGTGCGGCGCTCGCCGCCCGCGGTGTGTGGATCGACGAGCGCACCGCGCCCGACGGTGCGGAAGGGGACTGGCGCTCGGCACGCTACGAGGAGACCCGCGGATGAGCGTCGTGCTGTACTCGGCCGATCTGGTGCTGCCCATCACCGCGCCGCCGATCCCGCAGGGGGCGATCGCGGTCAGCGGCGGCCGCATCCGCCACGTCGGCGACCGCGACTGGGTGCGCCGCGAGCTCACCGCCCGCGGCGCCACCTTCACCGAGGTGCACTGGCCGGGAGTCCTCCTGCCGGGGTTCGTCAACGCGCACTCGCACCTGCAGTACACGGGCATGGCCGAGGTCGGACGTGGCAGCTACCGCGGCTTCGAGGACTGGGCGGCGGCGTTCGATCCGGTCTACGAGCGCGGACACGACTGGAAGGCGGATGCGGACGCCGGAGCGCGCGCGGTGATCGAGGCGGGCACCACCGCTGTCGCCGACATCGTCACCGATGCGCCCGCCGCGGGGGTGCTGCACGACGCGGGCCTTCACGGCATCACCTACTGGGAGGTGATGAGCTGGACCAACGCCGACTGGGCGGCGACCGGCAGAGCCCAGGTCGAGGCGGCGCTGGACGCGCTGCCCTCTCCGCCCGGCACCGGGCTCTCGCCCCACGCGCCCTACTCGCTCGACGTCGAGCCGCTGCTGGAGATCCCCGACATCGTTCGCGAGCGCGGCGGCCGCATCCACCTCCACCTCGGTGAGGCCGCGTTCGAGCGTGAATCGGGCGCTCCGCATCCGACGCCCTGGCAGGAGCGTCGCGCCGGCAGCTTCCGCGAGCTGCGCGGGGACGGCTTCGGTACGGGGGCGACCGAGTTCGTCGATCAGCTCGGCGTGCTCGGACCCGACTGCCACATCGCGCACGGCGTCTACATGACCGCACGCGATCGCGCCCTGCTGCGCGCCCGCGGCACCTCCGTGGCGCTCTGCCCCCGCTCGAACGCCGTCATCGGCCTCGATGAGCCGCCCGTCGCCGCCTACCTCGCCGAGGGTAACGGCATCGCGGTCGGCACGGACTCCCTCTCCTCGAGCCCGTCGCTCGACCTGCTCGCGGATGTGGCCGCGCTGCACCGCATCGCGCGGGCGCAGGGTTATTCCGATCGGGGGCTCGCGGCGCAGCTGCTGCGGGCCGCGACCCTCGGCGGCGCGCACGCGATGGGCATCGACACGGGCCCCGATCGCACCGGCTACCTCGCGGTCGGAGCCCTCGCCGACCTGGCCTTCCTCGACATCCCCGTCACGACGATCGATGACACGATCGAGCACCTTGCCACCGACGGCGCGGGCCGCGCCGCAGCCACCGTGATCAGCGGGGCGTTCCGGCACACGACACCGTCCTTCACAGAGCACACCGGAGTGAGCGCATGAGCACCCGTCCCGCCACCGCCGTCACCCTCGATCTCGCCCCGCATCCCGAGGGCGGCTGGTTCCGCCGGATGTGGACAGCCACCGCCGGCGTGGGGACGCCCGCGGGTCCGAGGCCGGCGGCGACCTGCATCCACTACCTGCTGACCCCCGGCGAGCACAGCGCATGGCACGTCGTCACGAGCGACGAGATCTGGCTCTGGCACGGACCCGGCACCCTCGAGCTGAGCTTCGGGGGCGACGGCGACCAGCCGATCGCCGAGCGCACCGTGATTCTGGGCCCCGACCTCGCCGCCGGACACCTCGCGCAGGTGACGGTGCCGGCCGGCGTGTGGCAGTCGGCGCGTCTCAGGGGCGAGGCCGAGGTGCTCGTGAGCTGTGTCGTTTCGCCAGGTTTCAGCTTCGAGGACTGGCGACTCGCGCGTGATCTAGGCTGAGCGCGGCGTCGGCCACAGCAACCCGCCGACGCCCGACCCGACACCCCCTCTTCCTGCTTGGAGTCCCCGTGATCACGACCTCCCGCCTCCGGCGCCTGACCGTCGGCGCCGCCCTCGGCGCCGTCGCAGCGCTCGCCCTGACCGCCTGTGCCTTCGCGGGGGAGTCCGCTCCGGCCGCATCCGAGGACGGATCGCTTCCCACCCTCACCGCGGGCAAGCTCACCATCGCGACCGGTGAGCCCGCGTACGACCCCTGGATCGTCGACAACGACCCCTCCAACCAGAAGGGCTTCGAGTCGGCCGTCTCCTACGCGCTCGCGGAGAAGCTCGGCTTCTCGGCCGACGACGTCGTGTGGGTGCGTTCCACGTTCGACAGCGCGATCGCGCCCGGACCCAAGGACTGGGATCTCAACATCCAGCAGTTCTCGGTGACCGACGAGCGCAAGCAGGCCGTCGACTTCTCGTCGCCGTACTACACGACCTCGCAGGCCGTCGTCACCTCCGACAGCTCGGCCGCGGCGAACGCGACCACGATCGACGAGCTCAAGGGGTACACGGTCGGCGTCATGAGCGGCACGACCAGCTACACCGTCGCCGCCGAGGAGCTCGGCACCGACAAGCTCAGCGTCTTCAACAACAACGACGACGTCGTGCTCGCGTTCCAGTCCGGCCAGATCGACGCGTTCGTGATCGACCTGCCCACCGCCTTCTACCTCGCCAACGCCGAGCTCGACGGCGGCAAGATCCTCGGTCAGTTCGCCGACACGACCGGCGGCGACCAGCTCGCCTACGTGCTGCCGAAGGGGTCCGAGCTCACCGATCCGGTCTCGAAGGCGCTCGACGAGCTCCGCGCGGACGGCACGCTCGACGAACTGCAGAAGACCTGGCTCAGCGAAGCCGTCGACGTTCCAGTCCTCGGCTGAACATGACCACGACCGACGCCGCGTGGCAGCCGAGCGAGCTCGAGCTCGCCCGGCGCGCCACGCGGCGCCGGCAGTCCACGAGATCGGTGCTGATCGCCCTCGCCAGCACCGTCGTCTTCGTGGCCGTCATCGGCTACGCGATCGTCTCCAGCCCCGGCTGGGAGGACGTGCGCCGCAGCTTCTTCGACGTAGACATCGCGCTCGCCGCCTTCCCGTCTGTGCTCGCCGGGCTGTGGGTCAACATCCAGGTGCTGCTGGTGGCCGCCCTCGCCGTCGCCGTGATCGGCACGCTGCTCGCCGTGATGCGCTCGCTGCGCGGCCCGGTGTTCTTCCCGCTCCGGGCCCTCGCCACCCTCTACACCGACCTCTTCCGCGGGATGCCGCTGCTGATCGTGCTGTACCTCGTCGGGTTCGGCATCCCCGCCCTCGGCATCTTCGGTCGCGTGCCGGTGGTGCTCTGGGGCACGATCGCGATCGTGCTCACCTATTCGGCGTATGTCGCCGAGGTGCTGCGCGCGGGTATGGAGGCGGTGCATCCCTCGCAGCGCATCGCCGCCCGCTCCCTCGGCCTCAGCCACGCGCAGACCCTGCGCATCGTCGTCATCCCGCAGGGCGTGCGCAAGGTCGTGCCCGCTCTCATGAACGACTTCGTGTCGATGCAGAAGGATGTGGGACTCATCTCCGTCCTGGGTGCCGTCGATGCCGTGCGCGCCGCCCAGATCCAGGTGGCCGCCACCTACAACTTCACTCCGTACATCGTCGCGGGGCTCCTGTTCGTCGCCATGAGCCTGCCGATGATCCGTCTCACCGACTGGGTCTCGGCCCGCCTCGCCCGCCGCGAGCAGACCGGGGGTGTCGTGTGAGCGTTCTCGACGTCATCGGCGTACGCAAGGACTTCGGCGACCACCAGGTGCTGCGCGGGATCGACCTGAGCCTGGCCCAGCATGAGGTCGTGGTGCTCATCGGCGCATCCGGTTCGGGCAAGTCGACGCTGCTGCGCACGATCAACCTCATCGAGAGGGTCGACGACGGCCGCATCCTGCTCAGCGGCGACGACATCACCGACCCCACGGTCGATCAGGATGCGGTGCGCGCTCGCATCGGTGTCGTGTTCCAGCACTTCAATCTCTTCCCGCACCTGCGCGTGATCGACAACGTCACCCTGGCTGCGCGTCGCGTGCACGGCGTGCCGCGCGAGCAGGCGCGTGCGCGCGGCATGGAACTGCTCGAGACGCTGGGGCTCGGGGCGAAGGCGCGCGAGTTCCCCGACCGTCTCTCGGGCGGTCAGCAGCAGCGCGTCGCGATCGTGCGCGCGATCATGACCGATCCCGAACTCCTGCTGCTGGACGAGATCACCAGCGCGCTCGACCCGCAGCTCGTCGGCGAGGTGCTCGATCTGGTGCGCGAGCTCAAGACCCGAGGCTCCACCATCCTGATGGCGACGCACGAGATGTCGTTCGCGCGGGAGGTGGCCGACCGCATCGTGTTCATGCAGGGCGGCACGATCATCGAGCAGGGAACGCCCGCGCAGGTGTTCGACGCCCCGCAGCATCCCGAGACGATCCGGTTCCTCGAGCGCGAACGTCGCGGCGGCGCCCTCGCCTGAGCCCGTGCAGCGCGGGGCTCAGCGGGGGAGGGAGAACAGGAAGACGAGCCCCAGCACGTAGGCGCCGACGAAAGCCGCCAGGATGAGCAGGCCCTTCACGAGTTCCCGCTTCTGGCGCAGACGCCGACCGCCGGCGGCGACGGCGGGCGGTGGGGTGATCAGCGGAGGCAGCGGCTCGTCGGATGCGGTCTCGGGCAGCTTGTCGTCGCGCCAACGCGTCCATCGGTCGAGCTTCTGAGTGACGGCATCGACGGTGGTCATGAGCCACGTCCAGGTTGCGGGGTCCGTGGTGACCAGGGGACGCTTCGCGTACAGGAAGAACCAGTCGTCGACGATCTCGACGTCCAGTTGGGCAGCATGATCGATGAGCCGCGCCATGATGTCCGGCGTGAAGAGGTAGAGCGCGTCGCGTTCATAACCTTCGGGGCAGTACAGCGCGAAGTACTGGTCGAACGCGCCCTCGAGGCTCAGGCGCTGTTCAGGGCCGAGCGTGACGGGCAGGTTGGACTGACCCCACAGGCCGTTGTTGCCCAGAGCGTCGAGCACGATGTTCGGCAACGCGGTATCGAGCTTGATCGCCACGTAGCCCCAGTGGTATTTCGCACCCCGTTGGTTCGAGTAGCGGTAGTTCGCGAACTCGACGAAGCGGCCGCTTTCGCGGCGCAGGACGGGGAAGGCCGCGCGGAACTTCCCGCGGTGGAAGATGACGCCCGGAAGATCGCGGTCGATCTCCTTCCACTCGTTGACGAGACCGTTGGACCGCGCGAACATGTCGGTCCGGTACTTGAAAACGTGATGCCGCTCGACAGCCTCGCCCGACAATCTCCATCCGCCGGCAGCGAGCAGCAGGGCGCCGAGCAACGGCAGCACTCCCCACAGCAGTGTGAACTCCAGGGACTCTCCCACGAGACCGAGGAAGATTGCGAAGAGCGCGAAGGCGGTCCCGCCCACCCCGAGCAGCATCATCACGTTGCCGAGGGCTCCGTCGTCGGGCCCCGTCCTGGTGGGATTCCTGCGGGTGAACTCCTTCAGCTCGGCGGGGTTGACCGGAGCGGTGAGCGGCGTCGTGTCGAGGGTCATCGGTTCACCGCGTCCGCGTCCCACTGCAGCGACGAGCCCGCAGGCAGCGGGAGGGCTTCGAGCGCGGGGTCGGCGCACAGAGCCTCGATCAGCTCCGCGTCGCCGCCGACGATGGTGGAGTCGAAGTCCACCTCGGTCGCGAGCACCCAGGACCTGTCCGAGGGCCACATGAGCGACGGGGATGCGGCGAACTGGGCGAATCCGGCGCGCTCCATCTCCGCATCGCGCCAGGGCACCTCGTGCGGCCACGTCGGATCGGCGAAGACGTCCAGGGGTCCCCAGAACAGCACGTAGTCGCGGCCGGGCAGGGACAGTCGAGGTCCCCGCGAGACGGCGTCGTCGAGGATGCCGGGCTGCCAGCTCTCCTTCGCGTACGGGCGGTTGAAGGGGTCCTGCATCGCGTGGGCGAGCATCTCCTGGTGCCGCTCGAGGTCCGGCTCGTCGGACGAGGAGGAGAGGAACGCCCGCGTCGGCGCAATCCCGAGATGGCCGACCAGGCCGCCCCAGCCCTCCCACACGGCGGCGTAGCCGACGGCGGTGCCGCGGGCGGCGAGGTGCCGGCCGATCGCGGCGAGGGTCGCCGCATCCAGCTCGCCCTCGCGCGGGGCGTCGTACTCCCACCCGTCGTCGGAGCGCGAGCGCGCGCCGTACACGGGGCCGTCGACCGGTGCGCGGCCGACCAGCGCGCCCCACTGCGCGGTCGGGTGGAGTTCGGTGCCGAAGGATGCGGCGGCGTCGCGCCACCGGGCGGCCTCGGTCTCGATCTCGGGCTGGGCGTCGGCGAAGGCGTCCCACGCGCGGCGGTGCTCGTCCTGCGGGAGCGGCGGCCACGCCATCCCGACCGGACGCGAGCGCGTCGTCGGGTGGAACACGCGGGCGTAGGCCGCGAAGCCGCGGGGAACGACGTCGTGCATCGTTCCCCGCCAGGGATCGTCCGTCCGCTCGCGCAGCCAATCGCCGACAGAGACGTCCGGGGTCCACTCCATGCGGCCACGCTACCGGCCGCGATGCGGCCCGGATGCGGCGGCGGGCCGCATCCGCTAGACTTCTGAGGTTGTCTGGATACCTCTGTGTCCCGGCACGTGCATTACACCCTCCTGCTACCGGGAAGTGCCCGGTAGCCGTTCTAGTCCGAAGGAGGTGGGTTAGTGACGCACTCGCACCAGTACGAGCTCATGGTCATCTTCGACCCCGAGATCGACGAGCGTCAGGTTGCCCCCAACCTCGACAAGTTCCTGAAGGTCATCACCAACGATGGCGGTTCGGTGGACAAGGTCGATGTCTGGGGCCGTCGTCGTCTCGCGTACGAGATCCAGAAGAAGTCCGAGGGCATCTACGCCGTCGTCAACTTCGTCGCCACCAGCGAGGCCACGCAGGAGCTCGACCGTCAGCTGAAGCTGAACGAGTCGATCCTTCGCACCAAGGTTCTCCGTGCCGAAGAGGCGATCGCTCAGGTCGCCGCCGAAGCCAAGCGCTCCGAGGAGAAGGCAGCCCGCAAGGCCGCCGCTCCCGCGAAGGCAGCGAAGGCCTAAGGCTCATGGCCGGCGAAACCGTCATCACCGTCGTGGGTAACCTCACGGCCGATCCCGAACTGCGTTACACGCAGAACGGGCTCCCCGTCGCGAACTTCACGATCGCCTCCACGCCGCGCAATTTCGATCGCGCGTCGGGTGAATGGAAGGACGGCGAAGCGCTGTTCCTTCGTGCATCGGTGTGGCGTGAGTTCGCCGAGCACGTTGCGGGTTCGCTGACCAAGGGAAGCCGCGTCATCGCGACCGGCCGCCTGAAGCAGCGCTCCTACCAGGACCGTGAGGGCAACAACCGCACCTCCATCGAGCTCGAGGTCGACGAGATCGGCCCGAGCCTGCGCTACGCCACCGCCCAGGTGACGCGCGCGGCCGGTGGCAACAGCGGTGGTGGCGGCGGACAGTCGCGTGCCCAGGTCGCCGACGAGCCGTGGGCGACCCCCGGCTCGCCTGCCGGCGGCAACAACACGGCGAACGGTGCCGACGCATGGGGCGCCCCCGGCGCCTACGGCGACGACACCCCGTTCTGACAACACACTTCTTCTTAAGGAAACAACATGGCTGGAAAGTCGAGCGGCGACCGCCGCAAGCCGCGGAAGGGCGCGAAGAACGCTGCTCCCGCGAAGGCGATCCGCGTCGGCGTCATTGACTACAAGGACGTCGCCACGCTTCGCAAGTTCATCTCGGAGCGTGGAAAGATCCGCGCCCGTCGTATCACCGGTGTCTCGGTGCAGGAGCAGCGTCTGATCGCCCGCGCGATCAAGAACGCCCGTGAAATGGCGCTCCTGCCCTACGCTGGCGCAGGCCGGTAAGGGGTACCGACATGGCAAAGCTGATTCTCACGAACGAGGTCACCGGGCTCGGTAGCGCCGGTGACGTGGTCGAGGTCAAGAACGGGTACGCCCGCAACTACCTCATCCCCCAGGGCTTCGCTGTCGCGTGGACCCGTGGTGGCGAGAAGCAGGTCGCGTCGATCCGCGCCGCCCGCGAGGCTCGCGCGATCCACGACCACGAGGACGCCGTCGCACTGAAGAACGCTCTCGAGGCCGACAAGGTCAAGCTCACCGTCAAGGCGGGCGCTGAGGGTCGTCTGTTCGGCTCGGTCAAGACCGAGGACGTCGCCAACGCTGTCAAGACCGCCGGCATCGGCGAGATCGACAAGCGCAAGGTGCAGTTCACGTCGCCGATCAAGTCGGTGGGTGTGCACGAGGCCACGGTTCGTCTGCGCGACGACGTGACCGCCGTGATCTCCCTCCAGGTGGTCGCCGCGAAGTAACGCCTTCGGGCATGCCGGATGGCGGGGAGTCGATGAGACTCCCCGCCATCCGCCGTTTCCACCCTCAGATCTGAGCGTGACGGCGGCGGGCGATCAGCGCGATGAGCGCGCCGAACCCTGCCAGGAGGAAGGCGCCGAGCGCGAGGCCCGCCACATCCGCTCCGCCCGTCGTCGCGAGGGATCCGTCAGCCGTCCGGGCGCCGGCGCTGACGACGCCGGTCACCGCAGCGGGGCTTCCGTTCGCACCGGGCGTTCCCGGGGTGCCGGGGGTACCAGGCGTTCCAGGCGTTCCGGGCTCACCAGGAGTTCCGGGCTCACCAGGAGTTCCGGGCTCACCAGGCGTTCCGGGCTCACCAGGCGTTCCGGGCTCACCAGGCGTACCGGGCTCACCGGGCGTACCGGGCTCACCAGGCGTGCCGGGCTCGCCGGGGGTTCCCGGCGTGGTTCCCGGGTTCTCGGTGGTCGAGTCTCCGGTCACCGAGATGGCGTTGCCGCCGAGGGTGATCGGCGCCGTGATGGGAAGGCCCAGCTGCGTCCCGCCGAGGATCCCGTCCTCACCCGAGGTGAGCGCCGGGACCGTGCCGTTGCCGGTCGGAGCGACCGTCTCGGCGTCAGTGGAGGTGCTGTCGCCCGTCAGCGAGATGGCGTTGCCGCCCGCCGTGACGGGAGCGGTGATCGGTGCGAGCACCTGCGTGCCGCCGAGGATGCCGTCGGTGCCGTCGGTCATCGCGCCGTCGGTGCCGCCGGTGCCGGTGGTGCCGGCCGCCGTGGCGGCGTCGGTCGTGGTGCTGTCTCCGGTGAGGGAGATGGCGTTGCCGCCGACCGTGACCGGTGCGGTGACGGGTGCGACGACCTGGGTGCCGCTGACGGCACCGTCGGAGCCGCCGGTCATCGCGCCGTCGGTGCTGCCCGAACCGGTGGACGCGGGTGCCGTGGCGGCATCGGTGGTGGTGCTGTCCCCGGTGAGGGAGATGGCGTTGCCGCCCACGGTCACGGGAGCCGCGATCGGGGCGACCGCCTGCGTGCCGCCGAGGATGCCGTCGGTGCCGTCCGTCATCGCGCCGCCCGCGCTACCCGAGCCGGTGGATGCGGGTGCCGTGGCGGCGTCGCTGCTCGTGCTGTCGCCGAGCAGCGAGATGGCGTTGCCGCCGACCGTGACCGGGGCGGTGACGGGTGCGACCACCTGGGTACCGCCGGCGACGCTGTCGGTTCCGTCGGTGGTGGCGGGCGATCCCGCATCCGATGTCGGCGCGGCGGGAGCCGTCTCGGCGCCGGACGACGTGCTGTCGCCGGTGAGCGAGATGCTCGTGCCGCTGACGGTGACGGGGATCGTCACATCGACCAGCGCCTGAGTGCCGCTGGCGATCCCGTCGGTGCCTGACGTCTCGTTCGAGCCCGTGCTGGCCGTGGGCGCGGCCACCTCGGTCGCCGCATCCTGCGACGCGGAGTCTCCCAGCAGGGAGATGGCGTTGCCGCTGACCGTGACGGGGACCGCCACGTTGATCAGGCCCTGGGTGCCCGAGAGCAGGCCGTCCTGCCCGTCTGTCTCGGCCGCGTTGGCGACCGTTGCTCCGGCGATGGCGATGCCGCCGCCGATGAGCGCTCCGAGGAGCACTCGCTTTGCGAATGTACGCATGATTCTGTCTCCTGATTGATCGATTCGGACCGCGCGGAAGCGCGGATGCACGCGAGCGTGCAGGGATGTGTCGCGTGCGAGACGCGACCCGAATCGGTCAGTCGGGGGCGACGTCGGTGTCGAAGACCGGGGAGGAGGGAAGATCATCGTCGCCGTCGCGGGGAGCGACGGCCGAGCCTGCAGCACCAGGCCACGCGGAGCCGTTCACCCATCCGAGGGCGAAGCTCAGCGGGCCGGACGAGGAGCCCGAGGAAGACGAGCCAGAGGGCGCAGAGCCCTCCCACGGAGCGGAGTGTCCGGGCAACGGCGGTGCGCCGAAGAGATCCAGGCTGCGGGCGGGCGCGGCCGCACTCGGCGTGGCGAACGCGGCTCCGCCGGCTCCCGCGACGCTCGCATAGCGCGCGTCCACCGTTGCTGTCAGAGCCGCCACGAGGGCTGCGGTGGCCGCTTCCTGCGTCGGGCGAGGACTCGGACCGGGCGCGGGCACCTGATCCGTGCCCGGAATGGGAACGGACGGGACGATTCCCCCGCTCGTCGGGTGACCGGGCGTGCCAATGACGGTGCCGACCGTGTCGTCCACCGAACCGACCACACCGGGAACAGCGCCGACCACGTCGGAAACGACGCCCACCACGCTCGGAAGGTCGATCGCGCCGACGACGTCGGAGACGACGGGAACCGGCTGCACGATCCCACCCACCCCGTCGACGACCGGCTGCACGACGTCGGTGACGACGGGCTGCACGATCTCTGTGACGACGGGTTGCACGATCTCCGTGACGACGGGCTCGACGACGGGCTGAAGCTCCGGGACGACCTCGGGCACGTAGGCGACGGTGTCCGACACGGCGGTCGTCACGGTCGAGACCGTCTGCGAGGCCGCATCCGTCACGGGGGCGACGGGCGGAAGGATGTCGCCGACCGCGCCCGTGGTCGCGCCGACGAGGTCTGACGCCGCGCCTGTGACGCCGCCCACGAGCCCGATGAGGCCGCCGCGATCGTCGTCGTCCGCGTGCGCGGGGGAGGTGGAGGTCAGCACGGAGACGCCCGCCCAGAGCAGGCCGACGCCGGCGGCGAGCAGGAGAATCCGGCCCACGCGTCGCGGTGATCCGTTCACTGACTCGTCCACGTCACCCCCTGTGCGTCATCGGCAGGCCAGTTGTGCCCGGCAACTTACTGGTAGGCGGGTCTGACGTGAGGGGGCTTGCGCAATGGAGGCAAACGTGGCAGGCGCCAGCGTGCCGAACTCCTCATCCCAAGACCGGACCTGTGCACAACTCAGGTCGATTCGCAACCTTAAAGCAGGACTTCAACCACATGACATTCCGCAGGTGTGGGTAACGCGAAATCCCAGATCAAGGCACTTAAAAGTGGCATCTTCGGGAGGCTGTTATCCACTTATCCACAGTATCCGTCCACAGGGTGCGCGGCGTTTCGCGCAATTTCCCCACAGGGTTATCCACAGGGCCGTTTGCATGGAGAATGGGCCGACTTTAGCGTGGGGGAGGCTTCAGAGCCGGCCCGAGAAAAGGGCCCGCGTGCGTCAGGGGAGACGCGATGTCGGAGGCGGGTGATGTGCTTACGCATCGTCCGTTTTCGCGTACGCGGGCGCGCGGAACGCGGGTCGATCACGTTCGAACAGCGACGCCTTCCGGCGCCAGAGGGGAGTGTGGGCACTCGTGTCCATCGCCGACATCCCAGCGGACCGCCTCGAGCCCCGACGCGAGTACGAACGAACGCCCCCGCATGACGTGCTCGCCGAGCAGAGCACCCTGGGCGGCATGCTCCTGTCGAAGGATGCGGTGGCCGACGTCATCGAGAGCCTGCGCGGCGCGGACTTCTATGTCCCGAAGCACGAGTTGATCTTCGAGGCCATCCTCACGCTCTACTCGCACGGCGAGCCGACCGACGTCATCGCCGTCACCGACGAGCTCATCAAGACCGGCGACCTGCAGCGCGCGGGCGGCGCCGACTACCTCCACACGCTCACCTCGATCGTTCCGACGGCGGCGAACGCCGGCTACTACGCCTCGATCGTCTCCGAGCGGGCGCTGCTGCGCCGCCTCGTCGAGGCGGGCACGCGCATCGTGCAGATGGGCTACGCCGGTCAGGGTGAGGCGACCGAGATCGTGAACTCGGCGCAGGCCGAGATCTACTCGGTGACCGGAACCGAGACCACCGAGGACTACGTGCCCCTCACGACGGCGGTGGATGCGGCCGTCGAGGAGATCGAGGCCGCCCGCGGCCGCGACGGCTCGATGACGGGTGTGCCGACGGGCTTCGCGCAGCTCGACGAGCTGACCAACGGTCTGCACGGCGGTCAGATGATCGTCGTCGCCGCCCGCCCCGCCATGGGTAAGTCGACGCTCGCGCTCGACTTCGCCCGCGCGGCCGCGATCAAGCACAACATGCCCGCGATCTTCTTCTCGCTCGAAATGGGCCGCAGCGAGATCGCGATGCGTCTGATGAGTGCCGAGGGCGCCATCCCGCTGCAGAACATGCGCAAGGGAACGCTCGACCAGCGCGACTGGACGACGGTCGCCGCCACCCGCGGCCGCATCAACGACGCGCCCCTGTACATCGACGACAGCCCCAACATGACGCTCGTCGAGATCCGCGCGAAGTGCCGCCGCCTCAAGCAGCGCGTCGGGCTCAAGATGGTCATCATCGACTATCTGCAGCTGATGACCAGCGGCAAGAAGGTCGAGTCGCGCCAGCAGGAGGTCAGCGAGTTCTCGCGCGCGCTCAAGCTGCTCGCGAAGGAGCTGCAGGTTCCCGTCATCGCGCTGTCGCAGCTGAACCGTGGATCCGAGCAGCGCCAGGACAAGCGCCCTCAGGTGAGCGACCTGCGTGAGTCCGGCTCGATCGAGCAGGACGCCGACATGGTCATGCTGCTGCACCGCGACTCGGTGTACGACAAGGACGTGCGTCCCGGCGAGGCCGACCTCATCATCGCGAAGCACCGTAACGGCCCGACCGCGACGATCGAGATCGCCTTCCAGGGTCACTTCTCGCGCTTCACCGACATGGCCGCGGGGATGTAGCGGGGCGGTTCTCGTTCCGATCAGCGCCCCGCGTCCTCGTCCGCCCACAGGCGGGGGCCGGCGCCGTCGCTCGCGAGGGCGTCAGCGGGGTTCTGCAGAGCACAGGTCCGCAGACTCAGGCAGCCGCAGCCCATACAGCCGGTCAGGTCGTTGCGCAGACGTTCGAGTGAGCGGATGCGGCTGTCGAGCTCTTCGCGCCACATCCGGGACAGGCGGGCCCAGTCCTTCTTCGTCGGCGTGCGGCCTTCCGGAAGCGAGTCGAGCGCGGTGCGGATGTCCGCGAGAGGAACGCCGACGCGCTGTGAGACGCGGATGAAGGCGATACGACGAAGCACGTCCCGGCGGTAGCGACGCTGGTTGCCCGCGCTCCGCTCGCTCGTGATGAGACCCTGCCGCTCGTAGAAATGCAGCGTCGAGACCGCGACGCCGCTCCGCCGGGCGACGTCGCCGACACCGAGGACGGGAGCATGCGCGGTCATTTGACCTCAACCTTAGTTGAGGTCCTAGCTTGGCGACATGACTTCCCCCCACCGCGACGACCCGCGCGACGCTGCGGTCTCAGCAACCATTCCACCCGCATCCGAGGGGAGCCGGCGGACGGCGGGGGTGCTCGACCCGGCGTACCGGTGGGTGAGCATCGGCCTGTTCCTCATCGTGATGCTCGACGCGTTCGTCGCGCTCGGCGTCACCACGATGATGCCGACGGTCAGTCAGGAACTGGACGGAGCCGGGCTGTACGCCTTCGCCTTCGCCGGGCCGATCGCGGTGAGCGTCGTCGGGATGGTGCTCGCCGGCATCTGGTCCGACAGGGGCAACCCGCGTCATGCGCTCATCGTCTCCGTGATCATCTTCGCCGCCGGGCTCATGGTGGTGGCGCTGGCGCCGAGCATGTGGGCCTTCGTCACCGGTCGTCTCGTGCACGGCCTGGCGGGCGGGGCGATCACGGTGGCCCTGTACGTCATCGTCGCCCGGGTCTACCCCGAGGCGCTGAGACCGAGGGTCTTCGCGGGGTTCGCGGCCGCCTGGGTGATCCCCTCCCTCATCGGGCCCGTCATCGCGGGCGTGCTCGCCGAGACGGTCGGATGGCGCTGGGTGTTCCTGGGGGTCGTGGTGCTCGTGCTCCTGGCCCTGCTGATCGTCATCCCCGCGATGCGCGACGTGCGCGGGCCGGCGGACCGAGCCGTGCTCGGCCGCGCGGAAGCCGTGCGGGTCGGTCTGGCCGTGATCGTCGCGTCGGGTGCCCTCGTCATCGCCCTCGCGGCCGAGTCGCGTGGAGTGATCCAGTGGCTCGTGCCGATCATCGCGGCCGCCATCGCGCTCGTCGCCCTTCGCCCCCTGCTGCCGGTGGGGACATCGCTCGCCCGTCGGGGGCTCCCCAGCGTCGTGCTCATGCGCGCCCTCGTCGCCGCCATCTTCTTCGCGGCGGAGATCTACGTTCCCTTGCTCCTGGTCTCGCAGTACGGCACCTCGGCTGCGGTCGCCGGGCTCGCGCTCACCGTCGCTGCCCTGAGCTGGTCGGCAGCATCCTGGGTGCAGGGTCGACTCCCGAGCATCAGTCACGTCGTCGCCGCCCGGCTCGGCACGCTCGGCCTCACCATCGGCGTCGCGTCCCTCCTCGTCGTGGCGGCGACGCGAGCCTCACCCATCGTTGTCGTGGTCGGGTGGGCGTTCGCCGGCGCGGGGATCGGGCTGATCTACCCTCGGCTCGGCGTGCTCGCCCTCGAGTACTCGACGACAGCGAACCAGGGCTTCAACAGCTCCGCGCTGACCATCGCGGAAGCGACCGCCTCCGCCGTCGCCGTCGCTGCCACCGCGATCGTGTTCTCCGCCTTCGGAGGTGCCGCGTCGCCCCGCTCGTTCGCGGCCGCCTTCGTCGTCGTGGGGGCACTGTGCGCGCTCGCCTGGCTGTGCTCACCGCGCATCGTGCGACGCTAGCGCTGCCTCCCCGGGTCACGCCGCGGAGGGTGGACTCAGGAAACCCAGAAGCCCAAGGTGCAGAGGAGGCGCGTCTCCTCGTCGGCGTCCGCCGGCGGCTCCATGGGCGGTGGGAAAACGCCCCACTGCCGCCATTCGTCGGCGTGCGGGGTGACGTGCTCGTTCAACCCGGCGATCAGCTCGGAGGAGAGGTGGAACGGGATGCCGAAGTGCTTCGCGATCGAGTACGCCTGGAAGGCGCGGTAGGTCGCGAGGTGCGCGAAGCCTTCGTCGGCCGGGTAGTCCCCGTAGGTGAAGCGGAAGGTCTCGGCGATGTCGCCGGATCGCACCGCAGCCGTCGCCGTGTCGTTGAGGGCGTCATAGGAGGCGACGGGGGAGTCGCCGAGCAGATCGACGTCGGCGTACGGGTCGCCGTCCGCGGCTGCGCGGCCGGCGAGGATATCGGGAATCCAGGCTTCGTCGTACGCATGTCGGCCGAGGATACCGAGCAATGTGGGCGACTCGAGCTGGCTCCACTCCTTCGGCACGGGGGCGGAGAAGTCGGCGGGATCGAGCTGATCGATGACCTCGCGCAGCGCGGCATCGGCGTGCAGGAAGAGTTCGGCTGGAGTCATGGCGATGACGGTACTCCGGGGGTCCCGCATCGACCAGAGCCGGAGCACCGTTCCCTCACTCGATGACTCGCGCCTCGCGGCGCGAGAGATGCTCGGAGCGCAGGACGGCCCACACCTGCTTGTCGTGGAAGGCGCCACCGTTCCGCCAGGCGCCGCGGAGGGTGGCTTCATGCCGCATCCCCACGCGTTCTGCGACAGCCGCGCTTCGCACGTTGTCGGCACGACACCGCCACTCGGCGCGGTTCAGTCCGCGTTCGAGCAGGGCCCAGTCGAGGAGTGTGGCCACCGCACGCGTGACGAGTCCTCGGCCCTCGGCGGCCGGTTCGAGCCAGCATCCGATCTCGCAGACTCCGGCGGCAGCGCTGAAGCTCACGAACATCACGCCGCCGCGCAGCACGCCGTCGACCCAGATCCCGTACAGACGCCCACCGTCAGCGGCGGCCGAGTTCGCATAGCGGGCGAGGGTCGCGGCGGCGCCCTCGACGGAATCCGTGACGAACGACGGCCCCACCCACGGACGGATGAACTCGCGCGCCCGGTCGAGATGGTCGGCGAACTCGTCGGCCTGCCAGATCTCGAGGGGGCTCAGATAGGCGGTCGCATCGAGCTCGTGTCGGAACATGGGACCAGCGTTGCATAACGACTGTTATGTCGTCCAGACTGAGCGGGTGGCGGGATCGGATGCGTACCGGCAGCGGCGCGAGGACGTTGCGGCGGCGGTGTGGCGTGTCCTCGACCAGGCCGGCTTCGCGGGCCTGTCGATGCGCGCGGTCGCCCGCGAACTCGACGCGACCACCGGCATCGTGACGCACTACTTCCCGTCGAAGCGGGAGCTGACGAGTTTCGCGCTCGAACTGCTCGCCGAACGCTCGGGCGCGCGGGAGCGTCCCGCCACCACCCGAGGGCCCGCGGATCTCCGGTCCGCGCTCCTCGACATGCTCCCGCTCGACGACATCTCGCAGACGTCGAACCGCATCTGGATCTCCTCGTGGGACGCCGCCCTCGCCGACGAGGGCCACGCCGCCGAGCACGCCGAGCGCTACCGGGCCAGCAGGGCCAAGGTCGCCGGCCTCGTCGCCGAGTTCCTCCCCGAAAGCGAGCGCGACGACGAACGGGTCGACCGCGTCACCGAGACCCTGCACTCGTTCGTGCTCGGACTGACGGTTCAAGCGGTGCTCGATCCGTCGGCGTACCCGCCGGAACGTCAGGTCACGCTGCTCGACGGGATCCTCAGCGACCTCGGGTAGGCGCTCCGACCGGATCGTCAGCGCGAGCGACCGAGTGCCCGCTGAATCAGCGTGACCTGAAGCGGCAGCCGCGCCAGCGACACCGCGAACGCCGCCCACGCCTTCAGGGTGCGTCGGCGGCGAGCCCGGCGTCCCAGGTCGATGCTCATCTGCGCGTTCGCGGGCCAGACGGCGGCGAGCACCACCGCGCTCACGCGGCCTGCGGCCACACGAGTCGTCGGGACGGCGAGGCCGACGGCGCACGCGAGCTCGGCGACGCCCGAAACCAGCACCAGCGCCTTGTCCCAGCGCCGAAGTGCGCGCGGGATGATCGGTGTGAAGACGCTGGGCCGGACGAGATGGACGACGCCCGACACCGCGAACGGAACCATCACCGTCCACGGGATGGTGGCGGTGGGCTTTTTCGCGCGACGGGTCATCAGGCCATTGTGCGGCTGCTCGCCCGGGATCGGGAGCGGAACTCGGCAAGACACCTCGACTCGTCGCCATCCCTGCCTGCAGCCAGAATGTACGGATGCCTCGCATCCAGCTCACCGGGACCCTGATCTGCGCGAACGAGGAGCAGGCGGCCATCGTCGTGAGTCACCTGCCGCGCCACATCGAGCTCACGCGGGCGGAGACGGGCTGCATCCGGTTCGATGTGATGTCCACGGCCGACCCGCTGGTGTGGGATGTGGCGGAGCTGTTCGCCACGGAGGAGGCGTTCCGCGCGCACCAGGAGCGCGTCGCGGCGAGCGAGTGGGGCAGCGCGACCGCGGGGATCGAGCGGAAGTACGTGATCGCGGAACTCGCCGACTGACCCCGGAGCCGCCGGCACCTGCACCGGCGTCACTCGCTCGACGTCCGCGGGCGTCGGTACGTTGAGCGAGCGGGGTGAGACGGAGCGAGGGAGCAGGGGATGCGGTACGACCTCAAGCGGGATCTCGGGGCGCTGTACAAGCCCCCGACCGGTCGGTTCGTCCAGGTCGACGTGCCCGAGATGCAGTACCTCGCGATCGACGGGCACGGCGACCCGAACACCGACCCGGCGTACCGGGCAGCGGTCGAGGCGCTGTACGTGTCGGGCTACCAGGTCCGCAGCGCCTTGAAGACGCGCACCGGTTCGGACTTCGTCGTCGGACCTCTCGAGGGGCTGTGGTCGAGCGACGACCCCACCACCTTCGTGCAGGGCAGGAAGAGCGACTGGGACTGGACGATGCTGATCCCACTGCCCGCCCCGGTGACCGCGGAGGACGTCGCGAACGGGCTCGCCGCCGCATCCGCGAAGAAGCCCGCCGCACCGATCGCGCAGGTGACGCACCTCACGATGACCGAGGGGCTCTGTCTGCAGACCCTCCACATCGGCTCCTACGACAACGAAGCGCCGATACTGGCGCACCTCCACGACGAGCTCATGCCGGAGCTCGGTTTCACGTGGAACGGCCGTCATCACGAGATCTACCTGGGGGATCCGCGGCGCGCCGCGCCCGAGAAGCTGCGGACCATCCTGCGCCAGCCGGTCACCCCGAGCTGACGGGCGCCGCCGCATCCGCGACGCGTACGGAGAGGGAGCGCACCGCGGCGGCGAACTCCGGCGGTCCGAGCACGGTGAACGGCGCATCGAAGCGCAGGACCCACGACAGCACCCCGGCCCACGACCACGACCCGACGCGGATGCGGCACGAGCCGTCCGAGACGGCGACTCCCTCCGCGTCCCCGAGCCACGGCGCGGCAGCGCGAAGAGGCAGCTCCAGCAGGACCTCGCCGTAGACGGGCCACTTTTCCGGGTCGTCGGAGCCCTTCATCCGCGCTGCGAGGAACGCCACGGCATCGCCGTGGGGAATCGGCCGCGGCGCGAACCGCGCCCCGAGCGGGATGCGGGGCACCATCCGATCGAGCCGGAAGATGCGCCAGTCCGCGGCGTCGAGATCCCACGCGACCAGGTACCAC
Source organism: Microbacterium binotii (assembly GCF_021398715.1). Taxonomy (NCBI): domain Bacteria; kingdom Bacillati; phylum Actinomycetota; class Actinomycetes; order Micrococcales; family Microbacteriaceae; genus Microbacterium; species Microbacterium binotii. The sequence goes on along the minus strand of NZ_CP090347.1, from coordinate 3,248,546 downwards.
CGGCGATCGCGGGCGACGATGGCGTGCGGCTCGGCACGGCGCGAGAGCTCGTCGCGGTAGTCGAAGCGCAGGATGCGGCGGCTCTCGGTCGCGGCGCTCACCGCCTCGAGCACGGCGGGAGCGACCGCGTCCGAGCCTGCGGCCTCGGTGAAACGGATGCCGTCGACGCGGTGCCGCAGCCGTGACGGCATGACCTGCCGCACGGTGGCGAGGGCGCGCGCGGCGGCCTCGGCCACATCGACACCCGTCGCGGGAGCGCTCTGCAGCGCGACGGCGATGGCGACCGCCTGGTCGTCGTCGAAGAGCAGCGGCGGCAGCTCCGACCCCGCGGCGAGTCGATACCCGCCGTCCGGACCCTTCGCGGCGTCGATCACGTACCCGAGCGCCCGCAGCCGTTCGATGTCGCGCCGCACGGTTCGTGGAGTCACGCCCAGGCGCTCGGCGAGCACTCCGCCGGGCCAGTCGCGCCGCGCCTGCAGCAGCGACAGCAGCGACAACATGCGGGAGGACGTCGCGGACATGTCCTCCATTCTCGATCGAGTAGCGGACAGAACGCGTCCTCTACGTCGTCGAACGTGGAGATCGCGGCGCTCGCCGCATCCCATCCACGGAGGACGCACCATGACGATCACGACCACCACCCACCTCAACTTCCGCGGCGCCGCACGCGAGGCGCTCGAGTTCTATCAGTCCGTCTTCGGCGGCCACCTCATCGTCGCGACCTACGCCGACATGGGCATGCCCGCCGACGCACCCGGTGCCGACCGCGTCGTCTTCGGCCAGCTCGAGAGCGCCGACGGATTCCGCGTCATGGCCTACGACATCCCCGGGCAGGATGCGGGCGCCGCGGATGCCGGAACGACCAGCCGCGCGAACGGCGTGACCCTGACCGACCGCACGTTCTTCCAGTCCGTGCGCGGCCAGTCGCTGGAGGACATGACCGCGATCTGGGCACGTCTCGCCGAGGGTGCGGACATCATCGAGCCGCTCGCCGCCTCCGCGTGGAGCCCCGGCTTCGGCATGCTCACCGACCGGTTCGGCGTGACGTGGGTCGTCGACGTGCAGGCGGCATACGCCGGCTGACACGCGCCGCGTTTCTCCTCGCGTCGCTCGCTCGACGACCAGAGCCGGGGTCGTCGGGCGAGCTCCGCGGGAAGCGACGACGGCCGGTGGGGTCCCGCAGGACGGCCCGATGCGCCCGGGGTGAACCCGGTCCGGCTCGTAAGGTGAGCACGTGACGCTGCTGATGACCCTCACCTCCGGCCTGCTCTGGCTGACGGCGGGCAAGACCCGGCGCGACCTCTCCGGCAGTGCCTATCTGCAGAGCCTCGACCCGACTCGGGCGCCCGAGCCCGCTCCACGCAACGCCGCGCGGTGGGGTGAGATGACCGAGCGAACGATCGGGGGTCGGGTCGTCCGACGGTGGCAGCCTGCCGATCACGTCGCGGGTCGCGAGCTGATCTACTTCCCCGGCGGCGGCTTCGTGAATCCGCTCGTCACGGCGCACTGGTGGATCATCCGCAGGCTGATGACGCGCACGCGCGCTGCCGTCACGATCGCCGACTATCCGCTCACCCCCGAGCACACGTACGACCAGGCCCGCGCTTTCGTCGATGCGGTCTACGCGCGTGTCGCCGACAGCCCGGGCACGACGACACTGTTCGTCGCTGGAGACTCCGCCGGCGGCAACGTGGCTCTCTCCCTGGCGCTGCGTGTGCGGGACGAACGCCGTCGCCCGATCGACGGCCTCATCCTGCTCGCGCCGTGGGTCGACCCGACGATGCGCAATCCCGAGGCGGCGCGCCTGCAGCGCCGCGATCCGTCGCTGCGCTGCGATGGCCTACGCGCGGCGGGTGTCGCGTGGGCGGGGACCCTGCCGACAGACGACCCGCAGATCAGCCCGATCTTCGACAGCCTCGCCGACCTGCCGCCGACCCTGCTGTTCCAGGGCGGACGCGACATCTTCCTCGCCGACGCACAGCTCTTCGCCGAGAAGGCGAGCCGGGCCGGCAGTCCCGTGCGGCTGGTCGTCGCCCCGGACGGCTTCCACGTGTACCCGGGCGCGTACTGGACGCGGGAAGCGCGCGAGGCCTACGACCTCGTCGCACGCTTCGCGGACGACCCGGCGGGCGTGAGTTCGGGCTAGATTCTCGCCATGGCGGATTCGGACGAACGCTTCGCAGCGATCCAAGCTGCCGAGACGGCCCTGCTCTCGAGCGAGATCCGCGGTGATCGGGATGCGGTGGCGGGACTGCTGCATCCCGACTTCACCGAGATCGGGCGCTCCGGACGCCGTTGGACGCGTGCCGAGATCCTGGAGGCGCTCGCCGACGAACCATGGCGGGACGCCCCGTCGACCGACGAGTGGCGGTTCGTCGACGTGGCCCGGAACACGGTCCTCGTGACGTACCGTCTGCGCGCGGCGACGACCGTCAGCCGGCACTCGTCGCTGTGGGTCGTGTCGGACGGGACGCCCCGCATGCTCTTCCATCAGGGCACTGTCGTACCGGAGGACTGAACGCGCGTCACTCCTTCTCGGTGTCGACCGGCTTGACCGACTCGCCGGAATCGCCGCCCTTCGATGTCATGCCGATGACGAAGAAGCTCATGGCGAGCACGAAGAACGGCAGTGCGACGGCGATGTTGTCCATCGTCAGCCAGAACGTGACCGCGATCGCGAGGAACGGGATCGCCACGGCCACGTACGTCGAGTTCCAGGACTGCTTCTGGTCGCTCATGCCGCGAGCCTACGAGCGCGCCGCCGCCTCGCGGATCCCCCTCGAGACGGAGAACGCACTCTTCTCACGGCCCGCGCCGGGTCGCGGCGCCGACGCCGATGCCTACGCTCGTCGGCGGTGCTCCCCTTCTACGATCCGACCCTGACCTACGAGCAGAACTACGCGCGCGGGCCGTTCGGAGCATTCGCCGAGCCCGTGGCGGATGCGGCCCCTCCGGCCTGGGGGAACAGCTTCCTCGGACGCGCCGTCGGCATCCCGTTCGGCATCCCCGCGGGGCCGTTGCTGAACGCGCGGTTCGTTGCGGCCGCCTTCGCGCACGGCTACGACCTCGCCGTCTACAAGACCGTGCGCACGCGCGTACACCCGAGCAACCCGTTTCCGAACGTGCTCGCGGTGCACGTCGACGGCGACCTGACCCTGGATACCGACGCCGTGTGCGCGGACGGCGACTTCACCCCGCCGCTGTCGATCAGCAACTCGTTCGGCGTGCCCTCGCGTGACCCCGACATCTGGCAGCCCGACATGGCCGCGGCGGTCGCCGCCGCGGGGAACGGGCAGCTGCTCATCGGCAGCTTCCAGGGCACCCGAGGCTCCGGTGGCGAGCTGGCGCTCGTGGCCGATCACCTCCGTGCCGCCCGGCTCGTCGTCGAGACCGGCGCGCCGGTGCTCGAGCTCAACCTGTCGTGCCCGAACGAGGGCGCCGCATCCCTGCTCTGCTTCGACACCCCGCGCGTGCGCCGCATCCTCGCCGTCGTGAAGGACGAGATCGGCGACGTCCCCCTGCTCGTCAAGCTTGCGTACTTCGACACGGATGCGGCCCTCGAACGGTTCGTCGACGCGACCGCGGAGTTCGTGGCAGGCTACGCCGCGGTGAACACGATCCCCGCTCGGCTCGTGACCGCATCCGGGGCACCTGCGCTCGGCGCCGGACGCGAGAGCGCTGGCGTGTGCGGCGACGCCATCCGGTGGGCGGGGCTCGACATGACCCGCCGACTCGCCCGCATCCGCGCGCTCCGGGACGCCGACTTCGCGATCGTGGGCACCGGCGGCGTGACGAGCCCCGCCGATTATCTGGCCTACCGACAAGCGGGAGCGGATGCGGTCATGAGCGCCACGGGGGCGATGTGGCACCCGCACCTCGCGCGCGAGGTGGCGCGGGTCGCCGCGGCGGGCTGACGACGGCGCCTGCTCGTCCGGTGCTGCGCTCGGGCGTCGGAGAATCGGTCTCCGGTCGGAGGTTCGGGGCAGAATCCTCCGACATCGGGGCGAATCTCCGACGGGAGCCGAGGGGGCGACAACCGGCACACGAACCCCTCTCAGGTATCACGCGGGAGATACTTCCGAGGGATGTGGGGGAGACGCCTCGATTCGTAGCGTCGAGGGGTGGACGTCGTCACCGATCTCATCCTCCAGGCCGCCGCCTCGCCGTGGCTGCTGCCGGTCATGTTCGCCGCGGCCGTGATCGACGGGTTCTTCCCGCCGATGCCCAGCGAGACGGTGCTGGTAGCCGCGGCCGCCGTGGCCGCCGCCACCGGAGACGTGCCCACCCTCGTCGCGCTATGCCTCGTGGCCGCGCTCGGTGCCGCCGTCGGCGACAACATCGCCTACGCGATCGGTGGCAGGGTCGGCACGACCCGGTACGGCTGGATGCGGCGACCCCGCGTCGCGGGAGCCTTCGCGCGCGCTCGTGCGGCGCTCACCACGCGCGGTGCTCCCCTCATCCTGGGCGCCCGCTACATCCCGGTCGGTCGGGTCGCCGTGAACATGTCTGCCGGAGCGCTGAGATACCCGTGGCGTCGGTTCGCTCCGCTGAGCGTCGTCGCAGGCGTCAGCTGGGCGCTCTACAGCGTCGTCATCGGAACCCTCGCGGGGCAGTGGCTCGGCGATCAGCCGGCGCTGAGCGCCGTGATCGGCGTCGCCCTCGCCCTCGGCGTGGGCATCGTCATCGACCGCGTCGCCGCGCTTCGTCGTCGCGGGCGCGAGACCCCCGCGGCGGTCGAGCCGGTGCCCGTGTCGGCCACACTGGGAGCATGACCGAGATCCCGCGCTCCGCCCCGCGCACGCGTTCGCAGATCCTCGGGCTCGTCGCGCTCGCCGTCACGGGCGTCGCTCTCTTCAGCGTCCTCGTGCCGCTGCACGCCGTCTTCTACGGCACCCCGCTGCCGCTTGCGATGCTCCTCGGCGCGGGCGTGTGTGCGGCGCCGTGGATCTCCCTCACGCGCCCACGCACCGCCATCGTGGTCTTCGGCGTCACGGCCTTCGTGCTCCCCCTGGTCGTGAGCGTTCCGCACGACGGCGCATGGCCCTGGCCGTGGTCGGTGCCCGCGATGATCGCCTTCGTCGTCTTCGTGCTGGTGATCACGACGCTGCACGGCTGGCGACTCGGCCGCTGGCCGTGGGCCGTCGGCAACCTCGGTTCGCTCGTCGCGCCGCTGATCATCACGGATGCGGCGCCCGCCGCCACCGCGAACCTGATCGTGACCGCGTCGATCTCCACCGCGGTGCTGCTCATCGGAGTGCTCCTGGCGGGCCGCATCCGGTTGAACGAGCAGCTGACCCGCGAGCGCGAGCTGACCGCATCGGAACAGTCCCGGCGCATGCTCGTCGAGGAGCGCACGCGCATCGCCCGCGAACTGCACGACGTGCTCGCCCACAGCATGTCGGTGATCCAGGTGCAGGCCTCCACCGCTCGGTACCGCCTCGCCGACCTCTCCGATGAGACGGTGCAGGAGTTCGACGACATCGCGGCGTCGGCGCGCGCGTCGCTGGGGGAGATGCGCCGACTGCTGGGCGTGCTCCGCACCGAGGAGCAGACGCCCGAGCTCGCGCCGCAGCAGGGGATGGCCGACATTCCCGACCTCGTCGACAGCGTCCGCCGTGCGGGTGTGCAGGTGGGCCTGTCGCTCGCCGTCATGACGACCCCTCCTCCCGCGGGTGTGCAGATTGCCGTGTACCGCATCGTCCAAGAAGCGCTGAGCAACGCGGTGCGCCATGCGCCCGGCGCGGCCCTCGAGGTCAGGGTGGAGGCGCGCGACGGGCAGGTCACGATCCGCGTGCACAACACCGCATCCCCCGAACAGGCGGTCGACGCCTCCAGCGCCGGTCACGGGCTCCGCGGCATCCGCGAACGCGTCGCCCTGCTGGGCGGAACGGTCACCGTCGGCACCGATCCCGCGGGAGGATGGACGGTGGCGGCGACACTGCCGACCGCCGGCGAGGAGTCCCCATGAGCATCACCGTGCTGATCGCCGACGACCAGGCGATGGTGCGCGCGGGTTTCGCCGCGCTCCTCGACGCCCAGGAGGGCATCCGCGTCGTCGGGCAGGCGGCCGACGGACAGGAGGCGGTCGCGCTCGCGGCGCGTCTCGAGCCCGACGTCATCCTCATGGATGTGCGGATGCCGCAGCTCGACGGGATCGCGGCGACCCGCCGCATCCTGGGGCCCGCGTACCCCGCCGCACACGTGCCGCGCATCCTCATGCTGACCACGTTCGACATCGACGACTACGTGTACGACGCGCTCCAGGCGGGGGCGAGCGGCTTCCTGCTCAAGGACGCGCTGCCCGAGGAGCTCGTGCAGGCCGTCCGGGTCGTCGCCGCCGGGGACGCCCTGCTCTCGCCCCGCGTCACGCGACGGCTGATCTCCCAGTTCGCCACGCAGAAACCGCGTGCGCCGCGAGGCGGAGCGCAGCTGGCGGAGCTCACCGACCGGGAGCGCGAGGTGCTGGTGCTGCTCGCGAAAGGCATGTCGAACACCGAGATCGCGGGCGAGCTGTTCATCGCGGAGCAGACCGTGAAGACGCACGTCGGCAAGCTGCTCGCGAAGATCGGCGCACGCGACCGCGTGCAGGCCGTGATCTTCGCCTACGACGCGGGCCTCGCCGAGCCCGCACCCTGAATCTCACTCCGAGGTAGGGGGTCGGACGACCCCTGGGTGTGATGCCGCAGCACGCGCCGCATCCATAGCCTTCTCGAGACCCACTCGAGGAGGACGCATGGTCATCACGCTCACCGCACCGCGGACCGCGATCGCACCCGCCGCGGGCCGCGACACCGGGATCGATCTCGCACGCGCGATCTGCGTCGTCATCGTCGTGCTCCTCCACGCCGTCATGGTCGGTGTCACCGTCACCCCCGCGGGCCCGGTCTTCGCGAACGCCGCCGAGGGCGCCGCCTGGTTCGCGCCGCTGACGTGGGTCGCGCAGATCATGCCCCTGTTCTTCGTCATCGGCGGTTACGCGGGCGCTCTGGCGTATCGACGGACGCGTCGCAGCGGCGGGACGCCGGGGGCGTTCGTGGCCGCGCGCGTGCACCGCCTGCTCGTGCCGGCGCTGCTCACTTTCGCCGTCGTCGCCGTCGCGCTCGCCGCCCTCCTGGCCGCCGGCGTCGATGGTGAGCTCGTGCGGATCGCCGGCTTCCGTTACGGGCAGCCGTTGTGGTTCCTCGCCGTGTTCCTGCTGTGCCAGGCGCTGCTTCCCGCGCTGCTCGCCGCCCACGAACGCGCTCCGCTCCGGATGATCGTGCTGCTGGTCGCGGCCGCCGGTGCGGTCGACGTGATGCGCGCGGTCACCGGCATCGATGCCATCGGCATGCTCAACCTCGCGTTCGTGTGGCTGGCGCTGCAGCAGCTCGGCTTCGTGATGGCCGACGGCACGATCGACGCGCTGCGTCGACGCACCCGCGTTGTGATCGGCGTCGCGGCGGTCGCCGTGCTGGCGGTGAGCATGACCGGAGGCGTCTTCTCCGCCGATCTCTACGAGAACCTCAACCCGCCGACGACGGCGCTGCTGCTGGTCGGGCTGGCTCAGACCGCGCTGCTCTCGCTGCTGCGCGCACCGCTCGCCGCGGCGAGCCGCCGTCCGGCGGTGGCGGCGTTCACCGGATTCGTCACGGCCCGCACCATGACCATCTATCTCTGGCACATGCCGGTGCTGCTCGCCATGGCGGGGGTGTCGGCGCTCGTCGCCCTCACCACCGGGCTCGAACTGCCCGAGCCCTCGAGCCCGACGTGGTGGCTCACCCGCCTGCCGTGGTTCGTCGTCGCCCTGTCGTTGACGGCGGGGGTGGCGTGGGCGCTGGCGGGTCTCGAACGACGCCGGATGCCGCGGCCCACCGCATCCGTGGCGCGCATCTCCCATGCCGTGCTGCTCGGACTCGCGGCGATCGTGCTGCTGCTGGCGGCGGGCACCAACGTGCTGACCGCCATCGCGGCGATCGCCCTCGGCCTCAGCGCGCTCGCCCGCATCCGCGCGCAAGGGTCGGCGCTGGCGGCGGGCTGACCGGCTGGCGCGCGTCGGGCGTCGGAGAAACGGGCTCCGGTCGGAGGATCCGGCGGGGATCCTCCGACATTCGCGCGAACCTCCGACCAGCGGCGACCGACGAATGCGGCCGCGAGCCCGCTCAGGCGCCGCTGAACCAGAGCCAGGCGATGGGGGCGATCATGACGACGCCGAGCACGATCGAGGCGATCGACAGCCCGTACGAGGTGCCGCGCCGCGCGCCGACGGCCGCGCCGACGACACCCAGGACCAGCACGGCGGCGCCGATGACGGCGAGCATCGGGATGAGCAGGATCCCCAGCCACCAGATCGGGTTCATGTCGGGGATGAAGCCGATCAGAAAGATGCCGAGGGTCGGCAGGATGGCGATCGCCGCCATGGCGACACCGGTCGTGCCCCACGCATCCAGCTTCGGCTTGCGGCGGCGCATCGGCTGATCGGATGCGGTCACTTCTCCCCCTCGGTCGACTGTCCCGACAGTACCGAACCCGCTTCGCCTGTCACAGATCGACGCGAAGCCGTCGATCTGTGACAGGCGAACGGGGAGGGAAGCGGGAAGGAGAGAGGCGGGAGAGGCGGGAAGGAGAGAGGCAGGCGAGCCGGGGGAGGAAGGCGGGAAGGAAGGAGAGGGCACTGGGCCCCGCAAAGGTCAGCCGACCGTGGTGCCGAAGAGGCTGCCCACCGCGTAGGTCGCCACGAGCGCGAGTGCCCCGCCGATCACCGTCCGCGCGATCGCACGGGCCCGGTTCGCCCCGCCGATCCACGCCGCGACGTAGCCGGTGATCGCGAGGGCGATGAGCACTGCGACGAAGGTCAGCGCGATGCGCAGCGGATGCGGTGCGAACAGGATCGTGGCCATCGGCAGCAGTGCCCCGACGAAGAAGGCGATGGCGGACGCGAGCGCCGCGTGCCACGGGCTCACCACGTCGTCGGCGTCGATGTTGAGTTCGGCCGAGAGATGCGCCTTCAACGCATCCTTCGCCGTGAGCTCAGTGGCGACACGGGTTGCGGTCTCCTCGCTGAGCCCCTGCGCCCGGTACAGCCCGACGAGCTCCTCGAACTCCTCCTCGGGCTGCTCTCGCAGCTCCCGCGTCTCCTTCGCGATGAGCGCGCGCTCGGAGTCGCGCTGGCTCGACACCGACACGTACTCGCCCAGGGCCATCGAGATGGCGCCGCCGACGAGTGCCGCCGTGCCGGCGAGGAAGACGGGGGCGACCTCGGAGGTGGCCCCCGCGACGCCGACCACGACGGCGGCGGTCGAGACGATCCCGTCGTTGGCGCCCAGCACACCCGCGCGCAACCAGTTCAGGCGCTGGGACAGGCCTTGACGGTGCGGCTCGTCGGGGTGCACCCCGTACTCGGCGGATTCGCTCACGCCGTCAGGCTATTCCCCGCTTCCCACCGGCACCACGAAGGTTAGGCGGCGCTGAGACGTCAGCCGGCGGCGCGGCGCACGAGCTCGCGGAACGTCTTCTCGGCGGCCGGGGTCATCTCCAGCACGGCGAAGGAGGTCGGCCACATCTCGCCGTCGTCGAGCGCCGCGGTCTCGTTGAAGCCGATGGAACCGTAGCGGGTCTCGAACTTCGCGGCGGGCTGATAGAACACCACCACCTTGTCGTCCTTCGCATAGGAGGGGAATCCGTACCAGGTCTTGGGTGCGAGCCCCGGTGCCTCCTCGGCGACGATGACGTGCAGCCTCTCGGCGATCTGGCGGTCGCTGCCGGTGAGGGCGTCGATGGCTTCGAGGCAGGCGTCGTACTCCTTCGCCCGCTTCGCGGCGCCCTTGACACCCTTCATCTCCTTGAGCTCGGCGGCTCGTTGCTTCATGGCCTCGCGCTCCTGCGCGGAGAATCCTGTGCTCATGCCTGCTGCTCCTTGTTCTGCTGGATGCGGATGAGGTTGCCCGCGGGATCGCGGAACGCCGCGTCCCGCAGCCCGTAGTCCTGCTCGATGGGTTCCTGCACGATATCGGCCCCCGAGGCCTCCACGCGTGCGAAGACGGCGTCGAGATCGTCGGTGGCGAGGTTCACGCCGAAATAGCTGCCCTTGGCGATGAGCGCGAGCAGGAACTCCTGCTCCTCGTCCGAGAGATCGCGCCCGACGCTCGCCGGGTGCAGCACGATGGCGGTGGAGGGCTGGCCGGCGGGTCCGACCGTGATCCAGCGCATCTGCTCGTATCCGACGTCGAGGCGCACCTCGAACTCGAGCACGTCGCGGTAGAAGGCGAGCGATGCCTCAGGATCGGTGTGCGGAAGGAAGCTGGAGTGAATCGTGATGTCCATGTCGCTCACGCTAGGGCGACGAGCATCCGTCACGCTTCTCGATTCCTGACCGGACGCGTGAGGTGCTTCGCGATGCACGGCAGCATCCCCTCGCGAAACGGCGGGTCCTGCGTGCGGTACACGCTCGGCGGAACGCCGACGAGTTCGGTGAAGCGCGTGCTGAACGTGCCCAGCGACGAGAAGCCGACCGCGAAGCAGATCTCGGTCACACTCAGATCGCCGCGGCGCAGCAGTGTCATCGACCTCTCGATCCGCCGCGTCATCAGGTACTGGTACGGAGACTCGCCGAACAGGCGGCGGAACTGTCGGCTGAAGTGACCGGCCGACATCGGGATGCTGTGCGCCAGCGCTTCCACGTCGAGTGGCTTCGCGTAGTCGCGGTCCATGCGGTCGCGCGCTCGCCGGAGCTGCGCGATCGTCGTCAGGTCGGGAACCTCCACGAGGCGATCATGCCAGCGGCTCAGCGCGCGCGGCTGCGGACGGCGCCAGATGCGCACAGAATGACCGCAGCGCCCCCCAGCACGGTCGCCCAGGTCAGTGGTTCGCCGAGGATCAGTGCAGCCCACACGATCGAGAGCACCGGCTGAACCAGTTGCAGCTGGCTGACCCGAGTGATGGGGCCGATCGCGAGCCCGCGGTACCAGGCGAAGAAGCCGAGGAACATGCTCACCACCGCGAGGTAGCCGAACGCGGCCCACTGGCCCGGCGTCGCCGTCGGCGGATCCGAGACCGCCGAGACCGCCGTCAACGCGGCCATCACGGGGGCGGCCACGACGAGCGCCCACGAGATCGTCTGCCACGAGCCGAGCTCGCGCGCCAGCAGCGCCCCCTCCGCGTATCCGATCGCGGCGGCGGCGACGGCCCCGAGCAGCAGCAGGTCCGACCAGTGGAAGCCGCCCCATCCGCCGCCGATGGCGGCGAACACCGTCGCCGCGACGGCGCCCGCGGCGGTGAGCACCCAGAACGTGCGTCCGGGGCGCTCGCCGGCGCGCAGCACCGCGGCGACCGCGGTCGCCGCGGGCAGCAGCGCGATCACGACGGCCCCGTGGCTGGCCGGCGCCACCGTGAGCGCGTAGGAGGTGAGCAGCGGGAAGCCCGCGACCACCCCGCCGGCCACCACGACGAGCCGCATCCACTGTCCGCCGCGCGGCAGATGCGATCGGGTCGCGGCCAGGGCGACGGCGGCGAGGGCAGCGGCCACGACCGCACGCCCCGCCCCCACGAACAGCGGCGACAGCGAGGTGACGGCGATCCGCGTGAAGATGACCGTGAACGAGAAGGCCAGCACACCGAGCGCGCCCCAGAGCAGTCCGGATGCGGCCGATCTGGTCATCCCCCGAGTCTGCCCGCGCAGGGCTTCTCGCCTCCGGGTCCAATCGGCAACGGGTGGCCGTCTGCCTTGCTCAGGCGCGGGAGAACTCCGACGCGCGCGCGACCTGCTCGGGCGTGGGGGTCACGCCCGTGTAGCGCGCGAACTGCCGTGCCGCTTGAAGCGCGATGACCTCGGCGCCCGTGATGACGGCGACGCCCCGTTCGCGCGCGGAGCGGATGAGGGGGGTCTCGGACGGGAAGGCGACCACGTCGAACACGCGCTCCGCGGCGTCGATGTGGTCCGTGCTGAAGGCGAGCGCGTCCGCATCCGCCCCGTTCATGCCGAGCGGCGTCACGTTCACGATGACCGCGTGCCCCGGCGCCGGATCCTCCGCGACCGCACGGAAGCCGTAGCGCTCCGCGAGCGCCCGGCCCGCCTCGGCGTTGCGGGCGACGACGGTGAGATCACGGAAGCCCGCACCGTGGAACGCCGCGACGACGGCCTTCGCCATTCCGCCCGACCCGCGCACGAGCACGGATGCGGCGGGGTCGACGGCATGCTCGGCGAGCAGCTGCGCGACCGCCTCGTAGTCGGTGTTCGAGCCCGACAGCCGTCCGCCGTCGTTGACGATCGTGTTCACCGAGTCGATCGCGGCCGCGGACGGCTCGATCTCGTCGAGCAGCGGAATCACGGCCTCCTTGAAGGGCATCGACACGGAGCACCCCCGGATCCCCAGCGCCCGGACCCCCGTGATCGCCCCAGCGATGTCATCGGTCGTGAACGCCTTGTAGACGAAGTTCAGTCCGAGCTCGTCGTAGAGGTAGTTGTGGAAGCGCGTCCCGATGTTCGAGGGTCGCCCGGCGAGCGAGATGCACAGCGTCATGTCCTTGTTGAGAATCGGCACACCTCATTGTGTCGCGCGAGCGGCCGCCGCCGTCCGTTCACGGCAGGCTCCTCATCAGCACGACCTAGACTGGAGGTATCCGTTCCGCCGCCGTACCCACCTTCACGAGTCGAGCCATGACCAGCAGTTCTTCCGCGCGCGCCTTCGAGCCGCGCCACCTCCAGCTGGTTCGAGCCCTCTTCGCGGCCGTGGCGGCCGTCATGATCACGTTCTCGCCTGATCACTCCGCCGCCGTGGGTCTGTCGGTGTTCAGCGGTTTCGCGATGGCGTCGGCGATCGTCTGGCTGCTCTCGGCGTGGCTCGTGTACGGCCCCGGTCAGCGCCGGCTGCCGATCGTGCTGGGTGCTCTCACCCTCATCGCGGGCGGTGTCTCCGGCATCCCGACCCTGCGCACGACGCTGGCCTTCTTCGTGATCGTCATCTCGTGGGCGCTCGTGACCGGCCTCATCGAGGGCATCGCGGGCCTGCGGGCCCTGCGCGCCGCAGAGCGCGGCAGTGTCGCCCGCTCCGAGGCACGCGATGCATTGACGGTCGGCATCGTGGGCGTGCTGCTCGCGCTCGGCACCCTCGCCGTGCAGCCCGCCTACGCATTGCAGTACAGCATCGAAGAGGCCGGCTCCTTCACACTCACCGGCATCACGATCGCCGTCGGACTCTTCGGCGGCTACGCGGCGATCGTCGCGGTCTACCTGGGGATCGCGGGCTTCTCCCCGCGCCGCGAGTCCGCCCCCGCGCCCGAGGAGGCGGCATGACAGACAAGCCCACCCGTCGCGACATCATGAAGCCCGCTCAGCTGATCGGGCTCGCTCTCGCGGCCGCTCTCTTCGCCGGAATCGTCACGCTCATCTCGATGGGCTTCTTCCAGAACCGCGTCGCCGGACAGTCGGGCCACGCCCTCATGGTCGGCGGCATCGTCGCCGGGATCACCTTCATCGCGACGCTCGTGATCATCGCCCTGCTCATGCTCGCGGTCGACCCGGCTCAGGTGAACCGTACGGTCGATCGCGCGGTGCTGCTGCCCAAGGAGGAGTCCGAGGACGCATCCGGCGACGGCCCCGCATCCGACTCCGCCGACGGCGACACCCCGCCCCGCGCCTAGCGCCCGCGGTGCGGTGCCCGAGTGGGCCCGCCCCTTCGCGCGTGTCCCCACCGTCCCCCGAGACTGCATCTCCTGGACGAGATCACGGGTGAACACAGTGATCTCGTGCTGCAAACGCAGTCTCGCGTGGGAGATGGGCCCCGCCCCCCGGATGCCGGGAGCCCGCCCGAGGGTCAGGCGCCGGTGACGAGGGAGGCGGCGAGGCCCGTGTAGGTCGCGGGCGTCAGCGCGAGCAGTCGCTCCTTCGCCGCGTCGCCGATGTCGAGGCCGCGCACGAACTCGGCGAGATCGGCGCCGCCGACGCGGTGACCGCGGGTGAGCTCCTTCAAGAGCGCGTACGGGTCGGTGATCTGCGAGCGACCCGCGACGACCTCGGCGCGGATGACGGTCTGGATCGCCTCGGCGAGAACCTCCCAGTTGGTGTCGAGGTCGGCCAGCAGCACCTCGCGCGAGAGCGAGATCTCGCCGAGCCCGCGCAGCAGGTTGTCGAGCGCGAGCAGCGAGTGGCCGAACGCGACACCGATGTTGCGCTGCGTGGTGGAGTCGGTGAGGTCGCGCTGCAGGCGGCTCGTGACCAGGGTCGCGGCCAGGGTCTGGAACAGGCCTCCCGCGATCTCGAGGTTCGCCTCCGCGTTCTCGAAGCGGATGGGGTTGATCTTGTGCGGCATGGTCGACGAACCGGTCGCGCCCGCCACGGGGATCTGGGCGAAGTAGCCGAGGGAGATGTAGGTCCAGACATCCGTCGCGAGGTTGTGCAGGATGCCGCCCGCGTGCCGCGCGCGGTCGTAGAGCTCGACCTGCCAGTCGTGCGACTCGATCTGCGTGGTGAGCTCGTTGAACCCGAGACCCAGCCCTTCGATGAACCCGCGGGAGATCTCGACCCAGTCCGCATCCGGATCCGCCGCGAGGTGGGCCGACCAGGTTCCCGTCGCGCCGGAGAACTTCGCCAGGTACTCCGAGGACTCGAGCTGTGCGAGCACCCGCTCCAGGCGCCACGCGAAGACGGCGATCTCCTTGCCCATCGTGGTGGGGGTCGCGGGCTGGCCGTGGGTGCGGGCGAGCATCGCCGCATCCGCCAGTTCGACGGAGACCGCCCGCAGCCGCTCGATGACCTGCCGCAGTTTCGGCAGCCACACCTGCGTCACCGCGCGCTGGACGGTGAGGGCGTACGAGGTCGAGTTGACGTCCTCGCTGGTGAGGGCGAAGTGCGTGAGCTCGGCGATCCGGTCGAGTCCGAGCGAGGACAGACGATCGCGCACGAGGTACTCGACGGCCTTCACGTCGTGACGCGTGACGGCCTCGCGCTCGGCGAGCCAGTCGATCTCGGCCTGACCGAAGTCGCGGTAGAGGGCGCGGAGGGAGTCCTTCTCGGCGTCCGAGAGCGGGGACTGCCCGAACAGGCCGCGGTCGGTGAGGGTGATGAGCCACTCCACCTCGACCTCGACGCGGGCGCGGTTGAGCCCCGCTTCCGACAGGAAGTCGCCGAGGGCGGAGACGGCGGCCTGGTAACGACCGTCGAGGGGGCTGAGCGGCTGGGCGGGGAAGTTCGACACGGTACTCCGTCGAGGGCGGTGGGCCGCGCGGGTCATCCCGCGGAGCGGATGGCGGGTTCGAGTTGCCGGAAGAGCGCCCGGCACGCGCTCTCGATCATAGCGAGCACCTCGTCGAACGCCTCGGGACCGGCGTAGTACGGGTCGGGGACGTCCAGGTTGTCGTCGGTCTGCGGGTCGAACGCGCGCAGCAGCACGACCTTGTCGGAATCGTTCTCCGAACGGGCCCACGCGCGCAGGTTGCGTTCATGCGATCTGTCGAGGGCGATGACCAGGTCGTTGCGCTCGTAGTCCGCGAAGTCGAACTGTCGGGCGCGGTGATGCCGGCCGTCGTACCCGTGACGCTCCAGGGCCTCGACCGTGCGCGGATCGGCGGGCTCGCCGACGTGCCAGTCGCCGGTGCCGGCGCTCGTGGAGACCACGCGATCGCCGAGACCGACCGACTCGGCGAACCAGCGGAAGACGATCTCGGCCATCGGGGATCGGCAGATGTTCCCGGTGCACACGAAGACCACGCGGAACGGCGAGGACGCGGGCATGGGTCCATTGTGGTCCTGACGACCTCTCCTGCACAGCCACGATCTCGCGGCGAGCGATCCTCGGATCGGATGCGGCCGCACCGCGCCACTGTGATGCGGAGCGAGCATCGGGGGATGACAGACACCCTCGACGATGTCGTCTTCTCCTTCGACGCGGCACGGCGCGACGTGCTCGCAGCCGTCGAGCTCATCGAGACGGTCATCCGCGACGCCACGGGCCTCGCCCGGGCGACGGCCTGGGCGTCACCGGCGATGCGCGCCTTCCAGCTGGCGCACGACGCCTGGACGACCGCGCTCGCCGACGAGCGACGCCGCCTCCTCGCCCTCGACGACGTGATCGCGGAGATCCGCAGTCAGGCCTTGGTCACGGGTGGCGGCAACCTCTTCGGATGGTGGTCGTCGTGACCGGCGAGGTGGGCATCTCCTCCGGTGGGGCGGTCGCCGTCGACACGGCGCGGTTGCGGGATGCGGCCGCGGTGCTCGTGGGGGCGGCGGCACGTCTGGACGAAGCCGTCGCCGACATCGCCCGCGCCGATGCGCGGATCAGCGCGCACATGCTGCCGGTGCTGGGGCTCACCCAGGACGCCCGCATGCGCGAGGTGGGCGCGCTGGCCGATCGCGCGCGGGAGCAGCAGGACCGCCTGCTGATGTGCGCGGCCGTGTACGAGCTCGCCGAGATGCGCGCCGAGGCCGCTCTCGCATCCGCCGCAGGAGACGCGGATGCCGTCGCGCGCGCTCGAGAGGGAATCGCCGCGATCGAGCGGGCCTACCCCGGGGCGACGGAGCTGCTGCGAGCGGATGCCGGCCTCGGCGACGGCTGGGCGTGGTTCACCCTGCTGATGCCCTTCCTCGCGGGGGCGGGTCTGGCCACGGGGGCGGCCATCGCGCGCCTCACCGCGGTCCGCGGCCGGATCCCGTTCGGCACGCACCTGGCGCCCACGGGGCGGCCCGTGCCGGAGATCGTGCCGCTGCCACCCGCGGACCTCTCGGCCGCGGCCCCCGCAGCCCTCGCGCCGGCGCTCGGCCGGATCCCGCAGGGCGGCGAGGCGCGGGTGCGCATCGAGAAGTACGCGACCGCATCCGGAACCGCGTACGCCGTGTACGTCGCCGGCACGAGCGGGCTCGGCGGCGACGAGGTGTGGGACATGCTCTCCAACGTCCAGGGGTACGGCGGCGAGCAGTCCGACGCCTACCTGGCGCTGACGGCGATGCTCGCCGAGGCGGGTGTGCGCCCCGGCGACACGCTCTATCTCTACGGCCACTCGCAGGGCGGGATGCTGGTGGGCCAGGTCGCGGCGACCGGCGACTACGACGTGCGCGTCGTCGGGACGGCGGGCTCCCCGACCGCCGCCGACCCCGGCCCCGA
The DNA here is from genome assembly GCF_021398715.1 of Microbacterium binotii. Taxonomy (NCBI): domain Bacteria; kingdom Bacillati; phylum Actinomycetota; class Actinomycetes; order Micrococcales; family Microbacteriaceae; genus Microbacterium; species Microbacterium binotii. Next base: position 3,231,477 of record NZ_CP090347.1, on the reverse strand, counting down.
GGCGATGGCCGTCGACCTGCGACACGGCGACGACCCGGTGGCGATGCTCGCCGGCGGAGGATTCGCCACGCGTGTGGGGGCGGAGGGGAGTTTCGTCGCCACGCGCGTCGTGGATCCTGCGCCGGGTCCGCAGGATCTCGGCCTGCCCGCGCACCACCTCAGCGCCTACGCCGAGACGGCCGGACTCGTCGACGCCTCGGCCGATCCGCGCGTCGCCGTGGTGCACGAGCGCATGGCCGAGCTCGAGGGCGCACGTCTCATCTCGACGCAGGAGTTCGGGGCGCGTCAGGTCGACGCCGTACCGCGGCGCCGCGCCGGTGCGGTCAGTCCCGTCGCTTCGGGCGCAGGATGACGCCGAAGATGCCGTTGATGACGGCGATCACGAGGGCCGCGACGACGCCCCACCAGAAGCTCTCGACCCGCAGGCCCCAGTCCCAGAACTCGGTGATCCAGCTGGTCAGCCACAGCAGGAACCCGTTCACGATGAGCGAGAACAGGCCGAGCGTGAGCACGTAGAGCGGGAAGGCGATCACCTTCACCACCGATCCGACGATCGTGTTCACGAGCGCGAAGACGAGCGCCACGATCAGCAGTGACAGCACGATCTCGAGCGTTCCGCCCGGCGGGAACGCGATGACGCTGACGCCGAGGACCGGGATGAGGGTCACGACCCAGATCGAGAACGCGTTCACCACGACGCGGATGAGAAAGCCCATGCCGGAAGTGTGGCACGCGCCCCGCATCCGCGCTCCTAGACTCTCGGTGTGACAGAGCCGATTCCCGTTCGTGTGCGCCCCGAGATCGCGGCCCTGCCGGTCTACCGACAGGGCAAGCCGGCCGGTGCCGACGCGTTCAAGCTCTCGAGCAACGAGAACCCCTTCGCGCCGCTGCCGCGAGTGCTGGCCGCCCTCCGCGCCGCCGAGACGGTGAACCGCTACCCGGACGCGACCGCGGCGAGGCTCCGCGTGCGTCTGGCCGAGCGCTACGGCGTCGACGCCGACGAGGTGCACATCGGCGCCGGAAGTGCATCGCTGCTCTCGCAGCTGATCCTCGCGGTCGCGGGCCCCGGCGACGAGGTCGTCTACGCGTGGCGGTCCTTCGAGGCCTACCCGAGCTTCGTCACCGTCGCCGGCGCCGACCGCGTCGAGGTGCCGCTGACGGCCGAGGGTCGTCACGACCTGGTCGCGATGGCCGCGGCGATCACCCCGCGCACCCGCGCCGTCATCGTGTGCAGCCCCAACAACCCCACCGGCCCGGTCGTGACGCAGGACGAGTTCGACACCTTCGTCGCGGCGGTCCCCGCCGACGTGCTCGTCATCCTCGACGAGGCGTACGCCGAGTTCGTGACCGCGCCGGATGCGGTCGACGGGCTGCGCCGCACGGGCGTCACCCGACCGAACGTCGTGGCGCTGCGCACCTTCTCGAAGGCCTACGGGCTTGCGGGGCTCCGCATCGGATACGCGATCGGTCACCGCCGCGTGCTGGATGCGGCGCGCGCCGTCGCCATCCCCCTCTCGGTCACCGCCACCGCTGAAGAGGCTGCCCTCGCGAGCATCGACGCCGACGCCGAGCTGCTCGAGCGCGTACGGGTGATCGCCGAACGCCGCGACCGGGTCGTCGCGGGACTCCGCGACGCAGGATGGCGGGTCCCCGACGCGCAGGGCAACTTCGTCTGGCTCGCCACGGGAGAGGCCACGACCGACGCCGCGACGGCCTTCGACGAGGGCGGCCTGGTGGTCCGCCCCTTCGCGGGAGACGGCGTGCGGATCTCGATCGGCGAAGAGGAGTCTGTCGAGCAGATCCTACGAATTGCCGCATCCGTTGTACGTGACCTCCCAGAGGGCCATCCCGCCAGCAGATAGCGTAGAGCCCGTGACCTCGCCCGACACGTTCTCTCCGGCCGACGACGACGCGCGGATGGTGCGGGTGCTGGCGGCGGACGGTTCGTTCGCGCCGACCCCCGCCGCCGAGCCCTACCTCGCCGCCGTGGCCGCGATCGACGACGCCCAGCTCGAGACCTTCTACCGCGACATGGTGGTCGTGCGCGCCTTCGACCGGCAGGCGACCAACCTGCAGCGTCAGGGCCAGCTCGCCCTCTGGCCGCCGAGCTGGGGGCAGGAGGCGGCGCAGGTCGGGTCCGCCCACGCCGCGAGAGCGCAGGACCACCTCTTCCCCTCGTACCGCGAGCACGTCGTGTGCACCATCCGCGGCGTCGACCCGATCGACATCGTGCGGCTCATGCGCGGCCTCACGCACGGCGGGTGGAACCCGTACGACCCGAAGAACGGCAACACGCACATCTACACGCTCGTGCTCGGCTCGCAGACGCTGCACGCCGCGGGCTTCGGCATGAGCCTCGTCTTCGACGGCAAGACCGGCACCGGCGACCTCGATCGGGACGAGGCCGTCATCGTCTACTACGGCGACGGCGCGTCCAGCCAGGGAGACGTGCACGAGGCGATGGTCTTCGCGGCGAGCTATCGCGCTCCTCAGGTCTTCTTCCTCCAGAACAACCAGTGGGCCATCTCGGTCCCCGTCGCGACCCAGGCCTCGGCGCCGCTCTACCGACGCGGCGAGGGCTACGGCATGCCGAGCGTCCAGGTCGACGGCAACGACGTGCTGGCGAGCTTCGCCGTCACGCGTCAGGCCCTCGACGAGGCGCGTGCCGGCGGCGGACCCCGCGCGATCGAGGCGATGACGTACCGGATGGGCGCGCACACGACCAGCGACGACCCGACCAAGTACCGCACCTCCGCCGAGGAGCAGTCCTGGGCCGAGCGCGACCCGATCGCCCGGATGGCGGCGTACCTGCGCTCGCGCGGTGCGTCGGACGCGTTCTTCGCCGACGTGGATGCGGCCGCCGCCGACTACGCCGAAGACGTCCGCGCCCGCACGGTGGCCCTCGGCTCCATCGGCACCGACATGATGTTCGACCACGTCTACAGCGAGCCGCATCCGCTCGTCGACGAGCAGAAGCGCTGGCTCGCCGAGTACGAAGCATCCCTCGAGGGAGGTCAGGCATGAGCGAGATGACCACCCTGCCGATGAGCAAGGCCCTGAACGCGGGCATGGCCCAGGCCATGCGCGACAGCGACCGCGTGCTGCTGATGGGCGAGGACATCGGTCCCCTCGGCGGCGTCTTCCGCGTCACCGAGGGTCTGCAGGCCGAGTTCGGCAAGAACCGCGTGATCGACACCCCCCTCGCCGAGTCGGGCATCATCGGCACCGCGATCGGGCTCGCGATGGGCGGGTTCCGTCCCGTCTGCGAGATCCAGTTCGACGGCTTCGTCTTCCCCGGCTTCGACCAGATCACGACGCAGCTGGCCAAGCTCACCAACCGTCACGAGGGCGCGCTGCGCATGCCCGTGGTCATCCGCATCCCGTACGGCGGGCACATCGGCGCCGTCGAGCACCACCAGGAGAGCCCCGAGGCGTACTTCACGCACACTCCGGGCCTGCGTGTGGTGAGCCCGTCCACACCGAACGACGCGTACTGGATGATCCAGGACGCGATCGCCTCCGACGACCCCGTCGTCTTCCTCGAGCCGAAGAGCCGCTACTGGCCCAAGGGCGAGGTGGACCTCTCCGCTCGTGCGCTGCCGCTGCACGCCTCCCGCATCGTGCGGAGGGGCACCGACGTCACCCTCGTCGGCCACGGCGCGATGGTCTCGACGCTGTTGCAGGCCGCCGCGCTCGCCGAGAGCGAGGGGACCAGCTGCGAGGTCATCGACCTGCGCTCCCTCTCGCCGGTGGATTACGGCCCCATCCTCGACTCCGTCGCCCGCACCGGTCGCATGGTCTACGCGCAGGAGGCGCCGCAGTTCACCTCGCTCGGCTCGGAGATCGCCGCGACCGTCACCGAACGCGCGTTCTACTCGCTCGAGGCCCCGGTGCTGCGCGTGTCCGGGTTCGATGTGCCCTTCCCGCCCGCCAAGCTCGAGGGGCAGTACCTGCCCGATGCCGACCGCATCCTCGAGGCCGTCGACCGCGCCCTCGCCTACTGACCACTCCGCCCCTCAGGTACGGCGAAAGGAACCGCAATGAGCACGCAGACCTTCCATCTCCCGGATGTCGGCGAGGGTCTCACCGACGCCGAGATCGTCACCTGGCACGTCAAGAGCGGTGACACCGTCGCCGTCAACGACGTGATCGTCGAGATCGAGACGGCGAAGTCGTTGGTCGAGCTGCCGTCGCCCTTCGCGGGAGTGGTCGGCGAGGTGCTCGTCGAAGAGGGGCAGACGGTCGATGTCGGGGCCCCCATCATCACGATCGCGGATGCGGCGGCTCCCGCATCCGATGTCCCCGCACCCGGCGACCCGGGACTCCCGGCCCCCGCCGCCGAGCCCGAGGCGGGCGGCTCCGTCCTCGTCGGCTACGGCTCCGCCGGTGCCGTCACTTCGCGGCGCCGCAAGCCCGCCGCGGCGCCCGCCGCATCCGCCGCCGGGGTCGTGGCGAAGCCGCCGATCCGCAAGCTCGCCCGCGACCTGGGCGTCGACCTCTCCGCCGTGACGCCCAGTGGCGCCGGCGGCGAGGTGACGCGCGACGATGTCGTGAAGCACGCGTCGCAAGCGAGCGTGTTCCGCAACATCGAGACGCCCGAGTGGCCCGAGGTGCGCGAGGAGACGATCCCGGTCGCCGCATCCGTGGCCGAGTCCGACCCGCGCGAGGAGTCCATCCCGGTGAGGGGTGTGCGCAAGGCGACGGCCGGGTCGATGGTGCGCAGCGCGTACTCCGCGCCGCACGTGACGGTGTGGACCGACGTCGATGCGACGCGCACGATGGAGCTCGTGAAGCGCCTGAAGGCGTCGCCCGACTACGCAGACACGAAGGTCTCGCCGCTGCTGATCATGGCCCGCGCGGTCATCTGGGCCGTGCGTCGCACGCCCATGGTCAACGCCGCGTGGGTCGACGGCGACGACGGTGCGCAGATCAACCTCCGCCACTACGTGAACCTCGGCATCGCGGCGGCGACGCCGCGCGGCTTGATCGTCCCGAACATCAAGGACGCCCAGAACCTGAGCATGCGCGAGCTGGCGAAGGCCCTGGAGCGCCTGACGCTCACGGCGCGCGAGGGCAAGACCCCGCCCGCCGACCAGCAGCAGGGGACAATCACGATCACCAACATCGGCGTCTTCGGGATGGATGCGGGAACCCCCATCATCAACCCGGGTGAGGCCGGGATCATCGCGATGGGAACGATCCGACAGAAGCCCTGGGTGGTCGACGGCGAGGTGCGCCCGCGTTTCGTGACCACGGTGTCCGGTTCGTTCGATCACCGCGTCATCGACGGTGACGGCATGAGCCGCTTCATCGCCGACGTCGCCGCCGTCCTCGAGGAGCCCGCCCTCCTCGTGGAGTGATCCCCGCCTGGGTCCGCACCCGCCCGGCGCCCGCATCCCGCCCGCAGGAGCGGACGCGGCTAGCCGATTCCGAGGCAGGAGGCCATCACGGCCTGGTGCACGGGCAGGAGTGCGCTCTTGAACGCGTGACCGACGAAGGCGGGATGTGCCACCGCGTCCTCGCTGACCTCCCGCCCGCGGATGAACGGCGGGCACGGATTCAGCCGGACACCGCGAGGCGCCGCATCCAGCAGGGATGCGGTGATCCGATACGGCTCGAGGATCTCGGCGTGGCTCCCGGGGTCGTCGGTGATGATCACGTCGGCGGAGCGGATCGCCGAATCGAGATCCCCGACCCATCGCGCGCCGGGTGTGCGCAGCTCGGCCGGCGCGCACTGCACCACGTCGAGCCCGAGCGCGCGAGAGGCTTCCTGCCACGCGCGCGAGATGTTGCCGTCAGGCCCGACGAACAGGAAACGTGTCGCGGCGAGATCGCGGTTCCGTCGCAGCATCCACAGGTCGGCGAGGACCTCACAGGGATGGTTGATGCCCGTCATCGCGTTCACGATGGGAAGGGCGCCCGGGGCCGCGAGGGCCTCCAGCACGCCGATGTCGCCGTGGCGGACGACGGCGAGGTCGGCCCAGCCGGCGAGGTAGCCCGCGACATCCGCGTGCGCCTCCGGCTTGTCGAGGGTGGACTCGGGAAGGACGACCGGCTGCAGACCCATGAGCGCCGCGCCGCGCTCGAATGTGACACGGGTGCGAAGACTCGTCGCTGGGAAGAACATGACCGCACAGCCCGACGTCTTCGGACCCCGCCCCGCTTCGTATGCGTCGGCGAGGGCGAAGACCTGCTCGATGTCGGCGGATGTCCAGTCGTCGAGGCGGATGAGGGAGCGCATCCCGCCACCGTATCGACGCGGATGCGGCTGGCTCACCGCATCCTGCCGCCCGGTCGCCCTAGGCCGCGCCAGCCGTGAAGCAGCTCGATACCCCGCAGCGCAGTGCCGCGTCGCCTGACAGCTCTGCTGGCACTCTTCACACCGCCCACTCAATTTGGCATGCTGTGAGAAAGCTATTTGTTGCATATGAGGGGGAGGATCATGATGGCGACAAATCGAAAGGTCCGGAGGCGGATTGCGGCGGCGGTGATCTGTCTCGTGCTGCCGGCTGGTGCACTCGCTGCGGGGGCGGGCGCTGCATATGCAGCGCCCGCGGACTCTGCAGGCGTCTCACCGGACGAGGTGACGCTTGTCGACAACCATGGAAACATCACAACTCTGCCGGTGGAACTCAATACCGAAGACATCGCGCCGAGCGAGATCGGTAGCGGCGATCTGGCAGATCTGGAAGGCGGATTCGTCGTCGGTGAGTTGACCATCGATCCGGATGTTGAGAGCGAGATGCCCCTCTCCCCGGCAGCGCCCGGCGGACCATCGTCTCGGGTCATCATCGGAAGCGATGACCGTGTGCAAGTGTTCCCCAACAGCTCGCCGTTCTCGCAGATCCCCCTGTTGCTCTACCAGCGCAACGGCACCGGCTACATGTGCTCGGGGGCCTTGGTCGGTCAGCGAACGGTCGTGACCGCTGCCCACTGCTTGTACGGTGACGGCGCTTGGGCTACCGAGATGTATGTCTACTTCGGCGCGGAGGGCAACACCGCAGAGTATGGGTGCATCCCCACCAACCTCACCGTTTCGCAGAACTGGATCAGCTTCGGGGACGGTGCATCCGACTGGGGGCTGATCCGACTCAACTGCAACATCGGTGACGTTGTCGGCCACATGGGTTACCGGGATCCCGGTGGCGGCGTGAACGCGAACTACGGTTATCACCGGGTCACGGGTTACCCGGGAGACAAGGTGGGCGTGAACGGACCGGGTTACCACATGTGGCAGCACACTGACTCGGCGTATGCCTTCGGCGCAAGCCAGCTCACGTACACGATCGACACCTCCGGCGGTCAGAGCGGCGGACCTGTCTGGGCACTCCAAAGCGGCACCGCATGCGGCAACTGTGTGATCGGTGTGCACACTTCGGGGAACTCGTTCGTGGGTCAGAACTATGGCACGCGCATGAACCTCGGCTTCAAGACGGCGACCGACGCGGCGATAGCCGCAGGGTAGAGACGCAGGCTCGGGGCGGGGGCGGTGAACCGCCGCCCCCGCCCTTGTCTCGTGTTCACGCCACTTCCCGCGGCGTCGCCGGCGTGGTCGGGTCCTACGGTCCGCTCTCCTGCGGTGACGCCTTCGGCAGCATACGTTCCTGACGCATCCGCTCAAGCGGCTTCGTCGCCGGCTCCTCCGAGCCTCTCAAAAGCGCCGGACAGCTCGACGCTTTCGAGACCATGGGCGCTCCTGGCGCTCGCGACCGATACCGGTGGGAGCGTCCGGGTGACCGTGGGTCGCGGAGCGTCGGAGGGAACGATGGGCGGGGCGTCGTCGTTGCCACGGCCGAGGTTGGTGACGCTCAGAACGATGGCCGTCGCCACGAGCGCGGCCACCACCACCGCGCCGACGATGAACCCCGGATGCGCGAAGGGGTTCCGCTCGGTGTCGGCCTTCTCAACCATGACGATGCTCCTCTCAGGCTCCGGCGAGGATCGCCTATCAGTGCGTCACCACCACCGATCACGATCGCTCTGAACATCGGCCAGAGGATCGTCAGGGGCATCGTGACCCCTCACCACGGTGAGCGATGCCGAAGCTGCGGTCCGGTCTTCCGAGTTTGGCGACGCGGACGCACCGAGGCAGTTGCAACACACCGGGTGGGCCCCGGAATTCGTCGTACACGTGTCGAGCGAACTCGAACCATGTGCCATCGTCGTGCTCAACCGATTTTGATAACGATTATCAGTAGGCGTAGAGTGACCGCCATGCCCCTGAAGACCCGACTTCTCCTCGCGCCCGCCCTCGTCGCCGGCGCAGCCCTCACGCTCGCCGGATGCGCGTCGGCCACGGCCGATCCGTCGCAGAGCTCCGCATCCGCCGGCGCGATCACCATCGTCACCTCGACGAATGTCTACAGCCAGATCGCCGAGGAGATCGCGGGGGATGCGGCCACGATCACGCCCGTGATCTCGTCCGCCGCGCAGGACCCCCACGACTACGAGGCCACGGCCGCGGACCAGCTGACGGTGCAGAAGGCCGACCTCATCATCCAGAACGGCGGCGGGTACGACGCGTTCATGGACTCTCTCATCGACGCGAGCAAGTCCGAGGCTCCGGTGATCGTGGCCGCCGAGTACTCCGACAGCTGGCAGGGCACCGAGGCGACCGAGCACGACACGGACGAACTCGAGGCGAGCCCGCACTCCGAGCTGGAGCACGACCACGACCACATCGAGGGCTTCAACGAGCACGTCTGGTACGACCCGCACACGATCGAGCACGTGACCGAGGCGATCACCGAGGAGCTCTCGCGTCTCGTGCCCGACGAGGCGGAGACCTTCCAGGCGAACTCGACCGCGTTCCTCGCGCAGGTCGCCGGTCTCGAGAAGTCCCTCGACGACATCAAGGCCGCCCACGGCGGCGCCGAGGTCTTCGTGACCGAGCCGGTGCCGGGCTACCTGATCGCCGCCGCCGGACTCGAGAACGCCACGCCGGACGAGTTCAGCGAGGCCGTCGAAGAGGGCCAGGACGTGCCCGCGGCGGTGCTGCTGGCGGCTCTCAACGAGGTCACGTCGGGCGAGGTGAAGGTCGTCATCGCGAACGCTCAGGCCGGCGGCGCCGAGACGACGCAGATCATCGACGCGGCGGGTACCGCGGGCATTCCGGTGCTCGAGTTCACGGAAACGCGTCCGGACGACCAGACTTACATCCAGTGGATGCAGAAGAACATCGAGGACCTCGCCGGAGCCCTCGACAAGTGACGGCCGAGCGCGACCCGCTCGTCATCGCGTCCGCTGCGCTTCGGCGCGGCGGACGCGACCTGTGGCGCGGGCTGGATCTGACCGTCGCGCCCGGCGAGCTGGTTGCCGTTCTCGGACCCAGCGGCGCCGGCAAGACGACGCTGCTGCGGGCGATCCTCGGCCTCGACAGGCTCAGCGAAGGAACGATCACGGCCCTCGGGGCGCCGGTCACCCGGGCCGGGAACCGGCGCATCGGCTACATCCCCCAGCAGCGCCCGCTGCCGCGCGACACCTCGATGCGCGGCCGCGATGTCGTCGCGCTCGGCGTGGACGGCCACCGCTTCGGTCTGCCGATCTCCCGCCGTCGCGACCGGGCTCGCGTCGACGAGCTCCTCACCGCCGTGGGTGCTGAGACCTTCGCCGACCGTCCCGTCGGACTGCTCTCCGGCGGGGAGCAGCAGCGGCTCCGCGTCGGACAGGCGCTCGCGGACGACCCCCGCCTCCTGCTGTGCGACGAGCCGCTGACGAGTCTCGACCTCGCGAACCAGCAGGCCGTGGTGTCGCTGATCGATCGGCATCGCCGGCAGCGTCAGGCCGGCGTTCTGTTGGTGACCCACGACATCAACCCGGTGCTCGACACGGTCGACCGCATCCTCTACATCGCCGGCGGCACCTTCATGCTCGGGACCCCCGACCAGGTGCTCGACTCCGCCGTGCTCAGTGACCTCTACGGCGCTCCCGTGCACGTGCTGCGGGCGGGCGGACGCCTCGTCGTCGTCGGAGCGCCGGATGCGGAGCAGTCGCACCACCACCATCACGACCACGAGGACCACGCATGAACTGGAGCGACGTCGGCGACGCGCTGTTCGGAGGCGTGGCCCAGTACGGCCAGATCCTCGAGCTCGTGCAGAACTCGGTGTGGGCGGGCGCCGTCCTCGGCATCGTCGGCGGTCTCATCGGCGTGTTCGTGATGCAGCGCGACATGGCCTTCGCGGTGCACGGCATCAGCGAACTCTCCTTCGCCGGCGCCGCTGCCGCCCTCCTCCTCGGCTTCGACGTCGTGACGGGATCCATCGTCGGCTCGATGATCGCCGCAGCCCTCATCGGCTGGCTCGGCTCCCGCGCGCGCGATCGGAACTCGATCATCGGTGTGCTGATGCCCTTCGGCCTCGGTCTCGGCATCCTCTTCCTCTCGCTGTACAACGGACGAAGCGCGAACCGGTTCAGCCTGCTCACGGGCCAGATCGTCTCCGTGCAGACCGGGCAGCTCGGCGTGCTCATCGCGATCGCGGCCGTGGTGCTGGTGGGTCTGCTGCTCATCTGGCGCCCGCTGCGCTTCGACTCGCTGGATCCCCAGTCGGCCGCCGCGCGCGGTGTGCCGACGAGGGCGGTCTCGCTCGCGTTCATGCTGCTGCTCGGGCTCATCGTGGCCGTCGCCGTGCACATCATCGGCGCATTGCTCGTGCTCGCGCTGCTCGTGACCCCCGCAGCGGCCGCGATGCGCATCTCCACCGGCCCGCTCGCGGTGCCGCTGTGGGCTGCGCTGTTCGGCGTCGTCTCCGCCGTCGGCGGCATCCTGCTCGCGGTGGCGGGCACGCTGCCCGTGAGCCCGTACATCACGACCATCTCGTTCGTCATCTACATCGTCTGCCGCGCGATCGGAGCACGCCGCGACCGCGTGACGCGTGCCGCCTGAGAACAGCGCCCGGCCCGCTGCCAGGGTGCGCGGGTAGGATTCGGGCATGGCTCAGCGCAACACCTGGCAGCGCGAGCGCGTCCGCGAAGCCCTCTCCGACGCGCAGGGTTTCGTCAGTGCCCAGACGCTGCACGCGCGGTTGCGCGACGACAACACCGGCATCGGCCTGGCGACGGTCTACCGCGCGCTCGCCGGGCTGGCCGCCGGCGGTGACGCCGACTCGTTGCAGAGCCCCGAGGGTGAGAACCTCTACCGCGCCTGCGTGACCAGCGGCCACCACCATCACCTCATCTGCCGGCAGTGTGGTCTGACCGTCGAGATCGAGGCCTCGGAGGTCGAGGAGTGGGCTCAGCGCACGGCCGCGAGCCACGGCTTCACCTCCGCCGAGCACGTCGTCGACATCTTCGGGCTCTGCGGTGCGTGCACCGCCGCCCGGGCGAATGAGCGTGACGACTAGTCGCACCGAGCGCGCGAGGTCGGCGCCCCCGCGGCGCTCGTCCGGCTCGCGTACGTCCGTGGCGCTGAGTCTCGGACTGGCGCTCATCGTCGTGATGGCGGCGATCTACATCTTCGCGCCGCAGCTCCTCCCGGCGGACGTCCCCACGCGCCTCCAGGACGGGGTCACGCTCGCGCTCAGCGTGCTCATCGAGTCGCTGCCGTTCGTGGCGCTGGGCGTCGTGCTCTCGATCCTCGTCCAGGTGTGGCTGCCCGCCGGCGTCCTGGAGCGGTGGATGCCGCGGCGCGCCTGGGCGCGTCGGGCGGTGCTGTCGCTGCTGGGCATGATCGTGCCGGTGTGCGAATGCGGCAACGTCCCGTTCGCGCGCGGCCTGCTCATGCGCGGCTTCAGCGTCTCCGAGACGATGACCTTCCTGATCGCCGCGCCGATCGTGAACCCTATCGTGATCATCACGACGCACCAGGCCTTCGGCTTCAGCGACGGCATCCTCATCGCGCGCCTGCTGGGCGGCTACGCGGTGGCGAACCTCATCGGCTGGCTCTACAGCCGTCACCCGTCGCCCGACGCCCTGCTGACCGACCGTTTCCGCGCGACGTGTGAGGTCGTCGTCCACGAGCGCGGCGGGCGCGGTCGCCGCTCCCTGGCGCAGTTCCTCGTCGAGCTGCGTGCGGTCATGCCTGCGCTCGTGATCGGCTCCGCGCTCGCCGGCGCGGTGCAGGTTCTCGTGCCGCGCAACGCGCTGTTGGCCATCGGCTCGAACCCCGTGCTGTCGATCGTGGCGATGATGATGCTCGCGATCGTCGTCTCCATCTGCTCGAACATCGACGCCTTCTTCGCGCTCTCCTTCGCCTCGACGTTCACCCCCGGCTCGCTGGTCGCCTTCCTGGTGACCGGTCCGCTCGTGGACGTGAAGATGATCGCCCTGCTGCGCACGACCTTCTCCACCCGCGCACTCGTCGGGATCGTCACCACGGTCCTGCTGTTCGCCTTCGCGCTCGGAGCGGTGGTGAATCTCCTTGCGTAGCGTCCTCACCCGTTGGCTGGGTGCGGGGCTCGCCGCGGCCCTCGCCGTCATCACCCTGGTGCTGGCCGTCACCGGCCGCATCGGCCTCTACATCAACCCGGACGGGGCGTGGTTCGCGATCGGCATGGCCGTCGTCGTGCTCGTCGGAACGGCGCTGAGCTTCGTGCTGCCGCTCGGGGCCGAGGACGACCACGGTCACGACCACGGCGACGCCCATGACGAGGATCACACGCATCACGGTCACGAACGCAGGGTGTCGGCGGGAGCCGTGGCCGCGGTGGCCGGCGGCGTCCTCGCCTCGGGCGTCGTCGTGACGATGCTGGCGCTTCCGCCGGCATCCCTCTCGGCGGAGCTCGCCGCATCCCGTGACGTCGGCGCGCCGCCGTTGTTCGCGGGATCGGATGTGATCTCGCTCGCCTCCACCGGCGACACGTCGAAGTTCGGGGTGGGGGACTGGGCCGCGGTGTTCGCCACGGCGACCAATCCCGACGCGTTCGAGGGCGACGCGGTGACCCTCACGGGCTTCGTCAGCGGCGACATCGACGGCGGGTTCGATCTCAGCCGCCTCGTCATCACGCACTGCGTGATCGACGCGCAACCCGCGCGCCTGGCCATCTCGGCGGATGCGGCCGCGCCGTCCACCGGGCAGTGGGTCACCGTCTCGGGCACGGTGCGCGCGACCGGGTCCGGACAGCTGGCGATCGTGGCCGAACAGGTCACGCCGATCGACGAGCCGAGCGATCCCTATGAGTACTGAGGCCCGGCGCCCCTCGCGACGCGAGCAGTCCCGGCGCCGCCGCATCCGCGCGTACCTCGGGGCGTTCGCGATCGTGTTGGCCGTGCTGGCGCTCGCGGGCGCCGCCGCGGGCGCGGTCGGAACCCTTCAGGGCCCGCGGGTGACGAACGTGCAGTTCGACCCGCAGGCGGCGGTGTCCACATCCGGCTCGCGCCTGATCCTCACCACGACGCAGACCCTCACGGCGATCGACCCCTCGCAGGTGACCGTCAGCCCGGTCGCGGACTTCGCCGTCGAGACATCCGGCCGCAGCATCGGGGTGCGCTTCACGCTGCCCCTCCGCGACGACACCGACTACACCGTCACCGTCTCGGGTGTCGCGGGGCAGGGATCGGATGCGGCCGTCACCCTCACCGAGAGCTTCCGCACTCCGCCGCTGTCGGTGTATCTGCTGCAGCGCGGCGACGACGGCGAGCACGACACCGTCTTTCGCACGTCGTTGTCGGGCGAGGACGCCGTCCCCGTCTTCACGCACCGGCACATCGAGGACTTCCGCGCGACGAGTGCGCACCTCGTCATGTCGGTCGTCGACGACGACGGCTCGAACGAGCTCATCGTGACCGACCCCGACGGGACGGAACAGCGCTCGCTGCCGCTTCCCGGAACGGGGCCGATTCAGGACCTGCAGACCGCGGATCGCGGCGAGACCATCGGCTACACCTACACCGACCCCGACATGTCGGCCGCGGGGGCCCGGGCGAGCGTGCTCTACACCGCCTCGCTCAAGCCGGCCGACGCCGACACCCCGCCGACGAGAATCGACGTGTCGGGTGAACCGGCGAGCGTCGCGCAGTGGAGCTTCGTCCCCGATACCGACAGCATCCTCATGCTCTCGTTCCAGGGCCGATTGCTGCTCGCACCGCCCTCGGGAGAGAATCCCGTCGATCTGGGAGCGGCCGCGCAGATCGAGGGCATCGCGCGCGGCTCGACGACGGCCATCGTGCTGCGCGCCGACGGACTCGTCACGGTCTCGCTCGTCGACGGCTCGGAGACGCCGCTCGTCTCGACGCAGGACGCGACGGGCTACCTCGGCGGCGTCGTGCCTCTCACCGGCGATCGGACGCTGCGTCAGTACACCGATCCCAATGGCGCCGGCTCCTCGCTTCTGCTGGTCGACGGCGAGGGCCACGCCAAGCCGGTCTTCACGGTGGCGGCGAGCTCGGCGCTGCTGCAGACGTGCGTCTCGCCGTCCGGTCGCTACGCGGCCGTGCTGGTGCAGCCGGATGCCGCCAAGAACCCGTACGTGACGAGCTACGCCCTGCCGGTGCCCGAGACGGTCGAGACCCACATCCTGGATCTCGACAGCGAGACCGAGGTGTCCAGCCTCGGCGCCTTCGACATCTCGTGGTGCCAGGTTCCGCTGCGATGACGACCCATGCACCGGCCACGCGCGAGGCGCTGAGGGCCCTGCCGGTGGAGGTCGCGCCGCTCCTGCTCGACGCGCTGCTCGAGGTCGAGCTCGACGGCGAACGGGTCGTGCTGCGCCTGAGCGAGGTCGAGGCGTACCACGGCCGCGGCACCGGTGACGTGCCCGATCCCGGCTCGCACGCCCGCATGGGACCGACGCCGCGCAATGCCACGATGTGGGGCGAGCCCGGCCACCTCTACGTGTACCTGAGCCACGGCATCCACTCCTGCGTGAACGTGGTCTGCGGCCCCGCGGGAGTCGCCGGCGGTGTCCTCCTGCGCGGCGCGGAGGTCGTCGAGGGCGCGGATGCGGCCCGTCGCCGCCGCAGCGAACGCGGTGTCGTTCGCCACGACCGGGATCTCGCCCGCGGACCGGGCCGCCTCGGCGACGCCTCAGGACTCCGTCATCCCGTGCACGACGGCATCGATGCGGTGACAGGTGGCGTGCAGGCGGGGGCGCGAGCCCGGCTCCTCCTCCCGGTGAGTCCTCGCCGAGACATCGCCACCGGCCCGCGCGTCGGGGTGGCGGGTGTCGCCGGCGGCGACGACTTCCCGTGGCGCTTCTGGATCCCCGACGACCCCACCGTCTCGGCGTTCCGCTGGGGACGCGGCGCCGGACCCGGGCTCAGCGCAGCGCGGTGACCGCGGCGAAGGCCGCCTTGAGCGCCCGCATCCGCTTCTCGTAGCGGGCAGCCAGGAAGATGAGCGCCACCCCGCCGAGCCCCAGCCACAGCCACCAGAAGGCGACGTAGGCGGCGGCGATCCAGGGCCACAGCTGCGCGATCGCGTGGGCGAGCAGCACCGCCGAGCCGACCACCAGCGGCGCCTGCAGAGCGCGGACCGCGCCGATGACGACGAGGGCGATCGCTACGGCGCCCAGCGCGACCACGCGCCACAGTGCGGCATCGGGATCGACGTCGTACGCGAGCGACGGCAGCGTCAGCAGGGCGAGCCAGCCGCCGAGCGCGGGCCATGAGCGCCGCGCGGGTTCGGCCCGCATCCGGGCGAGGCCCACCGCGAGTCCCGCGAGAGCGGGCGGCAGCGTGATGACTTCGATCATCGTGATGACCGCGGGCGCCGTCGACGCGGCGGTGACGAGGGCGAAGGCGCTGGCGGCGCCCAGCAGCACGAGACCGTTCCGGCGGCGAAGCGCCCAGCCCGCGGTTCCCGCCGCGCTCAGCACGACCATGATCAGCAGGACGCGGACCGCGAGTCGCGCGCCGTCGAACGCGGCGAGCTCGGCGATCGTGAGCGCGCCGACCGCGGCCGAGAGCACGATCATGGCGGCGACGTCGACGCGGCTGCCGGAACGCGTGCGCAGCGCCGCGACCGCGATGGCGGTGACGAGCCCCAACGCCGCCAGAGCCCAGATCTCCGGTTCGATCGTGAAGAGGACGCCCGGCAGCTCCGTCAGCAGCAGGATGCGGATTCCCGCCGCCGTGGCCAGCGTCACCGCGCTCGCGACCGCCGCGACGGCGGCGACGCCCCGCCAGCGCTCGTGTCCGAGCACGAGGGCGGACGCCACACCGACCAGCGCTGCGGCGCTCATCGTCACGGCGGTCGTCGTGGGCGCTCCGTCGAGCCGTAGGGCGACGGTCACGACCACGAAGGCCGAGCCGACCGCGGCGACGGATGCGGGGACGCCTGCCCGTGCGCCGATCCGGACGAGACCCGCCGCAACGGCGACCGAGCCGACGCCGACGACCAGAGACGCGATCGTGGGGGCCACCGCATCCGTTCCCACACCGCGCACCGCCATCGCCCAGGCGGCGACGAGGAGCACGAGCACGGAGGGCGTCTTGAGGCGGCCGATGTCGGGCAGGGGGGCGAGCACGACGACGAGGGCGGCCGCGAGCGACAGCGAGATGACCAACCACGTGCGCAGCGGCTCGACGGGTGCGAACACGCTCGGCAGGGCGGTGATCGTGAGGCCGGCCAGCCACGCCGCGCGTTCGAGGGCGCTGGTGCGGTCGGCGCGGACGGCGGCGAGGACGGCCCCTGCCGCGAGCGCGACGCCGGCGGGTGCGAAGGCCAGCTCGACCTCGGTGAACACGCCGCCGGCGAGCATCAGGGAGCCGGCGATCAGCGCGACGGCCCATGTGGTCCAGCGCAGTGCCGGTGTCAGCGGGATGCGGTGCGCACCGGCGGATGCCAGGTGCAGGGCGAGCAGGACGAGAACCAGGGTCAGACCGACGGCGAACGAGTCGTGCGTCGCGACGGCGCTGATGACGGCGGCCGCAGCCACGACGGTCGCGACGGGGCCCGCCGCAGTCGCGACGCTCACCGCGGCGGCGGAGGTCTCCCGCGCCAGGCCGACACCGACGATCAGCGTCACCGCCACGGCCGCGGCCGCCCATAGGCCGGCGACCTCGGGTCCGGTGATGACGAGGCCGCTCGCCGCCAGCAGCAGTGCGCCGAGCGCCGTGGCGGCCGCGGCGAGTCCGGGCGGGGAGGAACGAAGGCGCCCCAGGAACGCCGCAGCGCCGGCGACGGCGGTGGCGATCGCGGCCGCGGCGATTCCGCGCGTCGCGTCGCCGCTGAGGGCGGTGGCCGCGGACGGCAGAAGCCCCAGACCCACGCCGAACGCCGCCGCGAGCGTGGCCTCGGGGACGCGGCCGAGTCCGCTCAGCAGGACCGCGAAGGCGATGAGGCCCACGGCCGGTGGAACGACGTACGCCTCCAGGGCGGCGTCGGGCCATGCCGGCCCGAGCCACAGCCACAGCGCCGCGGTCCCTCCCGCCAACGCGGGCCAGGCCAGGAGACGCCGCGGAGCCGCGGCGAGCGGAACTCCGCCCGCGCCCTCGGCGCGCCAGCCCCGGGTGACGGATGCGGCGCCGATCGCGATCGCGATGATCGCGACGAACGCCCCACGCCATTCGGTCGGGATCGGAAAGAGCACCCGACCGTCCGGGAGGGGACTCGGCCACGCCGCCAACAGGAGTACGACCGCCGCGCCCAGATCCGCCGCGAGCCGCACCCGAGGCACGCGTGCGCGGAGCGCGAGGACCGCACCGCCGGCGATGACGGCCGCGGCGACCGCAGCCGTCACCAGTGCGGTGGTGAACGGCGGTGCGCCGACCAGGGTGAGCAGAGCCACTGCACCGGATGCCGCGGCGGGCGCGACGAACGCGGCACTCGCCCAGCCGACCGGGCTCTCCCGGTGCCGCGCGGTCAGTGCCATCAACGCGACGACAAGCAGAGCCGCCCGCCCGATTCCGAGGCCCGGTTCGAGCAGGGCGCGCTCGGCGAGCGGCGAAGCGCCCAGTGCCGCCGCGGCGGGGAGGGAGACGGCGAGCAGCACGGTCGTCGCGAGGGCGAGCGCCCGGCGCGACGCGGCGTCGCGCCACCCGAGCAGCGAGGCGAGCGCCGAGACCAGTGCGATCCACTGCAGCAGCACGAACGCGCAGCCCGCGGCGGCCGCATCCGATGCTCCGCCGAGCTGCACGCTCAGCGCGTTCGGCGCGATCGTCGACGAGACCGCGAGCACGCCGATCGGAAGGACGGCGAAGGCGACGGCGAGCCCGCCCGCTGCGCGCGCGGCGAGCCGATGAGCGACGGGCAGCAGTGCGGCGACGGCGACCGCGGCTACCCACAGCCAGATCGCCGACAGGCCGGTCAGGTAGGCGGCGCCGGCGCCGATGTAGCCCGCGACGACCCATCCCGTCGTGTCCGTACGCCTGCGCATCGCGACGACGGATGCGACCGCGACGATGACACCCGCAGCGACCGCGACCGCGGGGATCAGCGTGAGGGCCGCGGCGGAGGTCAGCAGGAGGGTGCCCACAACCGGACGGACGTGCCGCATCGAGTCTCGTCGTGCCGCGGGAGCGAGGAACAGGAGCACGCTGAGCACGGCCGCCGCGACGAGTGCGAGCAGCGGAATCTCGAGTGAGCCGCCGGCGGCTTCGAACGCCGGTGTGCGCCACAGCGGCCAGTTCCCGTACATCGCGAGCGCCGCGCGGGTCGACCACATCACGATCTGCACGGCGAGCGAACAGACCGCGACGATCCCGGCGGCGATGGCCGCGGGGATCAGCCAGGGCAGCCGGACCCGCAGACGATCCAGCGCGACCGCCGCGGCGACCGCCAGGACCGGCGCCACAAGCACGCCGAACACGGGCAGATCGCTGCGGGCGGCGAGCTGCCACCCGGCGGTCGCGAGGGAGAGGGCAGCCAGCACGGATGCCGCAGCGCCGAGCCACGCGCCGGCGACGCGCTCGGGTGCGGCGGGGCGCAGCACGAACGCGTACGCCGAGCCGATCAGGATCACGCCGCCGTTGGCCCAGATCGCTGCGCCGATCCCCTCGGCGAACAGCGGCGTCAGCAGCGCGCCCGCTGCGAGGGCGGACAGGCCGACGATCGCGAGCACGAACCGCTCGACGGCGCCGGTCTCGCCCGACCGCGCCGACGATGCGGGCGCGGGGAGCGCATGCGCGAGCCCGCCGACCGCGGCGCCGAGGAGTCCCGCGATCAGCGCCTCGGGCGACGGCAGCGCGACGGCGCCGCCGACCAGGAACCCGATCCCCGCGGGGAGTGCGAGGGATGCCGCGAGATCGGGAGTGCGCAGACGCGAGAACCGGGCCCATGCGCGGCCGATGACCGCCACCGTGAGGGCGCCGATGCCCGTCCACACGGCCGGTCGGAAACTCGCCGCGCCGAACAGATCGTTCGCGTACACCGCCCAGGTGTCGAGCCCCAGCAGCACGACGCCGAGCGCTGCGATGCCCTCCGCCGTGGCCGTGAGGCGCCTGCGCCGCAGCAGCGACGCACCGCCGATCGTGACGAGCGTGATCGCGCCCACGATCACCGCACGAAGAGCGATGCCGGCCACGAACCAGGCGAGCAGCAGGAAGAACACCGCCGCGATGCCGACGAGAGAGACGCCCACGATGAGCAGCAACACCGGCACGGTGAGCCGCCGCCGGCGGGGTGCCGGCGGCGGCGCCGCGGGACGCGGGGATGCGGGGGTGACAGGTGCGGAGCGGACGGGCTCCACACGTGCGGCGTCGGCCGCGACGGGCGCGGCGAGGGGTTCGGACGCGACAGCGGCGGCGCCGACGGGAGCGGGGATGACGGGGGCCGGCGGCGGGGCGGCCTGCTGCTGGGCGGCGAGGGCGGCCTGCTCGGCGAGGGCGGCCTGCTCCGCGAGGGCCGCCTGGCGCGCGGCGACGGCGCTCTCGCGGACGGCGGTCATGATGCTCTGGCGTGTGGCCTCCGCATCCGCCATCATCTGGCCGATCGCGAGCACCTGCCCCATGCGCGGGTCGTCCAGCGGTTGCCCGCAAGCGGGGCAGGGTGACCCGCTGATCACCGTGAAGCAGAAGGGGCACCTGTGCGGATCGGCGAGCTCGCGCGCGGAGGCGGGCCAGCGGCCGCCCTGCGGTGTATCCGTCATCGTCTCCCCCGAATCGACGGCGTCGCGGCCGTCACGCCATCGTGGCAGCGCGGCACCTGTCGGGAGTGTCAGCGCGCGGTGCGCTGTGGACAACGTGGGGTGACGGTCGGCGGGGGAGGGGGCTCGTCAAGGCGACACGCCGCACGTGCTAGACTGACTCCTTGTCTGTGCGCACTCCTGCGCGCAGTTCGTGTCCACATCCTCTTCCGGGTCGGAAACGGCCGGGTCGATCGTGGGCGCAGACAAGGGATCTTGGGTGGCGCCGTCCGGCGTCACGGTACAGAAGGAGACATCACCATGGCAGCAGTGTGCCAGGTGACTGGAGCGGTTCCCGGCTTCGGTCACAACATCTCGCACTCGCACCGCCGGACGAAGCGCCGCTTCGACCCGAACGTGCAGAAGAAGACGTACTACGTGCCCTCGCTGGGTCGTAACGTCAAGCTCAACGTCTCGGCGAAGGGCATCAAGGTCATCGACGCACGCGGCATCGAGTCCGTCGTCAAGGACCTCATCGCGAAGGGTGTGAAGCTCTAATGGCGAAGAAGGCACAGGACGTCCGTCCGATCATCAAGCTGCGTTCGACCGCCGGCACGGGCTACACCTACGTGACGCGCAAGAACCGTCGCAACAACCCCGACCGCATCGTGCTCAAGAAGTACGACCCGGTCATCCGCAAGCACGTCGAATTCCGAGAGGAGCGCTGATCCATGGCTAAGAAGAGCAAGATCGCGCGCAACAAGCAGCGCCAGGAGGTCGTCGACCGCTACGCCGCCAAGCGCGCCGAGCTGAAGAAGGCGCTCGTCTCGCCCGAGTCCACCGACGAGCAGCGCGAGGCCGCCCGTGTCGGCCTGCAGAAGCTGCCGCGCAACGCGTCGCCCGTGCGCCTGCGTTCGCGTGACGTCATCGACGGCCGCCCCCGCGGTGTGCTGTCGAAGTTCGGCATCTCGCGTGTGCGCTTCCGCGACATGGCCCACCGTGGCGAGCTGCCCGGTGTGACCAAGTCCAGCTGGTAAGCACCCGCATCCGCACGAAGGCCCGGAACCCCTGAGGTTCCGGGCCTTCGTCGTTCTCGGACGCCCGGTTGGGCCGATTCCGACCCATTTGGGTGATTTCGGGTGAGACACGCCGTCGGATGTGGGCGGTTCACGCCCATAATCCGCGGAATCACGGGGTTCGTGGGTATATTCGTGCTCGGTCGATCCGACCAACCGGGGCCGAGCCCCGGACCGAAGTCAAGAAAGCGGCGCACCGCCGCCTGGAGGACAACCCACATGGCCGACAAGTCCATCACCAAGACCGAGCTCGTCGCGAGCATCGCCAGCGCCACGGGACAGAGCCAGTCCACCGTGTCGAGCGTGCTCGACTCCCTCTTCTCCACGGTCTCCGAGGCCGTCGCCAAGGGCACCAAGGTCTCCATCCCCGGTTGGATCGCGTTCGAGCAGGTCGAGACCTCCGCTCGCACCGGCCGCAACCCGCAGACCGGCGCCGAGATCGCCATCCCCGCCGGCAAGCGCGTCAAGGTGACCGCCGGTTCGAAGCTCAAGGCTGCCGTCAAGTAATCGACGACCGTCTGTGAGGGGGGAGCCGTCAGGCTCCCCCCTTTTCGTCGTCTGGGCGAGCTGACAGCGCAGCGCGCCTAGGCTGGAGCAGTGATGACGACCGCCTCCGCCCGCGCCGCCGGACCCCGTTCGGGCGGTCCCGGAACGGTCTCGGCGACCACGTTGCGGGTTGCGGGTCCGGTCATCCTCGGAGTCACTGCTCTCGTCGCCCTCATCGTCGCCCTGGCCTACGGCGGGGGCGCCGCGCCGCTCGTCATCGCCGACGCCGGCCCCGTCGTCCGCTGGGGACTTCCCATCGCCACCCTCGTGCTGAACCTCGCGGCGGCGACCATGGTGGGCGCTCTCGTGCTCGCGCTGTTCGGCCTGCGGCCCGAGGACCGCGCCTTCGAGGTCGCGCTGGACACCGCATCCATCGGCGCCGCGGTGTTCACCGTCGCCGCCGCCGTCACCGGGTTCTTCACCTTCGTCAACGTCTTCAACGCAGCCCCGAGCGCGGATGCGGTCTTCGGACAGCAGCTCGGCCGCTTCCTCGTCGAGGTCGAGCTCGGGCGGACATGGCTCATCACCACCGTCGCCGGCGCCGTGCTCACGGTGCTCACCTTCGCGGTGCGCGCGTGGACGCCGACCCTGCTCGTGGCCATCCTCGCGCTGGCCTCGCTCGTTCCGATGGGCACGCAGGGCCACTCCGGAGAGCTGGCGAACCACAGCGTCGCCGTCACCTCGCTCGTGCTGCACATCCTGGCCGCGGCAGTCTGGCTGGGAGGGCTCGTGCTGCTGGTCGTGATCCGGCCGGTCGTGGCGCGCTCGAGTCAGATCGCCCTGTTGCGGCGCTACTCCAGCATCGCGCTCGTCGCCTTCATCGTCGTCGCGGTCTCGGGCTCCGTCCGTGCATGGGTCAGCGTGGAGGCACTGCCCGCTCTCCTCAGCCCCTACGGCGGCATCCTCGCGGTCAAGGTCGTGGCCCTGATCGGACTCGGCCTGCTCGGCGCCTGGTACCGGCTGCGGCTCATCTCGCGGATGAACGAGAACGCGAGTGCCCGGCGGTTCTGGACGCTCATCGCCGTGGAACTCGCCCTCATGGGCATCGCCAGCGGAGCCGCCGCCGCTCTCGCGCGCACGCCTCCGCCCACCGATCAGCAGCCGCCGGTGGCGCGCACTCCTGCGGAGTTCCTCACCGACGCGCCCGTACCGCCGGAGCTCACGCCGCTGCGGTGGATCACGGCGTGGAACATCGATCTGCTGTGGCTGTTCGTCGTCGCCTTCGGAATCTTCCTGTACCTGGCCGGTGTGTGGCGCCTGCACCGCCGCGGCGACCGCTGGCCGATCTATCGCACGATCATGTGGGTCGCCGGCATGCTGCTGCTGCTGTGGGTCACTTCGGGTGCCGTGAACGCGTATCAGGAGTATCTGTTCAGCGTGCACATGGTCGGCCACATGCTGCTGACGATGGCGATCCCGCTGCTGCTCGTGCCCGGCTCACCGGTCACGCTGGCACTGCGCGCCATCCGCAAGCGCGACGACGGTACGCGCGGCGGTCGCGAGTGGATCCTGTGGGCGGTGCACACGCCCTTCGCCAAGGTCGTCACGCATCCGATCTTCACCGCGCTCAACTTCGTGGCGTCGCTGTGGATCTTCTACTACACAGACTTGTTCCGGTGGTCGCTCTACGACCACCTCGGGCACATCTGGATGGTGACGCACTTCCTGATCACGGGCTACCTGTTCGTTCTCTCTCTCATCGGGATCGACCCGGTGCCGCTGCGCTTCCCTTACCCGTTCCGGCTGCTGACCCTCGTGGTCGTGATCGCGATGCACGCCTTCTTCGGTGTGGCGATCATGATGCAGACGGGCCTGTTCGCCGCCGAGTGGTTCGGCGCGATGGGTCGGACCTGGGGCGCGACGCCGCTCGAAGACCAGTACGTCGGCGGCGGCGTCGCCTGGGGCATCGGAGAGATCCCTTCCCTCATCCTCGGCATCACCGTGGCGATCCAGTGGAGCCGCAGCGACGAGCGCCTGCAGCGATCCAACGACCGCCAGGCCGATCGCACCGGCGACGCGGAGCTCGAGGAGTACAACGCACGTCTGGCGGCGATCGCCGCCCGCGACGCGCGTCGCAGTCAGGGCTGACTCAGAGCCCCGGGTCGTAGCCGCCGATGCGGATCGACGCGGTTCCGTCCGGGAGGATGTCGATCGTTCCGTTCACCACGAACGGTACGTCCTCGGAAACCTCGCGCAGCGAACCGTCGGCCAGGGAGCGCACCTCGAGATCGATGTGCGCGACCGCATCCGCGTCGGGGATGACCCATCCCGCACCGTTGGGAAGGACCTCGACGGTGGGTTGTTGCGTGATCGACCAGGTCGGGAGCTTCTCGACGCGGTTGCGCACCACGAAGCCGAACGGGCAGCCCGTCGGCTGCAGCACCTGCTGCGTGCTGCACGCGGTGAGGAACTCCTCGACGCGCTGCTGCACGACCTTCACGAACTCGTCGGTCGGCTTGGTCTGCACGGTGACGGGCACGTTCACCATCGGCGCGTCCGCGAGAACGGCGAGCCCCTCGGACGTCGAGAGCGCGCTGTTGACGGTGACCGAGTAGAGGTTCGGCGAGAACACCAGCAGCGACACGGGCGCGACGGGGTCGGCGTCGACGCCGTCGGGGGAGACCTGGCGACGGTCGACGCGGAATCCGTTGACGTCGAACGTGGACGAGCCGAGGACCATGAGGTTCATGACGGCGAGGGGGCTCTGGCTGAACCGCCACGTCGGGATGAAGCCGAGCGTCCCGTTGCTGCGGACCCGGAACGAGGTGGTCCCGTCGTGCCCGCCGGCGACGTAACTGGCGGTCACGACGGTGTCGGCGCCGTCGGTCTGCTCGGACACCACGTGGGCGTCGGTGAGGGAGCCGAGCGCGGCGCTGCGCAGGAGTGCGTCGGATGCGGATGCGGGCAGTCCCGCATCCGTCAGCTCCGAGGAGTCGAGCGAGACGCCGGGCAGGGCCAGGGCGTCAGCGGCGCGCCCGGACTCGAGCATGCTGAGATAGCGCTGCACGAAAGCGGAGGGGCTGTAGAACTCCTGGTACAGGGCAGCCGTGCCGGCGCCCAGGGCCGCGAGCAGGAGGGCGCCGATGAGGCCGAGGGTCGTGAGATCGAACGCCAGGCGCACGCCGGGGCGCCGGGTTCGTCTCAAGCGGCTCACGGGCCAAGTCTAGGAAAGGGTCCCCGCGAAAGCGCGGGGAGTCGCCCCCGGGCGTCATGCGGCCGCGCGGCGCCTAGCATGGATCGGTGAGCACCCCCGCCCTGTCCGCCGAACAGCAGGCGTTGTTCCGGCTCATCGAGGACACCCGGGAGCACGTGTTCGTCACCGGTCGCGCCGGCACCGGCAAGTCGACGCTGCTGCAGCACCTGGCGTGGAACACGTCGAAGCAGATCGCCGTGTGCGCTCCGACCGGCGTCGCCGCCCTGAACGTCGAGGGCCAGACCATCCATTCGTTGTTCCGGCTGCCAATCGGGCTCATCGCGAACAGCGAACTCGACCAGTCGGATGCCACGCGCAAGCTCCTCAACGCGATCGACACGCTCGTGATCGACGAGATCTCGATGGTCAACGCCGACCTCATGGACGCCATCGACCGCGCGCTGCGCCAGGCCCGGGGTCGGCGGGCGGAGCCCTTCGGCGGCGTGCAGATGGTCATGTTCGGAGACCCGTACCAGTTGGCGCCCGTTCCGCCGCGGGGTGACGAGCTGCGCTACGTGCGCGACCACTATCACTCGTTCTGGTTCTTCGACGCGCACGTGTGGGCGGGGGAGTCGAGCGGTGACGGTCTCATGGACATGGGGCGGTACGGCGCCGATCTGCACGTGGCCGAGCTGCGCGAGATCCATCGGCAGTCGGATCCGGGGTTCAAGGCGCTGCTGAACGCGGTGCGCTACGGCCAGGTCACCGCGGACATGGCCAAGATCCTCAACGACACGGGCGCCCGCACGCCCCCCGAGTTCTCCGCGGACGAGCCCATCATCACGCTCGCGACCCGCAACGACCGCGTCAACGCGATCAACCGGCGCCACCTCGATGCCCTGTCCGGTCGCGTGCAGACCGCGCACGCAGAGGTCAGTGGGGACTTCGGGCGCGGGGAGGCCGCCTTCCCCGCCGAACAGGAGCTGCAGCTGAAGGTCGGCGCGCAGGTCATGTTCCTGCGCAACGACACCCAGTCCTACGGCGACGGGCCCCGATGGGTGAACGGCACGATCGGCACGGTGGTCAAGATCGCCGGGAGCATCGTCCGGGTGGAGATCGACGGCCGCGACTACGACGTCGAGCCCGCCGTCTGGGAGCGTTTTCGTTACGCGTACGACGCCGCATCCCGCTCGCTCAGCCGGGAGGTCGTGGCCGAGTTCACGCAGTTCCCGCTGCGGCTGGCGTGGGCGGTCACGATCCACAAGTCGCAGGGAAAGACGTACGACCGCGCCATCGTGGATCTCGGGGCGGGAGCCTTCGCGCCCGGGCAGACGTACGTCGCGCTGTCCCGGCTCACCTCGCTCGACGGCCTGTACCTGTCGCGGCCGCTCCGGCCCTCCGACATCCGCGTGGACCCCGACGTGCAGCGGTTCATGTCCCGCGCCCGCGCCTGACCGCATCCCCTCGCTCCCGGTTCCGCTCCCCGGGGGTTCCCCCTCCTCGGGCCGAGCAAGGCAGCGCCCCCACGCACGGATGCGGCGCGCCGGGTCAGGCGGCGGCTTCGGCCTTCGCCCGGGCGAGGTCCTCGAACAGCTCGGTGTTGAAGCGGTAGGCCAGGAGCACCTCGTCGATCACGCGCTCCTTCTCGGCCTCGTCCCAGGGGGCGGAGTCGAGCTGCACGCGGTAGTGCTCCTTGAACTCCTTCGGGTCGGCGATGTCCGCGAAGATGTAGAACCCGATGCCGTTGGTGTCGAAACCGAACCGGCGCTGCATGAGCTTGCCGATGAACAGCCCGCCCGACAGGTCGCCGAGGTAGCGGGTGTAGTGGTGGGCGACGAATCCGCCCGGCCACGTCGCGCCGACCTGGTTGATGCGGTCGACGTAGCGCCGGGTGGTCGGCAGGGGCTCGATGCGCTCGCGCCAGTCGGGACCGACGAGGAACTCGAGATCGGCGGCGAGAGCGGGAAGGCGGGTGAGGCGCTCGCTGATGAACACCGCCGCCACGGGGTCACGCCGCATCCGCTCGGCCGCCGACTCCAGCGCCTCGTAGATGAACCAGTGCTGCGCGACGAGCGCGATGTAGTCATCGCGCGTGCCCTCGCCTTTGATCAGGTCGGACATGAATCCGGCGCCCTCGCTGCCCGAGTGGGCACCGCTGGAACGTTCGCGAAGGGCTGCGGAGAACGGGATGGGCTCGCTCATGCGGCCCACTATACCTTCAGGTAAGCAGAACCTAAATCGTCAATTCGCCCAGGATGTCGGATGCGGTCAGTGAGGGCGCGGCTCGATGCCCAGCTCGGCGCATGCGGCGTCATACAGCGCAACGATCTCGCGTCGCACCTCGGCTCGCTGGGTGATGGGACCGCCGGGCCACGTCAGCCGCATGTCGACGCTCGCGCCCCCGGCAGCCGTGATGACCCAGTCCCCGCCGTCGCCGTCGAATCCGACCATGCGGGCGCCGACGGGCGCCGGATGCGGGCCGAAAGCGCGTGCGAAGAGCATGTTGTCGTCGGAGTGATCGGAGTTCATGTGCCCGAGAACACCGGCCAGTGTCTCGTCGTCGAAAACGTGGGTCATGCAGCACAGCCTAAGAGCCGTGATGGTCTTGTGATGTGGGTGTGTTTGAATGCTGGAGCACGACCGCGGGGGTGAAATGCCGATCAGTTCCGGCTTCAAACGCGCTGCCGCCGCGATCGCCGGCGCAGCTGCCGTCGTTCTCGCGCTCGCGGGATGCACGCCGGCCAAGAGCGTCGAGATCGACATGCCCACGCAGGTGGAGGGCGCCTTCCCGGCAGACACGCAGACGCAGCTCGAGTCAGCGGTGAACTTCGCGATGGCCGCGACCGGTTCGACCGGCGCGATCGTCGGTGTCTGGGCGCCATGGAGCGGGTCATGGGTGGCCGGTGTCGGCGATGCCTCGGTCGACGACGTGTTCCGGGTGGGCGATCTCACCCGCCCGATGATCTGCGACGTGCTCTACGAGATGGTGGATGCCGGCACGGTCTCGCTCGATGACGAGGTGCGCACGTACGTCCCCAGTGTCGCCGGTCTCAGCGGCGTGACCCTCGGGATGCTGTGCGACGGAACGAGCGGTCTGGGCTCGTACGGTGCCGTGCTGCAGGACGACGCGATCGGCCTGCCCGCCCGCGAGTGGAACGCCGCGGAGCTCGCCGCCTACGGCATCACCGGGTTCGACCCGGCCACGGCGGGCGCTGCCTGGCGCGACTCCGACACGGGGTACGTGCTGCTCGGGCTCGCGCTCGAGAACGCCGGCTCCCAGAGCGCCTCAGCCCTGCTCGACGAGCACGTTTTCGCGCCGCTGGGGCTGAGCCGCACCAGCCTTCCCGGGCGCACCGCAGCGAAGCCAGGACAGCCCTCGCTGACGGGTCTGTTGTCGCAGCCCGGCCCCGACGGTGCCATGAACTGTGCCGAGCCGCGCGACATGACGACCATGTCGTCCAGCTTCGGCTTCACGAACGCGGGAGTCGTCTCCACGATCGCCGATGTGGGCCGCTACACGCAGGCGCTCGCCGCCGGAGCGTTCGGCGGCGAGGAGCGCTTCGCGTCCCCGATGCTCGTCTCCCCCGACCAGCCGTCGTGGCTGACCGCCACGGGCGGCGCCTTCCAGGCCGGTTCGCTCATCGGACAGTTCGGTTCGGTGCCGGGGTACATCACCGCATCCTTCGCCGACCCGACCACCGGCATGACCGTCTCTGTCGTGCTGAACAACTCGGCGGCCACCGACCTGGTGGGCGCGTACCTCGCGTGGGAGCTCGCCTCCATCGCCTCCAAGGCGCCCGCGGCCAGCGGCCAGAGCGCCCCGGATGCGGGTCTGCCCTGGACCGCGCAGCAGTATCACGACGCGATCGCCGCTGCGGCCGTGTGCCCGCTGCCCGCTTCGTGACCGCTCGCTCCGGATCCACCTCCGCCGTCGCCCTGGTCCTGGTCGGCCTCGCCTGCCAGGAGGTCGGCGCCTCGCTCGCCGTTCTGCTGTTCGATGAGGTCGGACCGCTGGGCATGGTCATGCTTCGGCTCGTCTTCGCGGCGATGGTGCTGTTGCTCATCGCACGACCGAGCCTGCGGGGGCATTCGCGGGCGGCCTGGCTCGCGGTCGTCCGGTTCGGGCTGGTGCTGGCGCTGATGAACGGGCTGTTCTATCTCGCTCTCGAACGCCTGCCGCTCGGCGTCACCGTGACGATCGAGGTGCTCGGGCCGCTGACGCTGTCGATCATCGCGGCGCGTCGGGCCTCCGCATGGCTCTGGGCCGGACTCGCGTTCGTGGGCGTCGCTGCGCTCGGCGGGGGTGGCTGGGACCGCCTGGATGCACTCGGTGTGGTCTTCGCGCTGGGCGCCGCCGCGAGCTGGGCGCTGTACATCCTCGCCTCGGCGCGGGTCGGACGCGAGTTCGTCCGGCTCGACGGCCTCGCGTTGGCCATGGCCGTGGGCGCCGTGCTCTCGCTCCCCTTCGGCATCGCGGATGCGGGCGGCGCGCTGCTGCGGCCCGACCTGCTGGCGCTCGGGGCCGGGGTCGCCGTGCTGTCCTCGACGATCCCCTACGCGCTCGAGCTGTCCGCGCTGCGGCGACTGGCCGCATCGACGTTCGCGATCCTCATGAGCCTCGGACCGGCGACGGCGTCGATCGCCGGTTTCCTCCTGCTCGGGCAGCACCTGAGCGTGCTCGAGATCGCGGGCATCGCCTTGGTGATCGCCGCCAGTATCGGCGCGGTGCTGATGGCCCCGCGGGCCCGCCGTCAGGATGAACCGGTGGCCTGAGCGCTCAGCCCGCGAGGATCGTGTCGATCAGATGGTCCGCCACACCCGCGTCGACGTCGAGCACGATGCGCGTGCGCACGCCGTCGTGGTCGCGCGCCGCGATCCGCTGACCGCGCAGGTCGGCGATCGTCTGACCGCGCCCCGGTCCGTCGGTGACGTCGACCGTCACCGGCACGCGGGGTGCGCGTGACGGTGTGATGCCGCCCACGATCGCGGCGGCGAGCGGGTCGTGCAGCGCGCACGTGCGGTGCCCGTAGGTGTCGCGGTAGAAGTCGAAGTAGTGATCGAGGATGTGGCCGATCGCCGAGACGAACGGGCGATCGTCGGCGACGAGTCTTTCGCGCTGCTGTTCGCTCATGGTGTGCTCCATGGTCGCGTCCAGGGGCACGAGCGTCACATCCCAGTCGGCGGCGAGGAGCGCTGCCGCCGCCTGCGGGTCGTTGTAGACGTTCGCCTCCGCGGCTGCCGTGATGTTGCCGGGCGCGAGGGCCGCGCCGCCCATGGCCGTGACCGCGGCGACGCGCTCGGGCAGGGTGGGATCCGCCTCCAGAGCGTGCGCGAGGTTCGTCATCGGCCCGATCGTCAGCACGTGCAGGCGTCCGGCGTGGGCGTGGGACAGGTCGATGAGAAGCTCGACGGCGCTGCGCGAATCCGCCGCCCGCGGGCTCCGGGGCAGCTCGACGCCGCCGATGCCGTTCTCGCCGTGCACCCACTGCGCGCCGCCCCCGTAGGGGTGGTCGAGATGATCGTGTGCGCCCTGCGCCACGGGGATGTCGTCGCGGCCCGCGAGGGCGAGCAGGTCGAGCGTGTTGCGCGTAGCCTCGGCGGCGGAGATGTTGCCGCTGACGGTGCCGACCCCGACGAGGTCGATCGTCGGAGACGCCAGCAGGTATGCCAGCGCGACGGCGTCGTCGACGCCGGTGTCGCAGTCCAGGTAGACGGGGGTGGGCTCGGTCATCGTTCTCCTCGGTGGGTCGGGGCGCGACCCCCTCGTCCGCCTGTTCGGTTATATCTCCTCCGGCGCCGAGGTGCCGCATCCGGGGCTTCGGCGCGTGGTGGAATGGGTGGATGCTCGGTCCTCTCTGCGTCGTCGGAAGTATCAACGTCGATCTGACGGCCACCACCGATCGGCTGCCAGGCGCCGGGGAGACCGTCCTCGGCGGTCGGTTGCAGCGCGACGCGGGAGGCAAGGGCGCCAACCAGGCGGTGGCCGCGGCGCGTCTGGGCGCGCGCGTGCGCATGGTCGGGGCCGTCGGTGACGACACCGACGGTCACGCGATGCTGCAGAACCTGCGGGATGCGGGCGTCGACACGAGTGGCGTCTGGCTCGGCGACGATCCGACCGGGACCGCACTGATCGTCGTCGACGGGTCCGGGGAGAATCAGATCGTCGTGTGTCCGGGCGCGAACGACACCGTGCACCTGGACGGCGTGGACTTCGCGGCGGACGAAGCGGTACTCGCGCAGCAGGAGATCCCGGTGTCCGCGATCGCGGCGCTGGCCGGGGTGCCCGGCTTCCTCGCGCTGAACGCGGCGCCCGCGCGCGAGGTGCCGCAGGCGGTGCTCGAGCGTGCGGACCTCGTGATCGTGAACGAGACCGAGTACGAACTGCTGCCGGCGCTCGCCGCCGCCCGCCGTGTGGCGGTCACCTACGGCACCGACGGTGCAGCGCTGCGGGAGGGCGGCCGCGAGGTCGCACGGGTGAGCGCCCCGCGGGTCGCCGCGATCAACTCCGTCGGGGCGGGCGACGCGTTCTGCGCCGCACTGACCTTGGCGTTGCACGCCGGATGGGACGACGTCGCGGCCCTCACCGCCGCCTGCGCGGTCGGCGCCGATGCGGTCACCTACGAGGGCGCGCAGCCGCCTCTGCGCCGCCTCGAGACCTACCGCTGACACGGTCCGGCGGCGGGGGACGCGGGTCGGACCCGTGGGAATTGTCTGGACAGATGTCGAAGAACTCAGCGTGAGGCGCGGAGCTATCGTGAACGCACCCTCGGCCCGTGGGGCTCGAGAGCGCTCCCCTCAACGACTCTGAAACAAGACACCCTGGAGGCTTCCCATGGCTTACGTGACCACCGAAGACGGCGCAGAGATCTACTTCAAGGACTGGGGCAGCACCGACGCCCAGCCCATCGTGTTCCACCACGGCTGGCCCCTCTCGTCGGACGACTGGGACGCCCAGATGCTGTTCTTCCTCAGCAAGGGCTTCCGCGTCATCGCGACCGACCGCCGCGGACACGGCCGTTCCTCGCAGATCGGCACCGGCCACGACATGGATCACTACGCGAGCGATGTGAACGCGGTCGTCGAGCACCTCGACCTGCACAACGCGATCCACATCGGACACTCGACGGGCGGCGGCCAGGTGGCCCGCTACGTCGCGAAGTACGGCGAGCCCCAGGGCCGCGTCGCCAAGGCCGTGCTCGTGTCGTCCGTGCCGCCGCTCATGGTGCAGACCGACGCGAACCCCGAGGGCACGCCGATCTCGGTGTTCGACGGCTTCCGTGAGGCGCTCGCCGCCAACCGTGCCGAGTTCTTCGAGGCCGTCGCATCCGGTCCCTTCTACGGCTTCAACCGCGAGGGCGTCACGCCCTCGCAGCCAGTCATCGACAACTGGTGGCGCCAGGGCATGACCGGCAGCGCCCTCGCCCACTACCTGGGCATCAAGGCGTTCTCCGAGACCGACCAGACCGAGGACCTCAAGGCCATCACGGTTCCCGTGTTCGTCATCCAGGGCGACGACGACCAGGTCGTCCCGTACAAGGATGCGGCGCTCAAGCAGCACGAGCTGCTGCAGAACTCGACGCTGAAGATCTACGAGGGCTACCCGCACGGCATGCTGACCACGCACGCCGATGTCATCAACCCCGACATCCTGGCCTTCATCCAGGAGTGACCCCCTGACACCCGACCCCGACCCCGCCGCCTGCGGGGCCGGGGTCGGCTGTCGTCCGGGTGTGGCAGGCTTGCGATCAGCACCCCCTTTCCCTCCCGAAGGATCGTCATGCCCATCGCCGCCGATGACCCCCGCCTGCTCTCGCCGTACATCGCCAAGGCGACCCGCTACGACGATGTGCCGTTCGCGCGCGCCGGCGCCAGCGGGGTGCGCCTGCCCCGTGTCTCACTGGGGCTGTGGCAGAACTTCGGCCGCGGTCGCTCGATCGAGGCGCAGCGCGAGATCCTCCTCCACGCGGTCGACCGCGGCGTGGTGCACATCGACCTCGCCAACAACTACGGCCCGCCCTACGGCGCTGCCGAGACGACGTTCGGCACCGTGCTCGAGAGCGACCTGCGTCGCTACCGCGACGAGCTGTTCCTGACGACGAAGGCCGGCTACGACATGTGGCCGGGGCCGTACGGCGACGGCGGGTCGCGCAAGTACCTGATGCGATCGCTCGACCAGAGTCTCACGCGGATGCGCACCGACTACGTCGACGTGTTCTACTCCCACCGTGTCGACCCCGACACGCCCCTCGAAGAGACGATGCAGGCGCTCGTCGACATCGTGCGGAGCGGTAAGGCGTTGTACGTCGGCATCTCCAACTACCCGGCCGAGCTCACACGTCGCGCGCACGCGCTGCTCGCCGCCGAGGGCGTGCGCCTGCTCGTGCACCAGCCCCGTTACTCGCTGTTCGACCGCACTCCCGAGGCGGAGCTCTTCCCGGCCTTGCGGGAGCTGCAGGTCGGCAGCGCCGTCTTCTCGCCGCTGGCGCAGGGGCTGCTGACCGCCAAATATCTCGATGGCACGGTCCCTGCCGACTCGCGTGCCGCCGACAGCCACTTCCTCAACAGCAGCGCGCTCACCGACGACTACCTGCGCCGCATCCGGGGCATCGACGGCATCGCGCAGGATGCGGGCCTGTCGATCCCGCAGCTCGCGGTCGCGTGGGTGCTGCGCGACGAGGTCGTGACCACGGCGATCATCGGCGCCTCGCGCCCGGGTCAGATCGATGACGCGATCGCCGCGAGCAAGGCCGAGCTCTCGCCCGAGGTCGTCGCCGCTCTCGATGAGTTCGCCGCGCCCGTCGGCGGCTCGGTCAACTGACGCGGGTTCACCCGCGGGCAGCCCGCCCGCGGCAGGATGGGACGCGGAGGCAGGAATGTCGCGAAACGACCAGAAGAAGCTGGCGCAGCACCGCCGGATCGTGGAGCTGCTCGAAACCGAGCCGCTCTACGTGATCACCCGGGCGCTGCAGAACGTGCCGCGCAAGCGCGAGACCACCGAGGGCGGAGCGCGTGCCGCCGTCGAACGGTGGAATGCGCTCCTGCGCACCCACGACGTCGACGGTCTGCGACGGGCGCTCCTCGGCGACGACGACGAGAGTCGTGCCATGCGCAACAACTCCGTGTTCGGGGGGATCGTGCCCCGCGACGAGGACGCGGCGTGAGCCGTCTGCTCGTCGGCATCGAGACCGGCGGCACGAAGATCGTGTGCGCGGCGGCGCCGGAGGGGGACCCTCGCCGCATCCTGAGCCGCAGCTCCGTGGCGACCGGAGAGCCCGACACCACGCTCGCCGCGGTGGGCGACTTCATCCGGACGCTCGACGGCGAGATCGCCGGGGTCGGGATCGCGGCCTTCGGTCCGCTCGATCTCGACCCCGCCTCGCCCGCCTACGGTTCCATCACCTCGACACCGAAGGCAGGCTGGGACGGCGTCGACGTGCTGGGCCGCATCCGCGACGCTGCCGCCGGCGCTCCCGCACGGATCACGACCGACGTCACGGGCGCCGCCCTGGGCGAGCTGCAGTGGGGCGCGGCGCAGGGCGCGAGCGACGTCGCCTACGTCACCGTCGGCACGGGAGTGGGGGCGGGGCTCATCGCCGGAGGCCGCGTGCTGGTGGGCACCGGCTGGCCCGAGATCGCGCACCTCCCCGTCGCGCGGCACCCCGACGACACCTTCGCCGGTAGCTGCCGCTTCCACGGCGACTGCCTCGAGGGCGTCGCGTCGGGCCCTGCCGTCCGCGCGCGCAACGGCATCGACACCCAGGAGCTGGATGCGGCCGCCCGCGCGAAGAGCAACGAGATCACCGCGTTCTATCTCGCCCAGCTCGCCGCGACGCTGTACTTCACGCTGGGCATCGAACTGATCGTGTTCGGTGGCGGCGTGCTCAAGACGCCCGGGTTGATCGAGGCGCTGCAGGAGGCTGCAGCCGTGCGCGTGGGTCCGGCCGGGGCGCGGGGCTCGTCGCGGGACCTCGCGATCGCCCGCACCGAGCTCGACGGCGAGGCGGGACTCTACGGCTCGCTGTTGCTCGCCGAGCAGGCCGCCGCCGGCTGAGCGGTTCGCAGGGGCGTCTCTACGCGGCGCGCTGCGCTCGCCGGTCGAGGCCTGCCTGCATCGCCACGACCGCCAGGACGACGGCGGCGCCGGCGGCGGCCAGCAGCACCGGGCCCAGGACGTCGCCCGTGGGCGTGGTGGCGGTGCCTGCCGCATCCTGCCAGGGCCAGAGGGCGCGCAGGGATCCGAGCATGAGTCCGGTCATGATCGCGAGCATCGCCGCGTGGAAGCGGGCGAGCAGCATCCGCAGGATGTTGACGAACAGGCTGAGGCCGACGATCGCGCCGATCGCGAAGGCGAGGATGTAGGGCACGTTGCGCTCGTTCAGGGCGACGAGCGTCGTCTCGTAGAGCCCGAACACGAGCAGCAGGAAGGCGCCCGACAGGCCGGGAAGCACGAGGGCGCAGACGGCGACGGATGCGGCGAGGGCGACGATCACGAGCGGCGGATCCTCGAGGGTTCCCGAGGGAAGCCCGGTGAGGAAGAAGGCGGCGACCGCCGCGGCGAGGGCGACGACGGCCAGGCGCCAGGTCCAGTCGCGTCCCAGCATCCGGATCGGGATGAGCAGGGATGCGGCGATCATGCCGCCGAACACCGCGCGGGTCTCGGTCGGGAACTCCTGCACGAGCGGGGCGAGGAGTTTCGCGCCCAGCACGACTGCGAGCACCATGCCCAGCAGCACCGGCGCGACGATCCGCCAGCGCACGGCGCGGAAGTGGGATGCGGCGCGGGCGAGGCCCTTGCGACGGAAGACATCAGTGAGCGCGAGCGTGCCGCGCACGACGTGGCTGGCCGCTTCGATGAGCGTGGCGTACACGCCCACGATGAGGGCGACCGTGCCGCCGCTGACCCCCGGAACCACCTCCACCGCGCCGATCAGCGTGCCGCGGACGAGATCCACGGCGGGTCGGAGGGGTGAGCGTCGGTCGGCAAGGGTGTCGGCCATACCTCCCTACGCTACGCGAGGGGCCTGTGAGGGGCCTGCTCGGGCAGGATGGAACCGCATCCCGAATGCGACGAGAGGTGGACGGTCATGGCCGCGGGGGACTGCTGAGGCCGACCATCTCGATTTGCGCGCGCGAGTTCTCTGGAATAGGTTGGTGACAACATTCGGGCCCATCCAGCCGCAAGGCTGGGTGGGTTCTTCGTTTCTGGGGGCAGGATGAAGGACTGGATCAACCTCGCCGCACAGGTGCAGAAACACCGCGACCGGGGGCTTCAGCTCGACGGCGTTTCCGAGAAGAAGTTCGGCCTGTTCCTGTACTCGAGCAACTACTACCGAGTCAGCGGGTATGCGCGCTGCTTCTATGAGCCGGGTGAAGACCGCTATGCCTCTGGCGCGACCGCATCGAGACTGATGGATGTCTATGATCTAGACCGAGCTGTGCGTAACGCGGTTCTCGATGGCGTCTCTGTCGTCGAGCCGACTCTGCGTGCTCGTGTGGCCTACCACGTCGCCGGCGCTGTCGGCGGTGACGGTCACCTCGCGGCGAGCCTCTATCTTCCCGACTCATTTCCGGACCCGACTGACGAGCGGGCAATGGGGCAGCACGCAGCTGAGACGAAGAACCGAAACACAGTTCTTGCCGCGTTCGAAGAACTCCGGACGCGCAGCGAGCTCTTCATCCGGCACCACATCGAGAAGGAGGAGACTGTCCCTCTTTGGGCGGCAATCGAGGTGCTGTCCATCGGCACGTTCTCCCGCATGCTTCGCGCCCTGAGGGATAAGTCGGTTCTCGAACCAGTTGCGAAGTCGCTCGCATTCGAGGACATCCCCAAGCTCCTCCAGGCCGTGCAAAACATCGCCTTCATCCGGAACATCGCCGCTCACCATGGCCGGCTGTGGAACCGAAAGTTCACCGGATATGTGACGTTGCCCTCAATCGCGATGAAAGTGAAACGCGACTTCCTGCACCCGCAGACACCCGCAGCGGCCCTCACACTCCTCGCAGGAATGGTGGACCAGATCGAGGGCAGTAATGCCTACTCGACTCACTTGCTTGACCTCGTTCATTCAGTGACTGGACTCGAAGTCGGGTACTACCAGCCGACCCTCTGAAGTAGGTGAACCGGGCGCGCAAGCGTCAGGGACGGGCGGAAGGCCTGCGGTTCTGCGTCGAGGCTGTCGATGCGGGCGTCGAAGTCTTCCCCGATGACCTCCCGCCACGGACAGGTCTCCGCGCGCTGACGAAAGTTCAGCGTCATGGCGAGCGGTTCGCTGCCTAGACGTCGACCCCCGGCGTCACGGAGATAGCCGCCGCCTATCAGTCCGTAGGAGGGGATGTTCTCAGGCAGGTCGTCGGGTCGGAGGGGGTGGATCTCCTTGAAGTGGACAGGACAGTGCCTCTTGCGAAGAATTCGTCAGGCTCGTCGCCCAAGCGCTGCCAATTCACTGCTAAGAGATCACCTGCATGATTCGTTCACGCAGGAACTTCCCCTGCGGCAGGTCATAGCCCATGTTTCGGTCCAGCGCGGCCAGGGACTCTACGTCATCATCGTCGAGCACGATGATGAGGCCGTTGCCGGCGTGGAACGCGTCGCGGGCGCGGGCGAGCGCATCCTTCTTGTCGTCCACGCGACGGCAGAGTAAGAGCCCCACCCTCGTTCCCTGTGTGGAGAACCTTGCGGCGAGTTGGTCGAACTCCCTGTTCTTCGGATCGTCGTTGTAGTTCTTGCACTCCACATAGATAAGCGGTGCGCCGTAGCGGAGGTGCAGCCAGTTGAAGATGCCCGTCCGCGCGATGTTCAGGTAAGAGATATCGACGCGTTTGCGGCCCTGATAGATCTCTTGCTCCAGCTTCACACGGAACAGTGAGGCCACAAATATGTCATCGAGGATATCGGCGACGGTGTGGTGGTAGGCGGTCGCGGCCTTAGCTCCGGGCTTGATGGCACGCATCTTCTTGACCGCGGGGGAAAGGTCGATAGGGATGTCCAAGCGCAAGTTCGTGCTGTGGAGCACGCTCAGGTCGATCGTGGACACTCCCGAAAGGATCGCCATCGCCACGGTGTTGTCATCGCGGAGATCCACCAGTTGCAGGGCCGATGAGTCCAGGACCTGATCCATGAGACCTCGCGAGCGCAGTTCCTCTCGCACCGCCACGTAGTCGAGGTTCCCGAAACGATTGTCCAAGCCGTGAGCGGCGGTCAGTACAGACATGTTGGTAACGAACCCTGCGTGGAACTCAAACGCGAAGCTAGAGAAGTACGCGCGATTGATCACATTCCCAATACGCATCCCGATGGTGGCCGGCGCGTCTGGGGGTGCGACGAGCGGTTGGACGTACTCAGGAGTGAACGCCCGCCCACCCAGTGCTACCGGAGCCTGCGCCCATCTTTCTGCGAATCCTGAGTCGAGTGCGTCGCGTGCGCGCCCGAACACGTCCGCTTCGAAGTCCGGTTGCGAGGCAACGTCGAACCACCCTTTGGTGATGTCTCGGGTCGCGCTCTGGTTTCGAGGGCTGAACGGAGGGAGCGTGGCGTTGCCGTCGCGGAAGTTGGTGTACGCCGAGAACTGTGCGCCGCCGGGGTCATACGTGAGCAGCTTGCTTTCGATGAACTCGTCGACGCCCGTCGCGCCGCCGACGAGTTTCACCGCCCCTGTGGTGAACAGCGGCTGCAGTTCGTCGATGATCCTCCGGCACAGCGGTGACTCGAAGTAGGACGATGCAGGGATGAGCACCTGCCGCGCGGCAAGAATCGCGATTCTCGTCGCAAGGACCATCTCTTCGTAAAGTTGAACCTTGTCAACGCGGCTCGCGGTCGCTTCGAGGTAGTGGGTGTCGAAGAAGTGCAGGAAGATGCGGTCGAGCGCCGGCATTCGACCGGTGCCTACGCGCTTCGAAGTGATCGGCGCCAGGGAGTGCGGTGAAGCTCGGTTTCGATCTGTGCCAGTTCGCCGTGCAATTCCGTCGCGCCCCATGCGCGGAGTTCTTCGGAGTAGCGACGCGGGCTGCCCTGCCACAGGTAGATTCGCCGGTCGCTGGCAAAGGCCACGGCGATCTCCGCGAACGCGTTGGGGCCTATGTAGTCCAGCTCCCCGTCCTTGTCGACGTTCACGACGAGAACGGCGTACGTGTGTTCCGCGCGGATGGAATCGAAGTGCTTCTTGGATGCCGAGCGCTTGGCC
This sequence comes from Microbacterium binotii, assembly GCF_021398715.1. Lineage (NCBI taxonomy): Bacteria > Bacillati > Actinomycetota > Actinomycetes > Micrococcales > Microbacteriaceae > Microbacterium > Microbacterium binotii. Next base: position 3,192,602 of record NZ_CP090347.1, on the reverse strand, counting down.
TCGTCGACCTCATCGGTACTTGCGCGAAGCGGCAGAGCATCGGGCTCGGGGAGGATCGCGTCGACGCCATGGGCAACGAGCATGCGGTGCACTTCCTGCATCGTGTCGTAGGCGCGCATAGAGCCGCAGATGACGAGCCTGTTGGGGTCACTCATAGCTGTAGTCACCGGTCAGAAGCCTCCGCTCGAGCAGTGCGTGTTCATCTTCACTTGCGTGGACTGAAGCGATCTCTCGTGATTCCAGTATCCGCCGTGCGAGTTCGTCCGGCTCAACGACATGCTCACCGGGCACGTGAATGGGGAGGTCCAGGGGGCGCTCGCTGAAATAGATCGGACGTCCGGCCTGGGTGGCTCGGCCCACCTCGTACGCGGTGGTGCGCCCAACATACCCACCTACGGCGACAACGTACACAGCACGGGCTCGAAAGATTCTGTGCAGCGCCACCGTCTGAACGTGGGGATCCGACAGATCCATACAGTCGGTCGCGAACCGAACGAAGTCCTGGCCTGGATCGAGGACGGGTGAGCCAAGCGGGGTCGTCACTTCGACGCCATGCGAGTCGAAGATGGCCTTCGCCCCGCAGATCGCCTCATAGTGCTGTCGAAAGCTCCCAACGAGCGCGACCGATGGTCTCATCGCCGTGTCATCGTCCATCGTTCCCCCCTCCGTCGAGGCTACTGTCTTGGACCGACGGACACATGCTCAGTACCCTGCGGCGCGTCTCGGAGGGCGATTGGGGCGCACGCGTGGCCGGAGTTGAAGCTCTAGACGGTGGGCGGCGAACCTGCGAGCCGACGCAGCGGGGCCATGGGAAGTGACCCGGTGGGGCTGCACGGGCGTGTAAGCGCGAAGCATCAGGCGCAACTTGACTTCCGGTCAAAGTGCGTCCGAAGCGGCAGCCTGAGGACTCGAGCCGCGGTCCGCTAGCTTCCGCACCCTCAACGTCGTTCTGGGCGCAAGATGGCAAAGTCGCACGACGTACCGTAGTCGCCGAATCGCCGGATGGAAAATGAATCAAGAGTGTTCGTTTCATGTTTGCCGATAAAGTGCTAATGTCGGATCGAAGCAGATGTTTAGGGGACTTATGAGCGCGATGCATGGACTTGGCGGAAGCGAGTGGTTCCGGGCTCGGTTCGGCGATGCCGCACCCGCCGTGGCGGAAGCTCTCATCCGAGCGGGCCGATCCGCGCACGACACATCCGCCGACACCAAGGCGACGAGCGGGTTGCCGACGGACGAGCCGTACGGCGCGACCTTCTGGCAGGTGCTCGCTCTTGGCGTTGTGGAAGAGCTCGCTGAGGTCCAAAACGTGCGCAAGATCCGCCCAAAGGGCAGTCGCTTCTACCTGCCAGTCGTCGGAGGGACGACCATTTACGTGGCGAAGTGTGCCTCTCAGTCCGGCCCCGAGGCTGATCGCCTCATCATCCGCTGGTCGCAGTTCCGTGACGAACTGCTGTCCGATGTCGAGCGGCGCCCGGAGGAGTACCTCCCCCTCGCGGAGTGGCATGACGACGCGGACGCCGAAGAGCTTGCCTCCCCCACATCTGAAGCTGAGGCTGTCGTGCTCGTCGCTTTCGTCGCGAGTGATCGTGCCGGCCTCGAGCGGATCCATATCGGCGATGGCTACCTCGATGCCCACGGTGCCGTGATCTGGATCCACCACGAAGAGCTGCCTGTCGCGGTTGAGATCGATCTCAAAGCAACCGAGGAGACGAGAGAGCCGCGCCGCTTTGACGAGGCGCCGATGAAGAACCTGGATATGGGTGTGCGCGGCGACGATGATGAGCTCGCAGCGGGTAGCAAGTGAGGCCGATCACGGGGGGCATGCAGACCGCGGACGCAGCTACCGTCGCGCGCACGTTCGACCCCGAGCGACTGCAACAGGCCCGGCAGCTCGCTCTGCGGACGAAACAGGACGTGGCGGAAGCCGTCGGCGTGTCAGCTGCAGCCATCGGTCAGTTCGAGTCCGGCATCACGCCGCCGAGAGCAGACACGCTCGAGAAGCTTGCAGGGTACTTGAAGGTGCCGGTGGGATTCTTCGCTGCTGGACGACCCCGGGTCCGACTCGAATCCGACAACGTCTACTTTCGGAGCCTGCGAGCCACGACTTCCCGGCAGCGGAAGAAGGCGATCTCCTATACGGAACAGGTGTGGGAGCTCGCGAACGCTCTCGAGCGGCACGTGCGATTCCCAACCATCGACATTCCTGGGTTCGCCGGCGGGGAGATCGCACCAGGCACGTTCCCTGCGGACCCCGCAGCCGCTGCTAGGCATCTACGAGAGGCCTGGAACATGGGCGATGGGCCGGTGCCCCAGGTCGTCAGGCTGGCGGAGTCGAAGGGGATCGTTGCCGTCCTCGTCCCGATGGTCGAGGACGAAGTTGCCCGTATCGACGCCTTCTCTACCTCAGCCTTCAACCGACCCGTCATGGTGCTCTCGCCCGACCGCGCAGACGATGTCTACCGCCATCGGTTTAGCGCCGCACACGAGCTCGGCCACCTGGTGCTTCACGGCGGACGCGTGGCTGGCACCACTGACATCGAGCGGGAGGCCGACAAGTTTGCGGCCGAGTTCCTCACCCCGCGCGCCGCGATGGAGACTCGACTGAAGAGCCGGTTAGACATGGCCGATGTGCTGAAAGTGAGTCTGGAGTGGGGCGTTGAGCCGAAGTCGGTGATCTACCGAAGCCGTGAACTCGGGAAGATCTCCGACGCCACTGCACGCCGAGGCTACATTCGCCTCAACCAGACCGGCGTCGTGCACGAGCCGGTCGCGCAGTTCCCGGGCGAGCTTCCCTCATTGCTCTCAACGGCTGTGGAACTTGCGGAACAGCGCGGCGTGACGATCCCGGAGCTTGCTGCCGAACTTGCGTGGACGCCCGCGCACGTCCGCCGCATGCTCGGGGCGCAGGACGAACGTCCCCGGCTGACACTCCTTGACTAGGCGCGCAAGAAGGAGACTTCGCTCGGTACTTCGTTCCGCCGGACTACTCGTCCGAGCTGAACTTTGATGCAGTGCGAGAGGGGTGGCAGGCGACGGTGGACGACATCGCTGCGGAAGTGAGTGTGCGATTGACTGGCAAATAAGCCCTTCTCCCGCATCTGGGCATAGGGGTGGCTTGGCCCCAGAACGAACCGGGGTGCTCGCCGCGCCGAGGATTGCCGGATGTCTCAGGTTTCGAGTGACGCGTAGTAGCGCTGGTACTCGAGCAGCTTGGTGTGGAGCTCGAAGCCGGCGGACCCCAACTCGTTGGTCATCGCGGTGTGCTGCTGATAGACCTTCTGACTCACGTGCTGATCAAGCCTCGTTGTGTAGTAATCGCCGTCAGTGGACACGATCTGCTGAAGCTTGGTGAGCCACTGAGTCGCCGCTTCGGAGAGATCCGTCAGGTGATGACTCAGCGTCACGTCGTGCGCAGAACGCGTTCGTGGCAGGTTAGCGAGTTCCTCCATCTTGCTCACCGGTTCATGGGGGATTTGGTACGGGAAGAAGAGCGACAACATATCGAGAGCCTCGGCGTCAGATGCGTACTCGTAGAGCTGACGCGCGAGTCCTCGGTCCACCTCGCTAAGCGGAGCTGCGTGCCGCAGCGCTGTCTCTAGTTCACGGATCCGAGCATGTGCGGCGACGTTCTCAGTTTGCGCTATGACGACATCGGCTCGTGCAACCACAAGCTCTTCAGCAACGCCCTCTTTCTCGATCCTAACTGCAGCGATCCGAGCGACGAGGAGCAAGGCGACGATGATGAGTGTCGCAACCGCTACCCACAGGATCCAAGGCGCGTGCTCGTTGACCCAGCTGCCGATCTGAAGCACCCCGAGAAGGATCGTCACCACAGTCGCGACAGCTCCGACTGTGGTCCAGAGCGGCCGGAAGACGAACCGTTTGGGAGTCTGAGGCATGGGCTGAGAATAGCCATCGGCGGGATTGCGGCTGTTCCATTGGTGGGAGTTTCTGACGGGCCGGTGCGGAAATACGGCCCGTATCGGTCGACAGGCCCGGAAACTTAGGTCCGACCTAACTTCAGAATGTCTGAAGTAGTCCTGGAACTGACATATGGAGGCGCTCACGGTCTCCACCGCCTCCACCCGCGGCTGCGCCGCGCGCGGAGCCTCGGCGTCGTGGGCCCAATCGAATACGCGGGCTGCGCCCGCTTTCGATTCCCGCGGCGCCGGATACATGCAGAACGCGGCCCGGACGAGCCGGACCGCGTTCTGCATCAGAGGGGCTGACGGTCCCCGACGCTTCTCCACGTCCCGCTGCGCGGGCCGCGGAGCCTCTGCGTCGTGGGCCCAATCGAATACGCAGGCTTCGCCTGCTTTCGATTCCCGCGGCAAACACGAAAACAGAGAGGGGCTGACGGGAATCGTCCCCACCGCCTTCTCCACCCGCGGCTGCGCCGCGCGCGGAGCCTCTGGCGGCGTGGGCCCACCCAAGGGTTCGATTCGCTCAACCAATAGATGCACGAAGCGGCCCGGACAAGCCGGACCGCTTCGTGCATTCTGAGGGGCTGACGGGAATCGAACCCGCGCTGTCTGCTTGGGAAGCAGAAGTTCTGCCATTGAACTACAGCCCCGGGGGTACGCGGCCAGCATAGCAAAGGGCATTGCTCGCTAGGCTGGGCTGGTGCTGCTCTCGGATCGCGACATCAAGCAGGAACTCGCCGACGGACGCATCGGGCTGGAGCCCTCCGATCCTGAGATGGTGCAGCCCTCCAGCGTCGACGTGCGCCTCGACAGGTACTTCCGCCTGTTCGACAACCACAAGTACCCCTTCATCGACCCCGCCGAGGACCAGCCCGAACTCACCCGGCTGATCGAGGTGCGCCCCGACGAGCCGTTCATCCTTCATCCGGGCGAGTTCGCGCTCGGCGCCACCTTCGAGCGCGTCACCCTGCCGGACGACGTCGCCGCCCGCCTCGAGGGCAAGTCCTCGCTCGGACGCCTCGGCCTACTGACCCACTCCACGGCAGGCTTCATCGACCCCGGCTTCACGGGACACGTGACCCTCGAACTCTCCAACGTCGCGACCCTGCCGATCAAGCTGTGGCCCGGCATGAAGATCGGCCAGCTCTGCTTCTTCCGCCTCAGCTCGCCCGCCGAGAACGCCTACGGCTCCGGCCCCTACGGCAACCGCTACCAGGGCCAGCGCGGGCCGACCGCATCCCGCTCCTCGCGCAACTTCCACGTCACCGACGTGGGAATTACGGATGCGGGAGCCGCCGGCAGCTGACCCGGTTCAGCCTCGCGTGCGGTCGCGGCCGAGCGTCGCCGCCATGCGCGCGGCCTGCCGCAGCGTGAGCTGAGGCAGGTAACACCGTACGAGCGCGAGTCCCGTCGCCGGCAGCGCCGCCGAATCGGCCACCACGAGCCACACGGGCGAGAAGTCCGGCTGGAACTTGCGCTTGAAGCTGTGCAGTGAGCGAAACCCGTAGCCCGGCTCCAGCAGCGAGCCCGCGAGATCGAGCATGCGCTGCACCGCATCCGATTCCGCGCCCGCCTCGGCCGTGTACGCCAGGGGTGCACCCGACAGGCTCAGCGTCTGCAGCCCCTCCTCCTTGAGTTGCACGACCACCGCGCCGATGACGAACTCCATCACGCCGTTGAACGCCTCGTGCCGCCGACGCATGACATCCAGCACGTAGCCGCGGAGTCCTTCGGGGCCGTACAACGGCAGCCAGCTCGTGATCGCCTCGATGCGGCCGTCCTCGGCGATGGCGAGCATGAGGCGCACATCCGGATCGTCGACCTGGTCGAGCCCACCGAGGGTGAACTCCATCTCGGGGAGCTCCTTGTCGGCCAGCCACGACTCCGACAGCGTGCGCAGCTGCAGGTGCTGCGCGATGCTGAGGTCTGCCCAGCGTGTCCACACCGCCGTCACGCCCTCGCGCGCCGCCTTGTTCGTCGCCGTGCGGATGTCCTGCCGCTTCTTGCCCGCCGGGGTCCACTCCTGCGCATCGAGCAGCGCCTCCTCGGCGATCCGCAGCCGGTACCACCCCCGCGACGCGAGCTCGGCGCTGGGCCCATCGCTCACGCTGTAGAACACCGGCCGCCAGCCGTTGTCGCCGCAGAACGCCGCGAACTGCTCGAACACCCGCACGTCCGCGAACGCCGGGCCGAACGGTCCGCCCACCGTGACGGCGACGTTGTGGTGAACCTGATACGCGATCGCGGCGGTGCCGTCGGGCGAGAACCAGTAGGAGTTGCCGGGCCAGGTCGACATGAAGCTGAACGAGTCCCCGCCGCCCGCGCGCAGCAGCTCGCGCGCACGGATGCGGTCGTCCCGCTCGCCGACGGCCGCGGGCGCGAAGATCAAGTACGCCGTCGCAAGTACCGCCCCGGCCCAGAAGATCGCGGGCGGCAGGTACCAGAAGATGCGCGCCTCGAAGGTCTCCGGCACGAACGAGACGACGTCGGGCGGCAGCAGCGTCGGAGGGATGAAGCGCAGCGGCAGAGCGAGCAGGATGTCGCCGAGATCGATCACCGGATCGTGGCCCTCGCGCGTCAGCACCTGTCCCGCGGTCGCGATGAGCGCGGTGAGCACCGTCGCGGTTCCCAGCACCACGAGGTAGCGTCGCCGCGCGGCGGGGCTCGAGGTCACGCGGAGATGCCGTCGGAACACCAGCAGTGCGATCGTCGTGCCGAGCGGCGCGACAGCGGCCAGCAGGGCGCCGGAGATCGTCTGCCAGACGTAGGTCTCCGCATCCGTCCCCTGATACGCGGCGATGTCGGCCACCGTCTCGGGCTGCAGCGTGATCCACTGCACGATGATCCAGCCGAACACGGCCGCGTTGAGCACGACCGCGATCCACAGCGCCGCCCGCCGGCCGCGGAGGATGCCCCAGGCCGCGATCAGCGCGATGATCATCGGCAGCAGCGCGATCCAGCCCGCGGCGGGGAACACCTCGGCCGCCGTCGTGTACTCGGACGGGCAGTCGACCGCGGAGCCGAACGCGCACGTCGTGCCGTCGACCACGACGACGGGATCGATGCTGAGGAACCCGTAGAACGACAGCAGGCCCGTGCCGGACCCGAACCACGTCGCGATGACGGGTCCGATGCCGCCCACGGCCACGAGGGACGCGAGCAGCACGCGGATCTCGTGGTGCGAGCTGCGCACGACCAGGGTCTTCGCCCGTCGCCCGCCGAGCAGGAAGCCCACGCCGAGTCCGACCGGCAGCGCCACGAGGATGAAGAGGCTGTCGGCATCGCCGCGGTAGAGAAAGAGCACGCAGACGGCGAGAAGGGATGCGAGGCGTACCCGCCGTCGCCAGAGAGCCCCGATGAAACAGCTCGCCGCCATCGCGGTGCACACGATCGCGGCCAGCGGGGTCAGCGTGAAGAAGAAGACGTCGTTGAGCGGCAGGAAGGCCAGGAAGTGCTCCTCGAGCAGCCCCACCGCGATCGAGACCGAGGTGACGAGCACGCCGCCGACGACATAGGCGATCGCCGCCCGAGCCGTGCCCATGACCCGTTCGGCCTGACCCACCACGATGGTCGCGAGCACCAGCGTCGTCAGCAGCTCCGGGACGGAGCCCGTGACGAACATGGGGGTGATCGCCGACCACCAGCGGAAGTCGTCGAACGAGTCGTTCCACGGCGGGAGCAGGCCCGTGTCCGCATCCGGGGGAGAGGTGATGACGATCTGCGCGACGCCCGTCACCAGCATCACCAGAAGCAGCGCGGTCGTGAACGGATGCCGCCGCAGCCACGCGGCCACCGCCACGGCGATGCCCCGCATCCTGCTCAGAGGAGATTCCGAGACGGATGCGGGTGGAGCCGTGGACATGGCGTCATTGTCGCAGGAGGACCTTTCGAACCTCTGCGCGCCACAGTTCTGGAGAGAGCCCTAACCTGGATCGAGAAACGCGACCACGGGGCCGGGAGACGACACGATGACTGTGCAGGAAGTGATCTCGGAGTACGACGTGCTGGGAAGCCCTCCCGACGCGCTGCGCTCGGTGGTCGAGCTCGCCGCCTTCGTCGCCGAGGTCCCGATGGCGACGATCAACATCATCACCGACGACGCGCAGCATCAGCTCGCCGCCGTCGGGTTCGATGCGGACATCTGCCGCCGCGAGGACTCGATGTGCGCGCTCAATCTGCACCTGGGGCAGCCCGTCGCCGTCGCGGACGCGAGCGCGGATCCGCGCTACCGCTCGAACCCGTTCGTGACGGGCGACCTGGGGTCCGTCCGCTTCTACGCCAACCATCCGCTCGTGCTCGCGGGGGAGACCATCGGCACACTGTGCGTCTTCGACACCGTGCCCCGCGAGATCGACGAGCACCGCACGGCGTTGCTCGCCGTGCTCGCCGCGCGGATCGTCGACATCCTCGAGCTCGAACGGCGCACGCGCTACCTGCACACAGTCCTCCAGCGCGCGGATGAGCTGCGCGACGAGCTGCGTCGCTCGAACGATCACCTGTCCGCGTTCGCCGGTCAGATCAGCCACGACCTCGCCGGGCCCCTCACCTCCGTCACGATGTCGCTGCACCTGCTGCAGGAGCAGTTCGAGGATGAGCTGAAGGTTCCGCCGTCCGTGGAGAACTGGGTCGCCACCGGCATCCGCGGCACGTCCCGGATGCAGGAGATGATCCGCGACATCCTCGCGTTCGCGCGTCTGGGCGGAGTGCTGAACCTCGCCCCGACCGACCTCGGCGCGCTCGCGCACGACGTGCGTGCCGACCTGGGCGTCACCGACGGCGATCCGCGCATCACGATCGGCGAGCTCCCCGTCGTGGCGGGCGACGCCACCCAGCTGCGCGCGGTGCTGCAGAACCTCGTGTCCAACGCGCTGAAGTTCGGCGGGACGGATCCTCGCGTCGACCTGCGCGCGCAGCGCACGCCGGACGGGTGGCGCATCGAGGTTGGCGATCGCGGCCCCGGCATCGACCCCGCCGACGTCGAGCGCGTCTTCGACCCCCTCGTCCGCGCGAACACTGAGGTCGAGGGCACCGGAATCGGCCTCTCCACCTGCCGTCGCATCGTGCAGGCCCACGGCGGTTCGATCGGCATCAAGCCGCGGGAGGGCGGCGGAACCACCGCATGGTTCCAGCTGCCCGCATCCCGCGACTGACGCCGCCACTACCTCGCGGCGCCGCGAGGCACAAGAGGCGAGGGGGCGTCTCGCGCCTCTTGTCTACGGTGGGGTGGTGACAACCGCACCCGAATCGGCCACCCCGCCCGCATCCGCGCCCACGCGAGGAATCGCCCGGTGGGTCTTCTGGCCCGCCGCATCCGTCGTCTTGATCGCCGCAGCATTCGCGATCATCTTCCCGGATGCGGCGGAGGTGTTCTTCGGCACCATCCAGACCGGCATCGTGAACACCTTCAACTGGTACTACGTGCTGATCGCGGCGTTCTTCGTGGCCTTCGCCCTGTTCATGGGCTTCAGCCGCTTCGGTGACATCAAGCTGGGCAAGGACACCGACGAGCCCGAGTTCTCGATCGGCGCCTGGTTCTCGCTCCTGTTCGCGGCCGGAATGGGCATCGGCCTCGTGTTCTACGGGGTGAGCGAGCCGCTCAGCCACTACGTCGACCCCCGCCCCGGTGTGACCGGGACGCCGGAGCAACTCGCGCAGGGCGCGCTCACCCAGACGTACCTGCACTGGGGCGTGCAGGCCTGGGCGATCTACGTCGTCGTCGGGCTCGCCCTCGCATACGCGATCCACCGCCGCGGGCGCCCCATCTCCATCCGCTGGGCGCTGGAGCCCCTGCTCGGGCGCCGCGTGCGCGGCGGGTGGGGCAACGCCATCGACGCGATCGCGCTGTGCGGCACGATCTTCGGCGTCGCGACCTCGCTCGGCCTCGGCGTGCTGCAGATCGGCTCCGGGCTGCAGGCGACCGGCCTGCCCGAGCCCGACACGCTCATGAACGTGCTGATCATCGCCGTCATCACCGTGTTCGTGCTCTTCTCGGTGCTGTCCGGCGTGACCAAGGGCATGAAGTGGCTCTCGAGCGCCAACCTGATCCTCGCAGGGGTCCTGCTCGTGTTCGTCCTGGTGTTCGGGCAGACCGAGTACCTCCTGCGCGAGTGGGTGCAGTCGATCGGCGCCTACCTGCAGAACTACGTCGGCCTCAGCTTCACGGTCAGTGCCTTCCAGGGCACCGCGGGCGAGGAGTGGCAGGCGGCGTGGACCTCGTTCTATTGGGGCTGGTGGATCGCGTGGGCTCCGTTCGTGGGCGTCTTCATCGCGCGCGTCAGCCGCGGCCGCACGGTGCGTCAGTTCGTGATGGGCGTGCTGCTGGTGCCCACCCTCGTCGGCATCCTGTGGTTCGCCGTGCTCGGCGGGTCGGGGCTGTACCAGGAGCTGCACAACCCGGGCTCGATGCTCTCCGACGGTGAGGTCGATCTGCAGGGCGCCCTGTTCCGCCTGTTCGAGTTCCTGCCCGGCACTCCCGTGCTGACGATCGGTGCGATCGTGCTGATCGCCATCTTCTTCGTCACCTCCGCGGACTCGGGGGCGCTCGTCATGGCGATGCTCGCGACCGGCGGCAACCCCGAGCCGAAGCGCTGGGTGCGCGTGTTCTTCACCCTCGCCACCGCCGTGCTCGCCATCGCACTGCTGATCGCCGGCGGCCTCACGGCACTCCAGTCCGCCGCCATCCTCATCGCGCTGCCCTTCAGCGTCGTGATGCTTCTCATGTGCTGGGCGACGATCGTCGCTTTCCAGCGCGAGAGGCGGGTGTACGACCGGGCGCAACGCGCACAGCTGCTCGAGCAGATCGGCGACCACTACGGTCTCGAGGTCGAGCAGGAGAACGAGGGCGGGCTGCGTATGCCGGCCTGGATGCGGCGCCCCCGCACTAACGTGAAGGAGTGACAGAGCTCTCCTACCGCGCCGCCCGTCTCTCGGACGTCCCCGCCGAGACCCTGTATCGATTGATGTGGCTGCGCGTCACGGTGTTCGTGGTCGAGCAGGCCGCGGCGTACCCCGAGCTCGACGGGCGCGACCTCGAGCCGGATGCGGAGCTGTTCTGGGCCGAGCAGCAGGGTGAGGTCGTTGCGACCCTCCGCCTGCTGCACGACGAACACACGGGTCACGCACGCATCGGGCGCGTGGCGACGGCCGAGGCCGCCCGTGGGCGGGGCGTGGCTGCCGAGCTGATGACGCGTGCCGTGCTGCGCGCGGGGGAGCGCTGGCCCGGTGCGGCGATCGTCCTCGACGCGCAGGAGCACCTCGCGCCCTGGTACGCGCGCTTCGGGTTCACCGTCGACGGCGAACGTTTCCACGAGGACGGCATCCCCCACGTGCCGATGCGGCGGATCGCCGACTGAGCGGGAATGCGCCGCATCCGTCCGCGTTCTCCTTCTTCATGACACGCGTCGGAATCATCGGAGCAGGACACATCGGATCGGCCCTCGCGAAGGGCCTCGTCGACCGCGGATACGAGGTGGCGATCGCCAACTCCCGCGGGCCCGAGACGCTGGCAGGCCTCGTGGCGGAGCTCGGCCCGAAGGCGCATGCCGCCACGGCAGCGGATGCGGCCGCCTTCGGCGAGTGGGCCGTCGTCACCGTGCCGCTGAAGGCCATCGACCAGCTGCCGGTCGCGGAGCTCGCGGGCAAGATCGTCGTCGACACGAACAACTACTACTGGGAGCGGGACGGCCGCATCCAGGCGCTCGAGGACAAGCGGACCACGACCAGCGAGATGCTGCAGGAGCGGCTGCCCGCATCCACCGTGGTGAAGGGCTTCAACCACATCATGGCCGCCCAGATCAACACCGACGGCACCCCCGCCGGAACTGAGAACCGCCGAGCGCTGGCGACGGCGGCCGACACGGACGAGGGTCTCGCCTTCATCACCGCCCTCTACGACGAGTTCGGCTACGACACGGTCTCGACCGGTCCGCTGGCCGAGAGCTGGCGCGTCGAGCGGGACCAGCCCGCCTACGTCGTGCGCCAGAACGCCGAGGAGTTGCGCGCCAACCTGGCCCGCGCCACGCGCTGACCCGCAGCCCCCTACCGCGAGACTGTCCCCACGCCCTCTCCACGCCCGCGACGCGGACGCGGAGCCTCGGGGCGCGTGGGCCCATTTCCATGACGAGATCACTGGATTTACCCGTGATCTCGTGCGAAAGATGCAGTCTCGCGGTCTAGGGGGCGGGTGACGAGGAAGAAGCGGTGAGGCGGCGGGATGCGGCGCGCACCGGGATGAGCATCGCGAGGCCGATGGCCAGCACCAGCACGATGCCGAGGATCCCCCAGTACTGCTCGCCGCCGATGACCACGAACAGTCCGAACGCGCTGGGTGCCAGGAACACCGCGGCGCGGCCGGTCGTGGCGTAGAGGCCGAAGACCTCACCCTCGCGCCCGGGCGGGATGAGCCGGGCGAGGAAGGTGCGGGATGCGGACTGCGCCGGCCCGACGAACAGGCACAGGATCAGGCCGAACACCCAGAACATGCCCGCGCCGCCGGCGTGGAAGATGAAGATGCACGAGCCGCTGACGATGAGTCCGATGAGCGCGACCAGGATCAGCGGCTTCGGGCCGAAGCGGTCGTCGAGGGGGCCGGAGGCGATCGTCGCGAGGCCGGCGACGACGTTCGCCGCGATGGCGAAGATGATGACCTCGCCGGGGCTGAAGCCGAAGGTGCCCGCCGCCAGCACGCCGCCGTAGGTGAAGACGCCCGTCAGGCCGTCGCGGAACACCGCGCTGGAGAACAGGAAGTACACCGTGTGGCGGCTCTCCCGCCACAGCTTCGCGATGTTGCGGAAGAGCAGCCCGTACGACGCGAACACGCCCACCCGCTCTGTCTCGATCGGACGCAGGACCCTGTTCTCGGGCACGGCGATCAACACCGGGATCGCGGACAGCCCGAACCACACCGCGGCGACGATCATCGACACGCGCACGGCCCAGCCGTTCTCGCTCGTCACGCCGAATAGCCCGACGTCGGGGCTGATGAAGCCGAAGTAGACGATGAGCAGCAGCACGATGCCGCCGAGGTAGCCCATACCCCAGCCGAAGCCCGACACCTTGCCGACGGTCTTCGGCGTCGACACCTGCGCGAGCATCGCGTTGTAGTTGACGGATGCGAGCTCGAAGAACACCGTGCCGATCGCGAGCAGCGCGAGGCCGAGCCAGAGAAACGCCGGGTCGGGGGCGACGAGCGACATGAGAGCGAGCATCAGCACGACCACGGCCGTGTTGATGGCGAGCCAGCGCTTGCGGTGCGCCGACACGTCCGAGCGCTGACCGGTGACCGGGGCCGTGAGCAGCACGACGATGCCGGCCGCGGCGAGGGCGAACGACATGGCCGCCGAGGTCTCGGCCGTGCTCCCGAACGAGCTGCTGGTCAGGTACACCGTGAACACGAAGGTTGTGGCGACCGCGTTGAACGCCGCCGATCCCCAGTCCCACAGGCCCCACGCGATCACCGGCCCGCGGCGGGTGCGTTCGGGGGCGGGGGTGCCGGCGACGGATGCCGCCGCAGCTTCCGCGGGGGCCGGGACAGGCGAGTCGGACATGTCGGGCACGGTAGGACCTCTCGGTGAACAGCCGGTGCCGCGGACGCGCCGGCCCGCGTCGTCGCGGTGCGCTCAGCGTAGCCGCTGCCACCCGCATCCCCGACGAACAAAGTTGAGCGCATTCATATCAAGTTCACTTGACGCTCAGGATCGATGTGTCTATCCTTGAGTCATCGCGGCTCAACCTGAGCCCGCGAGCAGATTTCACACACATCGGGCCGTCGCATCCGCGGAGGCCCTTGCAAAGGGAGAGGGAAACACATGCCCCGTGCAGTAGGTATCGACCTCGGTACGACGAACTCCGTCGTCAGCGTCCTCGAGGGCGGCGAGCCGAAGGTCATCGCGAACGCGGAGGGCTTCCGCACCACCCCGTCCGTCGTCGCCTTCACCAAGGACGGCGAGGTTCTGGTGGGTGAGACCGCCAAGCGTCAGGCCGTCACCAACGTCGACCGCACGCTCACCTCGGTCAAGCGCCACATGGGCACAGACTGGAAGACGCAGGCGATCGACGGCAAGCAGTACACGCCGCAGGAGATCTCGGCCCGCATCCTCCAGAAGCTCAAGCGCGACGCCGAGCAGTACCTCGGTGACAGCGTGACGGATGCGGTCATCACCGTTCCGGCGTACTTCAACGACGCCGAGCGCCAGGCCACCAAGGAGGCCGGCGAGATCGCGGGCCTGAACGTCCTGCGCATCATCAACGAGCCCACCGCTGCGGCTCTGGCCTACGGCCTCGACCGCGGCAAGGAGGACGAGCTCATCCTCGTCTTCGACCTCGGTGGCGGAACCTTCGACGTCTCGCTGCTCGAGGTGGGCAAGGACGACGACTTCTCCACCATCCAGGTGCGCTCCACCGCCGGTGACAACCGCCTCGGTGGCGACGACTGGGACCAGCGCGTCGTCGACTACCTCATCAAGCAGTTCAAGGACACGACCGGCGTCGACGTCTCCGGCGACAAGATCGCGCTGCAGCGCCTCAAGGAGGCCGCGGAGCAGGCGAAGAAGGAGCTGTCGAGCTCGACCTCGACCTCGATCAACCTCCCCTACCTGTCGCTGACCGACTCGGGCCCCGTGTCGCTGAGCGAGACCCTCTCGCGTGCCAAGTTCGAGGACCTCACCAAGGACCTCCTCGACCGCACGAAGAAGCCCTTCGACGACGTCATCCGCGAGGCCGGCATCAAGGTCGACGACATCGACCACGTCGTGCTGGTCGGTGGTTCGACCCGCATGCCGCAGGTGACCGAGCTCGTCAAGAAGCTCACCGGCGGCAAGGAGCCCAACAAGGGCGTCAACCCGGACGAGGTCGTCGCCGTCGGTGCCGCCCTGCAGGCCGGTGTGCTGAAGGGTGAGCGCAAGGACGTGCTGCTCATCGATGTCACCCCCCTGAGCCTCGGTATCGAGACCAAGGGCGGCATCATGACCAAGCTCATCGAGCGCAACACGGCCATCCCGACCAAGCGCAGCGAGACCTTCACGACCGCCGACGACAACCAGCCGTCGGTCGCCATCCAGGTCTTCCAGGGCGAGCGCGAGTTCACCCGCGACAACAAGCCGCTCGGCACGTTCGAGCTGACCGGCATCGCCCCGGCCCCCCGCGGCATCCCGCAGGTCGAGGTCACCTTCGACATCGACGCGAACGGCATCGTCCACGTCTCGGCGAAGGACAAGGGCACCGGCAAGGAGCAGTCGATGACCATCACGGGCGGCTCGTCGCTTCCCAAGGAGGACATCGAGCGCATGGTGCGCGAGGCCGAGGAGCACGCCGCGGAGGACAAGAAGCGGCGCGAGTCGGCTGAGACCCGCAACCAGGCCGAGACCCTCTCGTACTCCGTCGACAAGCTGATCTCCGAGAACGCCGACAAGCTGCCCGCCGAGGTCAAGGACTCCGTGCAGGCCGACGTCGACGCGCTGAAGGCAGCGCTCGCCGGTGAGGACGACGACGCGGTCAAGACCGCGTTCGACAAGCTCAACCAGAGCCAGAGCCAGCTGGGCGAGGCCCTGTACCAGGCCGCTCAGGCCGAGGGTCAGCCCGCCGACCCGTCCGCCACCGACCCGGGCAGCGGCACCACGCCGAACCCCGAGGAGGACGTCATCGACGCCGAGGTCGTCGACGACGAGGACGAGAAGAAGTAAGAGATACGACCATGACGGACAAGAACTTCGAACAGCCGGACGACGGCGACGAGGTTCGGCCCGGCGAGGAGGGGTCGGAGGCGCACGCCTCCGACCCCGCTTCGCAGGAGCCGGAGCTGACGGTCGACGACATCCTGGGTGCCGAGCAGAACGCGGATGCGGCTGCGGAGGACCCCGACCTGCTGGGAGACCTCAAGCGCCTGCAGGCCGAGTACGCCAACTACCGGCGTCGCACCGAGGAGCAGCGGGAGGTGGAGATCGAGCGCGCGAAGGGCTCGGTCGCCAAGAACCTGCTGCCCGTGCTCGACGACCTCGACCGTGCCGCCAAGCACGGCGACCTCGCCGATGGCACCCCGTTCGCGGCGATCGCCGAGAAGCTGCGCGGCGTTGCCGAGCGCATGGGCCTGGTCACCTACGGTGCGGCCGGCGATGCGTTCGACCCCCAGCAGCACGAGGCGATCTTCCAACAGCCGACACCCGGCCAGACCGAGGCGACGATCCTCGAGGTGGTCGAGGTCGGTTACCGACTCGGCTCCGTCGAGCTGCGCCCCGCGAAGGTCGTGGTCGCCGTGCCGGCGGACTAGGAGGAGAACGTGGCCAGTCAAGACTGGTTCGACAAGGACTTCTACGCGGTGCTCGGCGTCGCGAAGGACGTCTCCGACGCCGATCTGAAGAAGACGTACCGCAAGCTCGCCCGCCAGTACCATCCGGATTCGAACCCCGGGGATGCGGCGGCCGAGGCGCGCTTCAAGGAGATCAGCGAGGCGTACTCGGTGCTCAGCGACAAGGAGCAGCGTGAGGAGTACGACCAGATGCGCGCCATGGGCTCCGGCGCCCGCTTCACCGCGGGCGGCGCGGGCGCGGGCGGCTTCGAGGACGTGTTCTCGCGCTTCGGCCAGGGCCGTGGCGGCAGCCAGTTCGACTCGGGCGGCTTCGAGGACTTCTTCACGATGTTCGACCGCGGCGGCGGGGGCACGTTCGGATCCGGCCGCTTCGGTCAGACGTCGGGCGGCTACCGCGGCTTCGGCGGCCCCACCAAGGGTGCCGACGTCACCGCGCGGACGACGCTCGACTTCGCCACGGCCGTGGGCGGCGAGACCATCACGCTCCAGGGCGAGGACGGCAAGCCGTTCAAGGTGAAGATCCCCGCCGGTGTCGCCGACGGGCAGAAGATCCGACTCCGCGGCCGCGGACGTCCCTCACCCGACGGCGGCGAGGCCGGCGACATCGTCGTGCAGGTCTCGGTGCGGCCGCATCCGGTCTTCACGCGCGACGGGCTCAACCTGCGCCTGACCGTGCCGATCACCTTCACCGAGGCCGTGCTCGGCGCGACGATCGAGGTCCCCACCCTGGGTGGCGACCCGGTGCGCCTGCGGGTGGCTCCGGGCACGCCGTCGGGCCGGGTCCTGCGGGTCAAGGGACGCGGTGTGCATACCCAGAAGGGCACGGGCGATCTGCTCGCCGAGGTGCAGGTGGCGGTTCCCGCCCACCTCGACGATGCGGCCAAGGAGGCGCTCGAACGCTTCCAGGAGCTGGAGCCCAAGGAGAACCCGCGCGCCGAGCTGATGGCCAAGGCGCGCAACTGACGAATGATCCGCGGGTGCCGCATCCGAATCCGGATGCGGCACCCGCGGACGACGAGACGATCGGGGCAAGGAGGTGAGCGGGATGGACGAGAACGAGATCGACGACGAGGCGCCGGTGTTCGCGATCGCGACGGCCGCGGAACTCGCCGGTATGCACCCGCAGACCCTGCGGCAGTACGACCGGCTGGGACTGGTCGTACCCGGACGCACGAAGGGCGGATCGCGCCGGTACTCGGTGCGCCACATCGAACAACTGCGCGAGGTCTCGCGCCTGTCGGCGGACGGCATGAGCCTTCCCGCCATCGCCCGCATCATCGAGCTCGAGAACCGCGTGCGGGAGCTTCACGGCCGGGTACGCGACCTCGAGAACGCGATGCGCGCCGAGCTCGAGCGGCGGCCCGGAGCGCGCGTGTTCGCCGCCGGCCCCTCAGGCTCCGTGGTCCCGCTGCGCTCGGGCACGCGTGTGCGTCGCTCCACCGAGATCGTGGTGTGGAGACCCCGGCGCGAGCTGCCGCCCGGGGACTGAGTCCACCGCGCGGCGATTTGACCCGCGGACGAGCACGATGCAACGCTGACTGTTAACCGACGACAGTGAGGTGCTCGTGTCCGATCTCCGCCCCCTTGCGATGGGTGACCAGATAGCCCATCGTCTTCGCGTCGAGATCATCAAGGGGATCATCCCCGCCGACACGCACCTCGCCGAGGACGCCCTCGCCACGCGTTTCGACGTCAGCCGTGGTCCGGTGCGCGATGCCTTGCGCCACCTGGAGGCGGAGGGCCTGGTCGAGGACCGCCGCAAACGGATCTACACCCGCGCCGTCGGCATGACCGACATCGAGGAGCTGTACATGCTGCGCGAGGTGCTGGAGTCCCTCGCCATCCGGCTCGCCATCGCCAACGCCAGCTCCAAGGACTGGGACCGTGTGCAGGCGATCGTCGACGACATGGCGGCGGCCGCCGAGAGCGACGACGGCGAGCGCTTCGCGGATGCGGACATGCAGTTCCACACGAGCTTCTACGTCAACGCGCGCAACCGTCGGCTGATGGAGGCGTGGCGCCCGTACCAGCGCATCTTCGCCATCCTGTTCGAGCTCAGCGACACGAGCGACATCGCCTCGGCAACCGCCGATCATCAGGGCTTTCTCGATGTGATCCGCACCGGTGATGCCGACGCCGCCGTCAAGCGGCTGCACCTTCACCTCACCCTCGCCAAGGGTCACGTGCGCGACGCCCTGCGCAGCCTGCCCGACGCCGCTCACTGACGCCTCCGCCGTCGATACCCGCCTGGCGGGTATTTGACACGGCCCTCACACTGTCCTATGTTGACTGTTAACAGAAAACAGATCGTTCAACGGTGACCGGTCGCTCCGCCTGGAGCAGCCCAGACCCGTTTCGAGGAGGGGCTCCCAGATGGCAGGACACGATTCGACCGCACCGGTGGGTGCAGGTCGCACCGTCATCGTCGGGCCGGTCCGCTACCCGGCCCTCTGCGCCTCCGGCCGTGCACTGCTTCTCGAGCACGGCTTCACGCTCGTCGAGAACGAGTCCACCGTGCCGTGGACCGCCGAAGAACTGCACGCACGCATCGCGGATGCGGATGCCGCCGTCGCCGGCGTCGAGGTCTACGACGCCGATGCCCTCGATCGCGCCGGCCGGCTGCAGATCATTTCGCGCCTCGGCGTGGGACTCGACAACATCGACCTCGACGCAGCCCGCGCCCGCGACATCCGCGTCGTGAACGTCCCCGGCGGCAACGCCGCGGCGGTCGCCGAACTGGCGATCGGTTTCATGCTCGCGCTGCTGCGCCGCATCCCCGAGCTTGACGCCGCGACGAAGGACGGTCGGTGGGATCGCTACGTCGGCCGAGAGCTCGCGGGAAAGAGCATCGGCCTCATCGGCTTCGGTGCCATCGCGCAGACCGTCGCCCGCCGCCTCACCGGCTTCGACGTCGACCTCGTGGCCTTCGACCCGTTCGCCGACCGCCAGGCGGCCGAGCGACTGGGCGTGCGCATCGTCGACCGCGTCACGGATGTCGTGCGCGACGTCGACATCGTCTCGGTGCACGCCCCGCACACGCCCGACACCCACCACACGGTCGACGACGAGCTGATCGCCGCGATGCGTCCCGGCACCCTTCTCATCAACACGAGCCGCGGCGGCCTGGTCGACGAGGCGGCGCTGGTGCGCGGACTCGCGTCCGGACGCATCGGCGGGGTAGGACTGGACGTGTTCGAGGTGGAGCCCGTCGCCGCGGACAACCCCCTCTTCTCCTTCCCCAATGTCGTCGTCGCCCCCCACGCGGCCGCCGACAGTGCGGAGGCGTACGAGCGCATCGGCCTCGCCACCGCGCAGGCCATCGTCGACGTCTTCGCGGGCCGCGTTCCGGCCGCCCTCGCTGTCTGACCCGAATCCCACGCACCACCCACCTCCTGAAAGGAACAACGATGTTCACGACACGCAGACCCCGTCGGCTGGTCATCGGTCTCGCCGCCGGCGCCGTCGCGGCCCTGGGCCTCACCGCCTGCGCGGGCGGCACAGGCGACGCGGGCGACTCCGCCGACGTCTCCGAGATCACGGTCGTCGCCGCCAACAGCCCCTGGGTCGAAGGCCTGAAGACCCTCGGCACCCAGTACGAGCAGGAGACCGGCGTCAAGGTCAACATCGAGGCCTACGGCAACGAGCAGCTCAACGACAACTACAAGGTCAAGCTCAACGCGCAGTCCGCCGACTTCGACGTCATGGCTTTCCAGGTGCAGGACGTCATGCGCGAGTTCTCGCGCAACGGCTGGCTCACCGACATGACCGAGCAGGTCGAGAGCGACGCCGACTGGAACTGGGAGGACTTCCAGTCCGCTGCCCGTGACGCGGTGGAGCTCGACGGAGTCGTCTACGGCGTTCCTGTCATGACCGAGCGTCAGATCGTCTACTACCGCACCGACCTGCTCGAGGCCGCGGGCATCCCCGTGCCCAAGACGCTCGACGAGCTGAAGTCGGCAGCCGCCGCGCTCAACGACCCGGACAACGGGATGTACGGAATCGCCATGCGCGGCTCCCGCGTGCCGCTGGTCACCCAGCTGTCGTCGTTCCTCTACAGCTTCGGCGGCGACTTCCAGGACGAGGACGGCAACGCCAGCGTCGACACTCCGGAGGCGAAGAAGGCCTACGAGTTCTACGGCGACCTGCTGCGCGAGTCTGGCCCTCCCGGAGCCACCAACATGGGCTGGGTCGAGGCATCCGCCCTCTTCGCGCAGGGCAAGGCGGCGTTCTACATCGACGCTGACAGCCAGGCGTACACCTTCCTGGACGCCGACAACAGCGCCGTCGTCGACACGGTCGGCTTCGCGCAGTTCCCCGAGGGACCGGCCGGCTCGAAGTTCTACAACATCGTCCCGCAGACCA
The DNA here is from genome assembly GCF_021398715.1 of Microbacterium binotii. Classification (NCBI taxonomy): domain Bacteria; kingdom Bacillati; phylum Actinomycetota; class Actinomycetes; order Micrococcales; family Microbacteriaceae; genus Microbacterium; species Microbacterium binotii. Next base: position 3,172,013 of record NZ_CP090347.1, on the reverse strand, counting down.
TCGGCATCAACGCCTTCTCCAAGAAGAAGGAGGCCGCATGGGAGTTCATCAAGTGGGTGACCAACGAGGAGAACACCAAGTGGCTGCTGGCCAACGAGACGGTTCCCGGCGCGCGTGAGTCCGCATGGAACGACGCGGAGGCCACCGCATCCTTCCCCGCCGGTCTCGTCGAGATCATCCAGAACGTGGGCGACCACGGCGTCGGCCACGACCGTCCGCAGCTGGAGCAGGTCGCCGCGGCCCGCGAGATCGTCGGCGGTCCCGCCATCACCGCGATCGAGGGGGGCGACGTCGCAGACGCCGCCAAGACCGCGAACACGCAGTTCCAGGAACTGCTCGACTCCGAGAAGTGATCTCAGGCCCCGGGCGGCGAGCGCCACCCGGGGCCACCCCGGACCAAGGAGGCTCCGTGTCCTCGCTCACCGCGCGCAGGTCGACGTTCGGCAACCGCGCACTCAACTGGATCGACGCTCGTCTGAAGTGGATCCTGATCGTCCCGTCGGTGCTGTTCATCGCGCTGCTGATCGCCTTCCCGATCGGCTACACGGTCTTCCTCTCCCTCACCGACTCGGCGGGCGCCGTCACCCGGCCCTTCTCGTTCGTCGGCCTCGACAACTACGTCACCTGGCTCAGCGACACCGACCGCTTCTGGCCGGCCGTCGGTCGCACCGCCTACTTCACGATCCTGGCGCTGGGCATCGAGCTCATCCTGGGCCTCGCGATCGCGCTCCTGCTGCGCAAGACGTTCCGCGGTCAGGGCCTGGTGCGCGTGTTCATCCTGCTTCCGCTCGTGGCCACGCCCGTCGCCGTCGGCATGATGTGGCTGCTGATCTTCGAGCCGTCGATCGGCTTCGCCAACAGCGTCATGCAGTTCCTCGGCCTTCCGCGCCAAGGCTGGCTGAGCGATCCTTCGACCGCGTTGAACACCCTCGTCTTCATCGATGTCTGGCAGTGGACGCCGATGGTCATCCTGATCCTCCTCGCCGGCCTGTCGACCCTCCCGGAGGAGCCCGACGAGGCGGCGCGGGTGGATGGCGCCAACGCCTGGCAGCGCTTCCGTCACATCACCCTGCCGCTGCTCGCCCCCGTGATCGGCGCGGCCGCCATCCTCCGCTCCATCGATGCGATGAAGACCTTCGACATCATCTACGCCACGAAGGGCATCGGAGGCGGCTCGAGCCATGAGGCCGAGACGCTCAACATCCTCGCGTACGGCCAGGCGTTCCAGTTCTCGCAGTACGGCAAGGCATCGGCGCTGCTGATCCTCTTCTTCCTGCTGATCGTGGTGGTGCTGCTGGCCCTCGCGATCCTTCGCAAGAAAGGAACCCGGGTATGAGTGAGACCCGCGCCCTCGTCCAGCCCGTCGGCCGTCGCGGCCGTCGCGCTGCCGCCCCCAAGCGTCGCCCGCGTCGCCCGATCGACATCGCCGGGCAGACCGCGCGCGTCGTCGGCATCGTCCTCGTCGTGCTCGCCTTCCTCGTGCCGCTCGTGTGGATGCTGCTGGCCAGCTTCAAGCGCAACCTCGACGTCGTGAACCCCGACAAGATGTTCGCGTTCGAGCCGACGCTCAAGAACTACGAGACCGTCTTCACGGTGCAGAACTTCCTGCCGGTCATCGGCAACAGCCTGCTCGTCGGCGTCGGGGCCACCCTGCTCGCGCTCGTGATCGGGGTACCGGCGGCCTACGGCATCGCCCGGTACAAGGTGCGCAGCACGACCGGCTTCCTGCTGATGGCGCGCGTGATCCCCGGTGTCAGCCTGCTGATCCCGTGGTACTTCCTCTTCTCGCAGGTGCAGCTCGTCGGCAGCTACACGGTGCTGATCCTCACGCACCTGTTCGTGACGATGCCGCTCGTGGTGGCCATCATGTCGAGCTTCTTCGACGGCATCCCGACCGAGCTGGAGGAGGCCGCGCAGATCGACGGCTCGAGCAAGATCGGCGCCTTCGTCCGTGTCGTGCTCCCTCTGTCGCTGCCCGGCATCGCGACGGCGTCGATCCTGTCGTTCATCTTCAGCTGGAACAACTTCCTGTTCGCTCTGGTGCTGTCCAGTCAGTCCACCCGCACGCTGCCCGTCGCGATCGTGAACTTCACGAGCTACGCGTCGGTCGACTGGGGCGGGCTGATGGCCGCCGCGGTGGTCATCACGGTACCGGTCATGATCGTCGCGCTGTTCGCGCAGCGCTACGTCGTCAGCGGTCTGACCGCCGGCGCGACCAAGGGCTGAGATGGGCCAGGCAACACGCACCGCCTGGGTCGTCGGCGGCGGGACCGGCATCGGCCGCGCCGCGGCCCAGGCACTCGCCCGCGACGGTTTCCACGTCGTGGTGTCGGGCCGCCGGGCGGCGGAACTGGACGCGACCCTCGACGCGGTCCATCAGCGCGGCGGTGCCGCATCCGCCCTCGTGCTCGACGTCACCGACGACGACGCCGTCCAGGAGGCGGCCACTCGTCTGGCCGAGACCCACGGCCACATCGACGCCCTCGTCTACTGCGCGGGCACGAACGTCGCCGGTCGGTTCTGGGACCGGGTGTCGGCGACCGACATCGCGCACGTCATGGACGTGAACCTCCAGGGCGCGGTGCGCACGGTCCACGCGGTGCTGCCCGGGATGCGGTCGGCCGGCGCGGGACTCGTCGTGCTCGTCTCCTCCTGGGCCGCGTGGCGCCACTCGCCCGGCGCGGGCGCCGCCTACGCCATGAGCAAGACCTCGCTCGGCGTGATGGCGGAGACGCTCAATGCGCAGGAGCGGCTGCACGGCATCCGTGCCACGCATCTGTGTCCCGGCGAGGTGGCCACCGACATCCTCGACACCCGGCCGAATCCGCCCTCCGCCGAGGCGCGCGCCCTCATGCTCGCGCCCGATGACGTGGGCGAGACCGTCGCCTGGATCGCCCGCCAGCCCGCGCGCGTCTGCGTGAACGAGCTGGTCCTGACCCCCACCGCCAACACCTCCTACGCGTGAGCGGCTCGCTCCGCATCCTCTCGAAAGGCATCGATATGACCCGTCGCGACATCGTGACCGCCATCCCCACCAGCTTCCACGCCGACGGCTCGCTGGATCTCGACGGCAGCCGCTCGATCTTCCGGTACGTCGGCGAGTCCGGCAATGAAGGCGCCTTCGTGCTGGGTACCACGGGTGAGTTCCCCGCGGTCGACGACGGCGAGTTCGCGCAGCTCATCCGCGCCGCGGTCGCGGAGCTCGGGGGTCGCATGCGTGTCATCGCCCACGTCGGCCAGCCGAGCGCCTACGAGGCCGTGGGGCGCGTGAAGATCGCGAAGGATGCGGGCGTCACCGAGTTCGCGGCGCTCACGCCCTACTACCTGCCCGCTGCCGAGTCGGCGGTCTACGACTACTTCGTGCAGGTCGCGGAGGCGGTCGGCGACGGTGCCCTCTACGTCTACATCTATCCGCGACGCAGCGGCATCACCGTGAGCCCCGAGCTGCTGGCGCGCCTCGCCGAGCTTCCTGCCGTGGTGGGGGCCAAGGTCAGCGAGCTCAGCCTCGACGAGCTCGCCGCGTACCGCGCGGCCGTTCCGGACGACTTCATCCTCTACACCGGTGCCGACAAGGACCTCGTGGCCGCCGGTCAGGTCGGCGCGCAGGGCGTCGTCTCCGGCGTCTCCTCCGTGCTGCCGAAGCCGTTCCGGGCGCTCGCCGCCGCGGCGGACACGGGCGACGCCGAGAAGATCGCGGATGCGCAGGCGGCCGTCGACGACATCGTCGCGGTCATCGGCGGCGACATGGCCCGGATGAAGGCGGCCTACCGGTCGATGGGCGTCGCCGACGGCACCTGCCGCATGGCTCTCGTGCAGCCCGACGAGGCGGCGCTCGCCGAGATCGAGCGCGTCATCGCGACGTACCGCTGAGCCCGCCGTGGCTTCGTCGATCGCCGTGCTCGGCAGCGCCAACATGGACCTCGTCGTCCGGGTCGCATCCGCGGTGCGTCCGGGGGAGACCGTCAGCGGGTCCTCGTTCGCGACGGGGCCGGGCGGCAAGGGGCTGAACCAGGCCGTCGCCGCCGCGCGTGCCGGGGCGAGCGTCCGCTTCCTCGGCGCGGTCGGCGCGGACGAGTTCGGCGGACGCCTGCGCGGCTTCCTTCTCGCGCAGGGGATCGACGCAGCGGGACTCACGGCGAGCGCGGAGCCCACGGGGATCGCGGCCATCACGGTCACCGACGACGGCGAGAACGCCATCGTCGTCGTCGCGGGGGCGAACGCGGACGACCGGTTGTCCGACTCCGACCGTGCCACGATCGCCGGCGCCGGCTATCTCGTCGTCCAGCTGGAGCGGCCGGTCGCGCTGGTGACCGAGGCCATGCGCTGGGCGCGCGGACAGGGCGTGACGACCGTGCTGACACCGGCGCCCGTGCCCGATTCCCACGTCGACGAGCTGGTCTCGCTGAGCGACATCCTGCTGGTCAACGAACACGAGGCCGCCGCGTTGAGCGGCGATGCGGATGCGGCGGGCGCCGCGCGCATGCTCAGCCGTGCCGCCGGGACGGTCGTCGTGACCCTCGGTGCCGCGGGTGCGCTCGTCGCGCAGGGCGGCGAGGTCACGGCCACCGTGGCCGCGCGTCCTGTCTCCGCCGTCGACACCACCGGCGCAGGCGACACCTTCGCCGGCGTGCTGATCGCCTGGCTCGCCGCCGGCACCACGCTCCACTCCTCACTCGAGGCCGCGGCCGCCGCAGCCGCTCTCACCGTCACCCGTCCGGGGGCCGCGGCGTCGATGCCGCACCGCGCCGACATCCTCACCGCTCTGCAAGGAGATCGATCATGACCTACACCCTCCCCACCGCACCCGCCGCTCTCGTGGCGCCGGCGCGCACCGCGTACCTGATCTCGTCGGGCGACCTCCGCGAGTCGGCGAACGTCGCCGGCTGGCCCGCGCAGGTCGAGCTGGAGGCCGCCGTGACCCGCGTGCTCGGCGACCTCGGCTGGAGCGTGGTCAGGGCGAACGATGTCGACCCCGCGACCGGCCACGGCTTCATCTCGAGCCAGCGCATGGGCATGGAGGTGTTCAAGAGCATCCCCGCCGAGGCTCCGCTCATCGTCGCCGAAGCGGTGTGGCAGTACTCGCACCACGTGCTCGCCGGGTTGCGTACCCACCGCGGGCCGATCCTCACGGTCGCGAACTTCGCCGGCGAGTGGCCGGGCCTCGTGGGGCTGCTGGGGCTGAATGCGGGCCTCACGAAGATGGGGACGCCCTACGCCACGATCTGGTCGGTCGACTTCGCGGACGACTGGTTCCGCCAGGGGCTGCTCGAGTGGACGCGCACCGGCCGCATCACCCACGACGACTCCCACGTGCGGCCGCTTCCGCTGCTGCCCGAGAGTCCGGAGCGGGAGCTCGGCGAGGCGATCGGGCGGCAACTGCGCGAGGAGAAGGCCATCATCGGCGTCTTCGACGAGGGCTGCATGGGCATGTACAACGCGATCTTCGACGACGAGCTGCTCAACCCGACCGGCATCTACAAGGAGCGTCTGTCGCAGTCCGCGCTCTACGCCGAGATGCTCGCGGTCACGGATGCGGATGCCGACGCCGCGTTCGACTGGCTGGTCGAGCGGGGGATGACGTTCCGCTTCGGCGAGGACCCGGCCACCGAGCTCACCCGCGAACAGGTTCAGTGGCAGCTGAAGATGTACATCGCCGCCCTGCGCATCGCGGACGACTTCGGACTGGATGCGGTCGGCATCCAGTACCAGCAGGGCCTCAAGGATCTCGTTCCCGCATCCGATCTCGCCGAGGGCATCCTCAACACGAGCGAGCGCCCGCCGGTGTTCTCTCGCGACGGACGCCGCGAACTGCACGCGGGGCGGGCGTTGCCGCACTTCAACGAGGCCGACGAGGGCGTCGCGGTCGACGCGCTCGTGACCGACCGCGTGTGGCGCGCGATGGGGCTCGTGCCCGACAACACGCTGCACGATGTGCGGTGGGGCGAGGAGTTCGACGGCGAGTTCGTGTGGGTCTACGAGATCTCGGGATCCGTTCCCGCATCCCACCTCGGCGGCTGGGACAAGGCCGAGGGCTGGCGGCAGGGACACGTCTTCTTCCCCGCGGGCGGCGCGACGATCAACGGCGTGAGCAAGCCGGGCGAGCTCGTCGTCTCGCGCGTGTTCATCGCCGAGGGCGTGCTGCAGGCCGACATCTTCCGGGCGAGCGCGGTGGAGCTGCCCGAGCAGGAGACCCGCCGGCGCAAGGAGGCGACGAACCCGGAGTGGCCGATCGCCCACGTCGTGCTGCACGGCATCGGCCGCGACCAGTTCATGGCCCGGCACAAGGCGAACCACGCGCAGGTCGTCTACGCGCCGGACGCCGAGACGGCCGACCGTGCGCTCATCGCGAAGGCCGCGGCCTTCGACGCCATGGGCATCCGGGTCAACCTGGTCGGCGACGTCGCCGTGTGAGGCGGGCGGGTGCGCTCTAGAGTGCAGGTGTGCACGGGGATGGGCAGCAGCGCAGCGCGGGGGTGAACCCGCGCGGTGAGACCGCGGCCACGGCGCGGTGGGAGCGGATGACGTACTGGCCGCTGACGATCGCGGCGCTCGTGTTCATCCTGACCCAGACGGTGCACGTCATCGCCGACGTGTCGGGGGTCGCCGCGATCATCACCTCGTCGATCCTCACGATCACCTGGGTGATGTTCATCGGCGACTACCTCGTGCGTCTGGCGATGTCGCGTCCGAAGTGGCGGTGGTTCCGCACACACCTGTTCGATCTCGCCGTAGCGCTCCTGCCGATCCTGCGGCCGATCCGTCTGCTCGGGGCGCTCACGCGCATTCCTTCGTTCACCCGCACCGCGGCAAGCTCCCTGCGGGCCAGGATGCTCGTGTACGGCATCGCGGCAGCGCTGTTGCTGATCTGGACCGCGGCCCTCGCCGTGCTCAACGTCGAACGTCACGCGGCGGGCAGCAACATCCGGAGTTTCGGGGATGCGGTGTGGTGGGCGTTCTGCACCGTGACGACCGTGGGCTACGGCGACTTCACCCCCGTCACCGTGCCGGGCCGCGTCATCGCGGTGGCGCTCATGGTGGGCGGCGTCGTGCTCGTGGGACTCATCGTCGCGACCTTCTCGTCGTGGGTCATGGAGCGCGTCACCCGCGGCCATCAGGAGCAGCTGCCCGCCACCCGCGCCGACGTCGCGCGGCTCGAGCAGGAACTCGCGGCGGCGCGCGCGGCGCTCGCCGCGGCGGAGAAGCCCACGCCCTGAGCGAAATCCTCCCCGCGGTGGATGCGGGGTGTTGGAGCTCCGGCCTACTCTGTGCACGGCGTGTGAACCGCGCCCTGCCTGGGGAGGCACCGTGCTCATAAAACTCCTACTGCGATATCTCGCGCCCTATCGTTGGTGGCTGCTGGCTCTGCTGGTCTTCCAGTTCGCCTCCGCCATGGCGTCGCTCTACCTGCCGCGTCTGAACGCCGACATCATCGACAACGGCGTGGCCCGCGGCGACACCGGCTACATCTGGTCGACCGGCACGATCATGCTGGTGATCTCGCTCGGGCAGATCACCGCATCCGTCATCGCCACCTTCTTCGCCGCCCGTGCCGCGATGTCGGCCGGTCGCGACATCCGTCGTGACGTGTTCCAGAAGGTCAGCGGCTTCTCCGAGCGCGAGGTGTCGCAGTTCGGCCCGGGCTCGCTGATCACCCGCAACACCAACGACGTCCAGCAGGTGCAGATGCTCGCGATGATGGGCTCCACGATGCTCGTCACCGCCCCCCTGTTGGCCATCGGCGGCATCGTGATGGCGGTGCAGCAGGATGTGGGGCTGAGCTGGCTGATCGCGGTGGCGGTGCCCGCGCTGCTGATCGTGGCGGGGCTCATCATCGCCCGCATGGTGCCGCTGTTCCGGCAGTTCCAGAAGAAGCTCGACGCCGTCAACCGCGTCATGCGCGAGCAGCTCACCGGCGTGCGCGTCGTGCGCGCGTTCGTGCGCGAGTCGATCGAGGCCGAGCGCTTCCGCCTCGCGAACACCGACATCATGGTCATCGGACGCAAGGTCGGATCGCTCTTCGTCCTCCTGTTCCCGCTCGCGATGCTGGTGCTGAACGTCACGGTCGTCGGGGTGATCTGGTTCGGCGGCCGTCAGATCGACGCCGGGGGCGTCGAGGTCGGAACGCTCTTCGCCTTCATGCAGTACGTCGGGCAGATCCTCATGGGCGTGCTCATGGCGAGCTTCATGACGATCATGATCCCGCGCGCTGCGGTGTCGGCCGAGCGCATCGGCGAGGTGCTCGACGCCGAGGGAGGGCTCGCCCGACCGGCGCAGCCCGTGACGGTCTTCCCCGCGCCCGGGGCCCTCGAGCTCGACGACGTGTCGTTCAGCTATCCCGGCGCGAACGCCCCCGTGCTGCAGGGCATCTCGTTCCACGCGGCGCGGGGCGAAACGGTCGCGATCGTCGGTTCGACCGGCTCCGGCAAGTCCACGCTCGTCTCGCTCATCCCGCGACTGTTCGACGTCACCGGCGGTGCCGTGCGGGTGGCGGGCGTCGACGTGCGCGAGGCGGATCTCGACCTGCTGTGGAAGGGCATCGGCCTCGTGCCGCAACGTCCCTTCCTGTTCAGCGGAACCGTGGCCTCCAACCTCCGCTTCGGCCGTGAGGATGCGAGCGACGACGAGCTGTGGGAGGCGCTCGAGATCGCCCAGGCGAGGGACTTCGTGTCCGAGATGGCCGGCGGACTCGAGGCGACCATCGCGCAGGGCGGCACCAACGTGTCGGGCGGCCAGCGTCAGCGCCTCGCGATCGCCCGGGCCATCGTGCACCGCCCCGACCTCTTCGTCTTCGACGACTCGTTCTCCGCGCTCGACCTGCGCACCGACGCCAGGCTCCGCCAGGCGCTCTGGGAACGCCTACCGGAAGTGACCAAGATCGTCGTCGCGCAGCGGATCTCGACCGTCACCGGCGCCGACCGCATCGTCGTGCTCGACGGCGGCCGCATGGTGGGTGTGGGCACGCACGACGAACTGCTCGCCGACAACGACACGTATCGAGAGATCGTCGAATCGCAGCTGGGGGTGGACGCATGAGCACGCCCGATGCACTGACCGAAGAAGAGCGCCTCGAACTGGAGCTCGCCGAGCAGGCTCGCCAGAACTCGGGCAGCTGGGACTCCGTCGCACCCGGCAAGGCCGCGAACTTCGGAAAGTCCTTCCTGCGGCTCATCGGGCTGCTGAAGCCCCACGCCCTCGCCTTCACGCTCGTCTCCCTCGCCGGCGCCGCCGGCGTCGTGCTCGCCGTCATCGCCCCGCGCGTTCTCGGCGAGGCGACCAACGTCATCTTCGAGGGCGTCGTGTCCGCGGGTCTGGGCGGTCAGTTCCCCGCGGGCACCTCGCAGGCCGACGTGGTCGCCGCCCTGCAGGCGGCGGGGCAGGGCGACATCGCCAACATCGTCGGAGCCATGCCGAACTTCGCGGTCGGCGCGGGCATCGACTTCGAGCGACTGCGTGTGGTCACCATGGCCGCCCTGGCGATCTACATCGCCTCCGCCGTGCTCACCTGGTTCCAGGGCTACGTCATCAACGTGATCATGGTGCGCACGATGTGGCGCCTCCGTGAGTCCGTCGAGGCGAAGATCAACCGCCTGCCGCTGTCGTACTTCGACCGCGTACAGCGCGGCGAGCTCATCTCCCGCGTCACGAACGACATCGACAACATCACCCAGACGATGCAGCAGTCGCTCTCGACTGTGGTGACGTCGGTTCTGACGGTCGTCGGCGTGCTCGTGATGATGTTCTCCATCTCGTGGCAGCTCGCCCTCGTGGCGCTCGTCTCGCTGCCGCTCATGGCGGTCATCTTCGGCGTCATCGGGCCGAAGTCGCAGAAGTCCTTCGCGCTCCAGTGGCGCAAGGTGGGGCGGCTCAACGCCCGCGTCGAGGAGTCCTTCTCGGGCCACGCTCTCGTCAAGGTCTACGGCCGCGAGGCGGATGCGCGCGAGAAGTTCCAGGCCGAGAACGAGGAGCTGTATCGCGCGAGCTTCCGTGCGCAGTTCCTGTCGGGCATCATCATGCCGGGCATGATGTTCGTCGGGAACCTCACCTACGTGGGCATCGCGGTGCTCGGTGCGTTGATGGTGGCGTCGGGGCAGCTGCGTCTCGGCGACGTGCAGGCGTTCATCCAGTACTCGCAGCAGTTCACGCAGCCGCTGTCGGAGCTGGGTGGGATGGCGGCCGTCATCCAGTCGGGTACCGCATCCGCGGAGCGCGTGTTCGATCTGCTCGACGCCGAGGAGCAGGAGCCCGACTCCGACGACGCACCCGCACCCGCGGGAGGCCGCGGAGTCATCGAGTTCCAGAACGTCGCGTTCTCGTACTCGCCGGACAAGCCCCTCATCACCGACCTGTCGTTCCGCGTCGAGCCGGGACAGACGGTGGCGATCGTCGGACCCACCGGTGCCGGCAAGACCACGCTGGTCAACCTGATCATGCGCTTCTACGAGCTCGACGGCGGCCGCATCCTCCTCGACGGGCAGGACATCGCCGAACTCACCCGCGACGACGTGCGCTCACGCACCGGCATGGTGCTGCAGGACCCGTGGCTGTTCGCAGGGTCCATTCGCGAGAACATCCGCTACGGCCGCGCCGACGCCACCGACGAAGAGGTGATCGAAGCCGCCGTCGCGACTCGCGTCGACCCGTTCGTCCAGACGCTCCCCGACGGGTACGACACGGTGCTCGATGAGGATGCGGCGAACGTCTCCGCCGGAGAGAAGCAGCTCATCACGATCGCCCGCGCGTTCGTGGCGCGTCCCGAGGTGCTGATCCTCGACGAGGCCACCAGCTCGGTCGACACCCGTACCGAGCTCCTGCTGCAGCACGCCATGGCGGCGCTGCGCGAGGGACGCACCTCCTTCGTGATCGCGCACCGGCTCTCGACGATCCGCGACGCCGACCTCATCCTCGTGATGGAGCACGGCGACATCGTCGAACAGGGCACGCACGAGCAGCTCATCGCCGCCGAGGGCGCCTACTGGCGTCTGTACCGCTCGCAGTTCGAGCAGGCGGCCGCCGAGCTGGTCGAGGAGCCCGCCGTGGCGCCGGAGGCGACGACGGATGCGGCGGCCGAGTCGGTGACCGCCGAGGACGTTCCCTCGGCCCCGGTACCGCCGTCGGCGCCGCCCGCGCCGGGCGTTCCCTCCAGCTGAGTCCGGCCGCCCGGTCCGTCGTGACCGGGCGGTCAGGCCGGATCGATGCGCAGGATGTCGGGCGACTCGCCGATCGGCAGGTCGTCGACCGCTCGCAGCGTGCGGGCGAGGGCATCCACGGCCGGGACCGCGGTCTTCACCCGCTCGCGGTCGCCGAAGACCGCCGTCAGCGTGACGAGGTGCGTGCCGATGTCCCACGTGTAGGTCGCGAACGGCGGCGCCTTCGGGTTTGACGGCAGGTCCATCAGCAGGCGTTCACCCGTACCGAGGTGCGGATTGCGGAAGTCCTCGGTGTCGTCGTACTCCATCGGCATCATGGCGCGGGCGGTCCGCAACTGCGGGGTCGCCTCCTGCACCTGCGCGAGCACGACGACGAGTTCGGGGTCGGCGCGCCACATCCACGCCAGGACGCGTCCAGCGGCACGCCTCATGAGCAACGGCGTCGCCTGGCTCACGAGCCAGGCCGCGAAACCGCTGCCGGTACGCTGCTCGGCGCCGGTGGCGAGTGAGCCCTGTGCCATCAGCATCCGCAGCGCCTTCTTGCGGTGACGACGGCCGCGCAACCCCAACGATTCGGTGACGGCGACCCACTGGGTCTCATCGGCGTCGGCCTGCAATCGCATCATGACAACCAGCGTAGGGCGGGGTGCCTCGGTGGCGCTCGGGAGGGCTCCGGTAGACTCGAGATGCCTGCGCACCCCGCATACGACCCCCCAGAGAGGCAGCCACCACACGTGACTACCCCCTCGACGCCCGATGTCCCCGAACCGGCGCCGGATACCGAACGCCCCCTCACGATCGTCATCGGCTGCGACACGTTCGCACCCGACGTGAACGGGGCCGCGCGTTTCGCCGAGCGGCTCGCCGCCGGTCTCGCGAGCCGTGGCCACGACGTGCACGTCGTCGCCCCCGGCCTGAAGTACCGCACGTACCCGCCGGCGACCGAGGTCATCGAGGGCGTGCCGGTCACGGTGCACCGCCTCCCCGCCGTGCGCTGGAAGCCGCACGACTGGCTCCGTTTCGTCTGGCCGTGGCGCTCGAAGCACTACGCGCGACAGGTGCTCGACAGCGTGAAGCCGGACGTCGTGCACATTCAGTCGCACATCGTCATCGGTCGCGGTCTCGCGCGCGAGGCGCGTAAGCGGGGCATCCCGGTCGTCGCCACCAACCACGTCATGGCCGAGAACATCCTCGACTTCACGACGCTGCCGCCCGTGCTCGACAAGGTCTTCGTCAAGCTCGCGTGGGACGACGCGTCGCGCACCTTCCACATGGCGCGCGCGGTCACGACCCCCACGCGCCGTGCGGCCGACTTCCTCGAGGCCACGATCGACATCCGCGGCGTGATCCCGATCAGTTGCGGCATCGACGCCTCCGGGTACACGGCCGATCTGTCGCCGCGCGACGAGAACCGCATCCTGTTCGTCGGGCGCCTCACCACCGAGAAGCACGTCGACACCCTGCTGCAGGCCGTGACCAAGCTCGACCCCGCGCTCAACGCCACCGTCGAGGTCGTCGGCGGGGGTGACCAGCGCAAGTCGCTGGACGCGCTCGTGCAGCAGCTGGGTCTCGCCGATCGTGTGACGTTCCACGGTCGTGTGGAAGAGGAGGAGCTGCGCCGCATCCTCACTCGCGCGACGGTGTTCGCGATGCCCTCGATCGCCGAGCTGCAGTCGATCGCGACGATGGAGGCGATGGCGTCGGGTCTTCCCGTCGTGGCCGCCGACGCGCTTGCCCTCCCGCACCTCGTGCACGACGGCGAGAACGGCTGGCTGTTCCGGCCGCAGAACGCCGACGATCTCGCCGAGAAGCTCACGCGGGTGCTCACCGCATCCCCCGAGGAGTATCGCGCGATGCAGGAGGCGTCCCTGAAGGGGGTCGAGATCCACGACATCGCGCGCACCCTCGACACCTTCGAGAAGCTCTACCGGGGCCAGCCGGTCGCGCCGTGACGGCAGCCGAGCCGCTGCGGCTGTTCTTCGACGCGCGGTACATCCGCACGGACTTCCACGACGGCATCAGCCGCTACTCCGCGGAGCTCGCGGCAGCGGTGGCGGCTGCCGCGGCGGATGCGGGCGTCGAGGTCACGTTCCTCGTGCACGACGCGCGCCAGATCCCGCTGCTCCCGGACGCGGCGCAGACGCTGGCGATCCATGCGCCGACCTCGTGGCGTGAGCCCTTCACCGCACGGCTGCTCAACCGCTTCGCGCCGGATGTCGTCTTCTCCCCGATGCAGACCATCGGTACCGGTGGACGTCGATTCCGTGTCATCCTCACGCTGCACGACACGATCTACTACCGCCACCGCACGCCGCCGAAGGACCTGCCCGCCCCCGTGCGGCTCGGGTGGCGCCTGTTCCACTTCAGCTACCTTCCGCAGCGCCTGACGCTCAACGCGGCGGATGTGGTCGCCACGGTCAGTGAGACGAGCAAGCGGCAGTTCGCGGCCGTGAGACTCACGTCGCGCCCCGTGGTCGTGATCCCGAACGCGCCGCAGCGCCTCGCCGACCGTCTCGACGGTGCCGCGGTCGACGCGAGCGGGCCCGTGCGCAATGTCGTCTACATGGGCTCGTTCATGCCGTACAAGAACGTGGCGAACCTCGTGCGCGCTATGGCATCGCTTCCCGGCCGCACTCTGCACCTGCTCAGCCGGATCTCTGCCGAGCGCCGCGCCGAGCTCGAGGCGATCACGCCCGACGGCGCCGACATCGTGTTCCACAACGGCGTGAGCGACGAGGATTACGCGCGCCTCCTCGCGGACCGGGCGGTGCTCGCGACCACCAGCCTCGACGAGGGCTACGGCCTGCCCATCGCCGAGGCGCTGGAGCTGGGTGTTCCCGCCGTCGTCACCGACCTCGAGATCTTCCGCGAGGTGGCCGGAGACGGCGCCCTGTACGTCGATCCGCACGACCCGCGGACGTTCGCCGCGGCCGTCGCCGAGCTGGACGATCCCGATGTGCGCGCCGCGACCATCGCCGCCGGACGGGAGCACGTGGCGCGGTTCTCCTGGGGGCGCTCGGCCCGCATCCTGCTCGACACCGTGCGCGCGATGACCCCGCACCCCCGCGCCGCGCGCGACTGACCCGCCTCCCGGCGGTCGGTCCCGGAATCACGCGCGGGCGGCGGTGCTGACGTGTTCGAGGGAGGCGACGTGCGATGTTTCGGGCGCCGTGGTCGCGACTCGGGTCCCTCGAACGCGGGTCGAAGGTACCTCGCTGGTCGAGGGGGCCACGGAGGATGAGGGGGCGACGGGCTCGTCGCGGTCCGGGAGGCGGCTCCAGTCGGTGCGCACCGGGCCGTAACCGTCTCGCGCGACGGCGATGACGGTGGCGACGATGGCCACGATCGAGAGGATGCCGAGGACGATGAGTGCGATCATGGCAGAAAAGCTACGTGTTGTGAGATCGTGCCACGACTGGCAGAATTGCCCATGAGCGCATTAATCCTGCCAACCACGGAGGGCCCATGAGAACCGTCGCCGTCGTCGTCCAGCACGGGTTCACCCCGTTCGAATTCGGACTCGCATGCGAGGCGTTCGGCCTCGATCGCACCGACGACGGCATCCCGATGTTCGACTTCCGCGTCTGCGCCATCGAACCGGGCGCGATCATGTCCAACCTCGGCTTCTCGATCAACGTCGAGCATGATCTGTCGTTCGCGGACGAGGCCGATCTGGTAGTCGTCACTCCCGTGCCCCGCGACACCTGGGGCACGATCGACGCGCGGCTCGCAGACGTGCTGCGCCGGGCGGAGCGCCGCAACGCCTGGCTGCTGAGCGTGTGCAGCGGGTCGTTCGTGCTCGCCGCATCCGGTGTTCTCGACGGACGCCGCGCGACGACGCACTGGAAGTACACCGACCGGATGTCCGAGCTGTTCCCGAGCCTCGACATCGACCCGGACGTGCTCTACGTGCAGGACGGGAAGGTCATCACGAGCGCGGGGACGGCGGCAGGACTGGACGCGTGCCTGCACCTGCTTCGACAGGAGCTCGGCGCAGAGATGACCAACACGATCGCGCGCCGCATGGTCGTGGCGCCGCAGCGCGAGGGCGGGCAGGCGCAGTTCATCTCGCGACCTCTCGCGCAGACGGCGTCGCTCTCGCTCGCCCCGGTGACGGAGTGGATGGTGCAGAATCTGCGCCAGGATCTGACGGTCGAGCAGCTCGCGGCGAAGGCGCACATGTCACCTCGCACCTTCGCGCGGCGTTTCAAAGCCGACCTGGGTGCCACGCCGGCATCCTGGCTGGCCCGCCAGCGGGTGCTGCACGCGCAGCGCCTGCTCGAGCAGACCGACTACGGGCTCGACCGCATCGCCGCCGAGTGCGGGTTCGGGTCCGCGGCCGTGCTGCGGCAGAACTTCACGCGCGTGCTGGCGACGACGCCGACCGCCTATCGCTCCCGGTTCGCGTGCCCGGTCGATGAGGTGGTCGCCGCCGTCGCATGATCGTCGCGCTGAGCGGCAGGCTGCTGCGTCTCAGTTGATCAGGCGCAGGATGCTGCGGTTGCGGTACAGCTCGCCCTTGGCGGCGGCGCGTGCGCCGATGACCGCGAAGATGACGCCGACGATCCACACGAGCCCGCCCACGGGCACGTTGATGATGAACGCCAGGATGCCGGCCGCGACCATCCCGAGGAAGACCGTGATCTGCAGGTTGAGCGCCTCTTTGGCCTGCTCGTAGAGGTTCGAGCCGGTCCCGCGCTGGACGAGGAAGACGATGAGGCTGGGGATGAACGAGAACAGGATGCCGCCCAGGTGCGTCAGCACGGCCGGGGTGTGCGAAGTGGAGCCGGTCTCAGCGGTGGGCTGGGGCGTGGAGGTCATGGGGGGATGTTCCTCTCTGAGTGCGGATGCGGGTGCGCCCGACGGGTAGCGGGCCGACGCGAGAGTACGGTCCCATCGGCGGGCCGGGGGTGCATCGCTGAGTGATCGTCACCTCCGGCGCCGCAGGATTGACGTCCGCGGTGTCGGAGCGCGAGCATCGGAAGCGGATGGGACCGCCCATCGTCGTGATCGCGCACCACCGCGGCGAAGGGAGGAGCCCCGCATGCCCCACAGTCTGAGCCGGCCGACGCCGGTCACCCGCCTGCGGCGGCTTCCCGTGCAGGAGCGCTCGAACGAGCGGGTGGAGGGACTGCTGCGCGCTGCCGCATCCGTCGTCGACCGGGTGGGATCGATCGAGCTCACGCCCGCCCTCGTCGCAGAGGAGGCGCACACCTCGGTCGGCACCGTCTACCGATACTTCCCGGATGCGAGAGCCGTCATCGTCGCGCTGGGTGAACGCAACTTCCAGCTGCTGCGCCGTCTCATCGCCATGGCCCTCGCGCAGCCGCACCCGGACGGGCAGAGCGTGTTCCACGCGCTGGTGCGGTCGCTTCTCACGGCGTACCGCACCATCCCGTCATTCCGAGCGATCCGCACCGCGGGATGGCTGCTCGTGGACATCCCGGCCCGTGATTCTCCCGCCGACCTCACGATCCTCGACGACGTCGTGGTTGCGCTCGAGCGCCAGGACGCCGTGGCGCTGACGCCGCATGCGCGCGCAGCGCTCGGGCGCGCGTTCGTGGTGGTCGACGCCCTCGTGCTGGCGGCGTTCCAGCGAGACGCGGCGGGCGACCCCGAGACGCTCCACCTGGCCGTGCGGCTCGGGATGCGGGAGGCGGCGGCCGCCTTCGCTCAGGCGGTCGTCGCGGAACGGCTGGATGCGGCTCCGCTCGCGGACTGATCGCCGACGCCGCTTCGCCGCAGCCGCCCCGCGAGGGCCACGCCGCCGAGGGCGGCGACGGTCGGCGCAACGACGGACAGCGCGATCGTGAGCAGCTGTGCGGCGAGCGGCATGGGCGTGATCACGCCCGTCGCGTACGACACCGCGACGCTCGCGGCTCCGGCGACGATGCCACCGCACACATGCAGCACGAGCGTCCACCGGCGGTATCGCGTGACGAGGAACGGCAGCTCGCAGGCGGCGCCCCACCAGAGGGTCGCGAGGATGACGTAGGCGCCCTGGGGACTGAAGGGCGTCATCGCCAGTCCCGCGACGAGACCCGTGAGAACCCCGACGCCCGGGCGGCGAAGCAGCGCCAGCGCGAGTGTCGCGGGCGCGGCCCAAAGTCCGGCGAGGATGTACGCCGACGGCGGGAACACCGGGATCAGGAGCTTCGCGGTGAGGTTCGCGACCGTCAGGAGCACGGCGGCGGCAGCGCCGATCGCGGCGCAGCTGAGGAGCACGCGGGTCGTCAGGGGCATGCGTGAGGCTCGGCGGATCACCGCAGCACCGTAGCCGCTGCGTCGACCGCGCGGGCGGCTACGTGACGAACACTCATCTGCGGTGCCCTCTGGTGCCCGAAGGCCCTCGGTGATAAACTTGAGCCTGTGAGACTCAAGTTTGAGTCCCGGAGATTTCAGGAGAACACATGAACGCCACACAACAGCCCGGGCAGGAGGAGTCGCAAAGCGCCCTCGAGCAGTTCGGCATCAACCTCACCGAACGCGCTCGCCAGGGCAAGCTCGACCCCGTCATCGGACGCGACAGCGAGATCCGGCGCGTCAGCCAGGTGCTGACCCGCCGCACCAAGAACAACCCCGTCCTCATCGGCGAGCCCGGCGTCGGAAAGACCGCCGTGGTCGAGGGCCTCGCGCAGCGCATCGTCGCCGGTGACGTCGCCGAGAGCCTCAAGAACAAGGAGCTCGTCTCCCTCGACATCTCCGCGCTGGTGGCAGGCGCCATGTACCGCGGCCAGTTCGAGGAGCGCCTCAAGAGCGTCCTCAAGGAGATCACCGAGTCCGACGGGCGCATCATCACGTTCATCGACGAGCTCCACGTGCTCATGGGTGCGGGCGGCGGCGAGGGCTCCGTGGCCGCATCCAACATGCTCAAGCCGATGCTCGCGCGCGGTGAGCTGCGGCTGATCGGTGCGACGACCCTCGACGAGTACCGCGAGTTCATCGAGAAGGATGCGGCCCTCGAGCGCCGTTTCCAGCAGGTTTACGTGGGCGAGCCCACGGTCGAGGACACCGTCGCCATCCTTCGCGGGCTGAAGGAGCGCTACGAGGCCCACCACAAGGTGGCCATCGCGGACGGCGCGCTGGTCGCGGCCGCCGCGTTGTCGAACCGCTACATCCCGTCGCGGCAGCTGCCTGACAAGGCGATCGACCTGATCGACGAGGCCGCGTCGCGTCTGCGCATGGAGATCGACTCCGCGCCGCTGGAGATCGATGAGCTGCGTCGCCACGTCGACCGACTGAAGCTCGAGGAGCTCGCGCTCAAGAAGGAGAAGGACGCGGCCTCGAAGGAGCGCCTCGAGAAACTCCGCGAGGACCTCCGCGTCGAGCAGGAGCGCCTCGGTGAACTGCAGGCGCGGTGGGAGCACGAGCGCGCCTCGCTCAACCGCGTCGGTGAACTCAAGACCCGACTGGATGCGGCGCGCATCGATGCCGAACGCGCGCAGCGCGAGGGCAACCTCGAGCGCGCGTCGCGGCTGCTGTACGCCGAGATCCCCGCGCTGGAGCGCGAGCTCGGGGTGGCCGAACAGGCGGAGTCGACCGGCGACCGGATGGTGAACGACCAGGTCACCGACGAGGACATCGCCTCGGTGATCGCGGCGTGGACCGGCATCCCGGTGGGGCGTCTGCTGCAGGGCGAGAGCGAGAAGCTCGTGCATCTGGAGGCCGAGCTCGGCAAGCGTCTGATCGGTCAGAAGGAGGCCGTGAAGGCGGTCTCGGATGCGGTGCGCCGCTCGCGTGCGGGCATCAGCGACCCGAACCGTCCCACGGGCTCGTTCCTGTTCCTGGGGCCCACCGGCGTCGGCAAGACCGAGCTCGCGAAGGCCCTCGCTGAGTTCCTCTTCGACGACGAGCACGCCATGGTGCGCATCGACATGTCGGAGTACGGCGAGAAGCACTCCGTCTCGCGCCTGGTCGGCGCTCCTCCCGGCTACATCGGCTACGAGCAGGGCGGTCAGCTGACCGAGGCCGTGCGTCGCCGTCCCTACTCCGTCGTGCTGCTCGACGAGGTCGAGAAGGCGCATCCGGAGGTCTTCGACGTGCTGCTGCAGGTCATGGACGACGGGCGTCTCACCGACGGCCAGGGGCGCACCGTCGACTTCCGCAACGTCATCCTGATCCTCACCTCGAACCTCGGCTCACCGATCCTGATCGATCCGATGCTGACGATCGAGCAGAAGCGCGAGCAGGTGCAGGTGCTGCTGCGGCAGGCCTTCCGTCCCGAGTTCCTCAACCGCCTCGACGACATCGTGATGTTCCAGGCGCTGAGCCAGGACGACCTCGCGCAGATCGTGGAGCTGTCGGTGGATGCGCTGCAGCGCCGGCTGAAGGACCGTCGACTCACGCTCGCGGTCACCCCGGACGCCCGCGCGTGGCTCGCCGAGCGCGGCTACGACCCGGTGTTCGGCGCCCGGCCGCTGCGCCGGCTCATCCAGTCCGAGATCCAGGACCGCCTGGCGATGGCGATCCTCTCGGGCGGCGTGCACGACGGCGACGTCGTGCGGGTGGACGTCGCCGCCGACGGTTCGCAGCTCGTACTGACGAGCGCGGGCTCGGCCGTATCCGAGTCCGCCTCGGACGATGACGACGTCATCGAGGCCGAGCTGCTCGACGACTGATCGACCGAAAGGGAGGCCCCGCATCCCGATGGATGCGGGGCCTCCCCCGTTCTCAGAGGATGCCGGCGAAGGCCCAGACTCCGGTGACGATGAGCGTCGCGATGGCGGTCCACATCGTGATGGCGATGGCCTGCCACACCAGGATCCGTCCCTTGGCGACGCCGGCCCCTGCGAGCATCGCGGAGGTGAGCTGCGTCGGAAGCAGCAGCGGTCCGAGCAGGCTCACGCCCGGCACTCCGTAGCGCACGAAGGCGCGCTGGAACTTCTCGCGGCGCGGCGAGGTCTCGGGAACCTGACCGCCGGCGGTGGCGACGCGCCCGGAGGTCACGGCGGAGCGGACGCCCGCCCCCAGGAGCACCACGATCGCCACGCAGACGAAGTTGCCGACGGCGGCGGCCACGGCCGCGACGATCGGGTGGATTCCGCCGACGATGCCGATGACGGTCGCGCCCTCGCCCTCGACGAACGGGACGGCGCCCGCGAGTGCGACGATCAGCGGCTGCACCAGCTCGGGGACGGCGGCGATGAGGTTCTGGAATCCTGCGATGAGATCGTGCATGTCGGCTCCGTCAGTGGTGGCGTGCTCGGTCGGGGGAACATCTCCATCCCACCGGGCACGGGCCGTCGCCGGCAGTGCCACCACGTCACCTCCGGCGGGGAGGAAAGGGCAGCTCGGGCATGACTTTTGTCATGCCCGTAGCCTGGTCGGCGTGAGCGCTTCATCACCTCCGGCCGCTGCCGAGCCCGCCGTCGGTCGCGGCGTGCGCGCGACGTGGTGGTACACGTTCTCGTCCGCTGTGTTCTTCGCCGTCGGCACCCTGACGGTGTGGGCCATTCCGACGTGGGTCACCGCGTCCGCCGCGGAGCTGGTCGTGTTCGTGGCCGCATCCGTCGCGTGGCTCGTGGCGTTCGTCATGACGGGTCTGGACTACTTCCGGGCGGATGCGGCGGGAAGCCGCCGCTGGGTGCGCTTCGCCGCGTTCGCTCTCGGTGCTGCGGCTGCCATCGCGGTCGGGCTCGTGACCGGGAGCATCACGCTGGCGCTGGCCCTGGTGGGAGCGCTCGTGTGCACCCTGCCGTGGCCGAGGGGCGTGCGGGCCCGGGTCACGGGGCTCGTCACCGTCGTGCTGGCCGCCGTCGCGGTGATCGAGTACCTCCGCGCCGTCGACGGCGAGGCGACCCTCGTCTACGGCCCGATCTTCGTGCTCTTCATGTTCCCCGTGGCGTTGCCGATCACCGTCGTCAGCATGCTCTGGTGGTGGGACATCGTGCGCGAGCTCGACCGCGCCCGCCTCACCGAGGCGAAGCTCGCCGCGACCCAGGAACGGCTGCGCCTGGCGAGCGACGTGCACGACCTGCAGGGCCACCATCTGCAGGTCGTCGCGCTGCAGCTCGAGCTCGCCGAACGCCTGAGCGCCGACCCGCCCGCCGCCCTCGAGCACATCCGTGCCGCGCGCCGCGAGGTGGACGAGGCGCGCGTGGGCACGAGGGCGCTCGCCGCGCGCTTCCGCGGCGTTCCGCTCCCGGATGAGCTGGCCAACGCCGCAGACCTCCTGCGCGCGGCGGGTCTCGAGGTCGAGCTCGCCGTGAGCCCGGATGCGGCGGGCGCGCCGAGCGACACGCTCGGCCCTGTCGTGCGCGAGAGCACGACCAACATCCTCAAGCACGGCGGCGGACGCTTCGCGCGGCTCTCGTTGGAGCGTGACGCGGGCGGCTGGCGGTACCGGGCCGAGAACGATCGCGGCGACACGGCCGCCGGCCAGGGTACGGGGATCGACGGCATGGCGGCTCGTCTCGCCGAGGCGCAGGGAGCGCTCTTGACCGAGTCCGACGGTGACGTGTTCGTCCTGGACGCGCACGTGCCGACGGGGGTCGGAGCATGATCCGGGTGCTCCTCGCCGACGACGAGGACATGATCCGCACCGCGCTCGCCG
This sequence comes from Microbacterium binotii, assembly GCF_021398715.1. Taxonomy (NCBI): domain Bacteria; kingdom Bacillati; phylum Actinomycetota; class Actinomycetes; order Micrococcales; family Microbacteriaceae; genus Microbacterium; species Microbacterium binotii. Next base: position 3,150,314 of record NZ_CP090347.1, on the reverse strand, counting down.
CGCTGCTGCGCCTGGAGCAGGACATCGAGGTGGTCGGTGAGTGCGTCGACGGAGAGCAAGCGGTCGCTGCGGCGCTGCGCCTGCAGCCCGACGTGTGTCTGTTCGACGTCGAGATGCCGGGCCTGGACGGCATCGACGCGGCCGCGCGGGTGCGCAAGCAGACGCGCTCGCGGGTCGTCGCGGTGACGCGGCACGCGCGACCGGGCGTGCTGCGGCGTGCGCTGCAGGCGGGCGTCGACGGGTTCCTGCCGAAGTCCCGGCCGGCGCAGGACGTCGCCGACGTCATCCGCCAGGTCGCCGCGGGGCGCCGGTACGTCGATCCGGAGATCGCCGCCGATGCGCTCGCCGACGAGCGGAGCCCTCTCACCGATCGGGAGCTCGACGTGCTGCGGGCCGGGTCCGAGGGGCAGACGATCGCCACGATCGCCCGCACCCTGCACCTGTCGCCCGGCACCGTGCGCAACCACGTCTCCTCCATCCTCGGCAAGCTGCACCTCGAGACGCGACAGCAGGCGCTGCTGCGCGCGCAGGAGCGCGGCTGGATCTGAGGGGGCGGGTGCGCCGCATCCTTCATCAGGAGAGCGCCACGGCGCAGGATGATCCTTTGCGAATCGTCCTGTGGGAGGGAGATCTCCTGATGAGGGGGCGCCGCTACGCTCGACGGGTGACGGATGTGGCCGAGGCGTACGACCGGCGGGCCGCCGAGTACACGCGGGTTCTGGGGACGATGGCAGCCGTCCATCCCTCCGACCGCCGGCTGGTCGAGACCTGGGCCGCCGGCGTCCGCGGCCGGGTCCTGGATGCGGGATGCGGCCCCGGCCACTGGAGCGCGCACCTCGCCGAGCGCGGGCTCGACGTGCGGGGCATCGACCTGACGCGGGAGTTCGTCGAGACGGCCCGAACGGACCACCCCGGCATCCGATTCGATCTCGGGACCGTCGACGCAATCGACGAGCCGGACGCGGCGTTGGGCGGCATCCTCGCGTGGTTCTCGACCATCCACCACGCGCCGGCGGTGATCGACGTGCCGTTCGCCGAGTTCGCGCGGGTGCTGCGCCCCGGCGGCACGCTCGTGCTCGGGTTCTTCGACGCGGATGCCCTCGAACCGTTCGATCACGCGGTCGTCGGCGCGTGGCGCTGGCCCGCCGCGGAGCTGGAACGGCGGCTCGAGCGTGCGGGGTTCGAGATCGTCGAGACGCACCGACGCGCGACCCGGGGCGAACGCCCGGTCGGTGCGATTCTGTGCCGACGGCCGGATGCGGTGTAGACAGGAACGATGCCATCCCCGCAGTCGCTCGACGACGCCGACCGCCGGCTGGTCGCGGCCTGGGCGGCGGAGTGCGCCGAGCGCGTGCTCGCCCTGTTCGAGGCGGAGGCCCCCGGTGACGACCGGCCCCGCGAGGCCATCGCGCGTGCCCGGGCGTACGCCCGCGGCGAGCTGGATGCGGCGGGGGAGATCAAGCGACGGTTCGTCGCCGGTCGGGCGGCGCACGCGGTGACCGGCGCCGCGGCGATCGCGGCCGCCCGCTCCGCGGCGCAGGCGGCCGGCGTCGCGCACATGGGGGCGCACGCGCTGGGGGCGGCCGCCTATGCCGCGGTGGCGGCGGATGCGGCGATCCCCGGTTCGTTCGACGGCGAGATCGACGGGCAGCTCGCTCTTCTCGCCCCCGATGCGCGCGCTGCGCTGCGCCTGCTCCCGGCCGTCGGTGGCGATGCATCGGGCCCGCTGGTCGCGGGTGGTCTGCTGGCGCGGGGGCGTCTAGGCGAGGCGATCTCCCGCATCCAGGCGCAGATCACCGCGGCCGGATGAGCGGCGCGTCGTCGTCAAGCCGCGCCGCGACACGGACGCGGCGGCTTACGGTCGGAGCATGACCCGTGCCCTGGCGACCGTGCGCGCGCTGTGGGCGTCCACGCATCCGGGGCCTGCGCTGGTCGTCACGGTGCTCACCCTGGCGCTCGGTGTCTCGGCCGGACTCGACGCATGGCGCATCGCGCTGCTGACGGTCGCCGTCTTCGCGGGGCAGGTCTCGATCGGGCTGTCGAACGACGCGATCGACGCGGGCCGCGACCGTGCCGTGGGTCGCACCGACAAGCCGCTCGCACGCGGCGACGTGAGCCTGCACACCGCCTGGGTCGTGGCGGCCGCATCCGCCGCCGCCGCCCTCCTGCTGTCCGCGCCGCTCGGAGCGGGGCTCCTGGCCGCCCAGGCGGTGACGATCGCCTCGGCGTGGCTGTACAACGCGCCGCTGAAGGCGACGCCGTTCTCGATCGTGCCGTTCCTCGTCAGCTTCGGGCTCCTGCCGTCGCTCGCGACCCTCTCGGCCGCGGAGCCGGCGCTCGCCGCGCCGTGGGCGAGCGCCGCCGGAGCGTCACTGGGGGCGGCGGTGCACCTGGCCAATGTGTTGCCGGACCTCGATGACGATCAACGCACCGGCATCCGCGGGCTGCCCCATCGGATCGGCGCGCGGTGGTCGGGTGCCCTGGCGGGCGTCGGGATCATCGGCGGCGCCGCGGCCGTCCGACTCGGGCCGGCGAGGGATGCGGTGCCGATCGTGTCGTGGGTCTTCTTCGCCGCCGTGGTCGGCGTGGCGGTCGTGGCCGTGGGCTGCGCGTGGGCCCGTCGCCCCGGGCGCATCGTGTTCCGCCTCGTGATGGGCGCCGCGCTGCTGCTCGCCGTGCAACTCGTGGCGACCGGCGGCTCGCTCACCGCCTGAGCCGTTCTATCCGGCGCACTCCCGCGATTCGTCCGTGATGATCCAGGATGCGGCGTCGCGGTGCATCACGACGGTGCCGCAATCGCCGGACGCGCCGTAGGTGACGAACAGCGTGGCGTCGGTGGCCGTCTCGGACTGCACCTGCACGTCGACGTCGGCGCTCTGGCCGGTCGCGCGGTAGAGCTCCGAGGTCGCCTGGATCATCTCCTCGCAGGTGCTGAGAGCGAGCCCGTTCTGGTTCAGCTCGGCGAGCATCCGCTCCGCCAGGGCCGGCGACAGCGCCGCGCACGCCGCAGCGGGATCGGGGGTGCGCGTGGCCGCAAACCACGCGCGGAAGCTCTCGACGGGGCCGTCGGCGGTGTCGGCGGATGCCGCGGGAGCGGGAGTCGCAGAGGGCGCCTGCGTGGCGATCGGGTTCGACGACCCGGCCGGCTCGGCCGGGTCGTCCGGCGCCGCGGTGCACGCCGTCAGCACCAGCGCAGCCGCGGCCAGGGTCAACGCGCCGAGGATTTTGAACCGTCGCATGCTCACGGATGAATGCTGTCAGATCGGCTCGCGCGCTGCTGGTGCCTGTGGGAAAGATCAGCGGGCGTCGGCATCGAAGCCCATCGCGTAGGCGCGCGTGAGCACGGCCCCGGCGGGGCTGCTCAGCAGCATTTCGAGCGCCGTACCGCGGATGCGGTGGGCCACCGCGCCGGCCGGACGGCCGAGTGCGGTGTTCACGCTCGCCATCCCGGCCGCGAGCCGCGCGGAGCGCACACGGCGGCGTTCCCATCGGTCGAGCGCGGGGGAGGCGAGAGAGCCGGTGCGGAGCGCCTCTGCCACCAGCGGGGCGAGCGTCGCCGCATCCAAGAGACCGAGGTTCATACCCTGCCCGCCGATCGGGCTCACCTCGTGAGCCGCGTCACCCACGACCACGAGACCGCCCCGACGCAGGCGCGGAGCGACGAGGCGCCGCACCCGGAAGGAGGTCACGACCTCCATGCGGTCGGCGGCCTCCGCCTCGCCGCGCTCGTGCAGTGCGCGCCGCATCCGTTCGTATCGGGCGTGAGGCTCGTCCGGGCCGCCGCCGGCGTCGTGCAGGACGAAGCGGCGGGCGGAGCCGGGCAGCGGGAAGGACTCCATGACGCCGGCGGCGTCGAGCCGGATCACCGCCACCGGGTCCGACGCGGCCAGCGAGGTATCGGTCATGAGATAGCGGTCGCGGTACTCGTGAACCCTCAGGGCGGCGGGGCGGTAGGCCAGCTCCCGGCCATCCCAGCCGCCGGCCACGATGACCACCCGCGCGGTGAACTCGCGGCCCTCGATCGAGCGGACCCGCATCCGGTCGCCCTCGCGCTGCACGGCGGCCACCGCGACGCCGCGCTCGACGGGGCCCGCGAGATCGGCCAGCACGGTCTCCGTCACGCGCTGGGGGAGCGTCGCGACGAACGGGAAGCGGGCGGACAGGCGACGGAAGTCGACCGCGCCGACCAACCGGCCGTCGGCGCGCGCCTCCCCGCGCTCGACGCGCACCGCGTCGGCGAGCAGGCGCTCCGTCGCACCGGAGGCTTCGAGCGCGGCGAGTGTGGGCGGATGGATGCCGATCGCCCTCGTGCCGTCGCCGGGACCGGGACGCCTCTCGAGCGTGATGACATCGACGCCGAGTCGGCGCAGCTCCGCCGTGAGGAGCAGTCCGACCGGCCCGGCGCCGACGACGATGACCTCAGGCACGGGGGTCCCTCACTGCCAGCACGCGGAAGCGGGCGGGGCGCTCCACCCGCCAGCCGCCGGGCAGCCGCGACGCGAGCTCGGCAGCCCGATAGCTGCGCCGAATCGAGCGGAGTCCGTCGGTACGCAGGAAGGTGCCCGGGGCCAGCGGCAGGATGCCGACGCCGTAGAGCGCGTACGCCAGGCGCCCGCGCTCGATGTCGCCGTGCAGGACGAGCCCCGTCGAGAGCGCGGCGGAGTCGTCGACGAACGCGGCCAGTTCCGCCGTATCCAGGTGGTGCAGCACGTGGTTCGAGAGCACCGCGTCGAAGCGCTCGCCGCTCTCGCGCAGAGCGTCCGAGCCGGTGCAGCGGAAGGACACATCGGATGCGGCACGCGCGGCCGCGGCCTCGATGGCGCGCGTGTCGGGGTCGGCGCCGACCCACTGCACCCGCAGCCCGTCGGCGCGGGCGAGGGCTGCGAGGTGCGCCGCGACATCCCCGCCGCCGCATCCCAGATCCAGCACGCGTGCCGGGCGTCCGAGGCCGGACAGATACGGACGGAGCGTCCGCCGGTAGACGCCGGTCCACCCCGCGACCAGCCGGTTCACGAGACCGAAGCGGCGGTAGGTCGCCGCGAGCAGCCGCGGGTCGCAGTCCGGGTCGTCCATCAGCTCGCGGAGCGACGCGTCGCGCTCCGCCAGCTTCACGCCTCGCCTCGCACGAGCAGACGCCCGGACTCGACGGTGAGCCCCGGCCCGAAGGCCAGAAGTCCCAGGGTGGTTCCGTCGGCGAGGGCGGGGTCGCGCCGCATCCGGTCGAGGATGAACAGCACCGTCGCGCTGGACATGTTGCCGAACGCGCGGAGCACCTCGCGCGACGGTGCCATCTGCTCCTCGGTGAGTCCCAGCCCGGTGGCCACCCGGTCCAGCACGCTGCGTCCGCCCGGATGGATCGCCCAGGCCGTGGCTCCGTCGAGGTAGGCGACCGCGTCGGCGACCTCGCGCCCCACGATGCGGGGCACCTCGGCGGTGAGCGTCATCTCGAAGCCGTGGTCGCCGATGGTCCACACCATGTCGTGCTCGCCGTCGTCGCTGAGCGCCGTGCGGAACTCGTCCAGCTCGAACCGACGCCCCGCGTGCTCGCGCGAGGTCACGACGGCGGCCGCGGCGCCGTCGGCGAAGAGGGATGCGGCGACGATCTGCTCCGGGTCGTCGCTGACCCGCAGGTGCAGGGAGCACAGCTCGGCGCACACGACGAGGACGACCGCGCCCGGCTGGGCCACGGCGATGCGATGGGCCGCCCGCAGCGCGGGGACCGCGGCCGCGCAGCCGACGAAGCCGTGGTGGTAGCGCTCGGTTTCCGGGCGCAGCCCCAGGTCGCGCACGAGCAGCATGTCGGGACCGGGGGCGAACAGTCCGGTGCAGCTGACGGTGATGACGTGCGTCACCTCCCCGGCGGCGACTCCGGCGTCGGCCAGGGCCGCTCTGCCCGCCCGCGCGAACAGGTCGGGCGCGAGGCGGCGGAACTCGGCGTTGCGCGCGGAGGTGCTCGGGTCGAGCAGCAGGTCGCCCTCGCGCACCACGAGAGCCTCGGGCGGGGCCTCGCCGGTGAGGGACGCCAGTACGGTGTGGCGCGTCTCGATGGCCGCCGCGTCGAACGCGGCGCCGAGGATCCGCTGCGCCCGGCGGTCGAGACCGGGCTGCATGAGGAAGAGGTCGCGGATCTGCGACTGGGTGAGCCGGGTGTCCGGCACAGCCGTGCCCACTCCGACGATGCTCGGGACCATGTCTCACGATAGGCACGTCGTGCCCCGAGGTCGCGCAGGCTGGTGCCCGGATGTGGCGGCGTCTAGAGTGCCGTGCCCCGCTGTTGCGCGCCCGCCGGGCCGGCCCCCGCATCCACGACGGATGCGTCGCCCGAAAACCACAGCTCGCCTGTCTCAGATCGAGCGCGGAGCGTCGATCTGAGACAGGCGAGCGGGGCGTGGCGGGGAACCACGGGGTGCGGGCTGGGGTGCCGCTCACGCGGGAGAGACCGGGCGCCGGAAGGGCCACGCGCACGGGCGCTGCGGAGTGCCGCGGGGAGCGGATCAGTCGTTGACGACGACCGACTCCTCGATGGGACGGCGGACGCGAGGGGCGCGCTCGCCGTCACGGGCGAACTCCGGGGCGTCCTCGATGGTGCCGAGGTTGCCGACGGCCATGATCGAGAAGGGCGTGAACTCGGGGGCGAGCTCGAAGGCCTCGGTCACCGCGGCCGCGTCGAAGCCGGTCAGCTGGTGGGTGTACAGGCCGTTGGCGTGCGCCTGCACGGTGAAGTGCGCGGCGGCCTGGCCGAGGTCGTAGAACGCGGAGGGGAACTGGTGCTCGCCGCGCGAGGTCTCGGCGACGAAGACGACGAGTGCGCCGGCGGGGGCGGCCCACGCCTGGTTGAATTCGACCATGCTGGCGACGACCTTGGCGTGGGTCTCGGTGCCGCGGCGGGCCACGATGAAGCGCCACGGCTGGTTGTTGTAGGCGGAGGGCGACCAGCGGGCGGCCTCGAGCGCGCCGCGCAGGGCGTCCTCGTCGATGGGGGTCACGCTGTCGTAGGCGCGGGTGCTCCAGCGCTGCGAGAGCACGTCGAGAATGGGCGCGTCGGTGGGCGCGGTGCGGTCGAGAGTGTCAGACATGAGGATCTCCTCGGGGTCGAATATGCGGGGGGACGTCATCGGCCCGATCCATGCAACGGTATACAGAGGTGGAATGTTCCCGGATCCGCGCCGGGTGTGAATGTGGAAAGAACTTCACCAAGCGCACCGCACGGTCCCGGCATCCGGCGTCCTACCGTGGATGCATGATGATCGCGACAGCCGATGTGTACGACGAGCGGGGTGAGCAGCTCGACTCGCTCGCGCTGCAGCTGCGAGACCTCGGGGGACGGCAGGCGTTCGACGGCCCCGTCCGCACGGTGCGCTGCCACCGCGACAACGCCCTCGTGAAGGCGGTGCTGCAGACGCCAAGAGACGGCGCCGTACTGGTCGTGGACGGCGGCGGTTCGCTGGAGTCCGCGCTGGTCGGAGACATCATCGCAGGCGCCGCGGTCGACAACGGCTGGGCCGGCATCATCGTCTTCGGCGCCGTCAGGGACGCGGCCGTGCTTGCGACCCTCCCGCTGGGAGTGAAGGCGCTCGGCACGAACCCCCGCAAGAGCGCCAAAGACGGCGTCGGCGAGGTCGACGTGCCCGTCGAGATCGCGGGCGTCGTGTTCGCGCCCGGCCACCACGTGTGGGCCGACGCTGACGGCGTGCTCGTCGAGCGCTGAACCCGCATCCGCCCTCGACAGCCGCGCGTCGTGGGAGCAAGCTGGGGCGTGACGATCGAGGGGGATCACGATGTTCACACCGGATGCCGCGTTCAGCGGCTTCAGCATCGACGACACGGATGCGGCCCGCACGTTCTACGCGGATGTCCTCGGCCTGACGGTCGTCGACAACCCCATGGGCTTCCTGGAGCTCGAGCTCTCGTCGGGAGCGCGCGTGCTGTTGTACACGAAACCGAATCATGAGCCGGCGAGCTACACCGTGCTGAACTTTCCCGTGACCGATATCGACGCGGCCGTCGACGACCTCCGCGCTCGGGGGGTGGAGACGAAGATCTACGCCGACGAGGAGTTCGCCACCGACGAGAGGGGCATCATGCGCGGCGGTGGGCGGGGCCCCGACATCGCGTGGTTCACCGACCCTGCGGGGAACGTGTTGGCGGTGCTGCAGCCCTGACGCGGCTCAGGGCAACTGCGGCCAGGTGGCCGGGCCCGCGGACCCTGCCCGGTACTCGTCTAGCGGCGTCTCGCCGCGTCGCCATGCATCAAGCACGGGCTGCACGATGCGCCAGCACTGCTCGGCCGCGTCGCCGCGGACGGCGAGAGCCGCATCCTGGTCGAGGATGCTGGAGAGCACCTCGCTGTAGGCAAGGAGTGCGCCGTCGCCGAGCGTCACCTCCACGTCCTCCCGCACGAGGGAGAACGGTTCCTCGTTGCCGTTGACGTTGAGCCCGAGCGAGATCTTGTCGGGACCCAGCGAGAAGCGCAGGGTGGAGCCGGGGGCGTGTCCGGTGAAGCCCGCCGGCAGATGACGCACCGGCCGGAACGTCAGCACGATCTCGGTGTCCTTGTGTCCGAGCGCCTTGCCCGAACGCAGGGTGAAGGGAACCCCCTCCCACCGTGCGGTGCGCACCTCCAGAGTGACCTCCGCGAGCGTCTCGGTCTGGCGGGCGGGGTCGACGCCCGGCTCGTCGGCGTAGGCGGGGAGCTCTTCGTCGCCGACAGTGCCTGCGGTGTAGCGGGCGCGGCGGGCGGAGCGCACGGCGTTGTCCTCCCACAGCGATGTCGCCCGGAGAGCGGCCGCGGTCGCATCACGCAGGTCCGTCTCGTGCAGGGTGGCCGGGGGCTCCATCGCCACGATCGCCATGACCTGCAGCAGGTGGCTCTGGATCATGTCGATCAGGGCGCCCGCCTGGTCGTAGTAGCCGGCGCGATCCTCGAGTCCGAGCGTCTCGTCGAAGCGGATGACGACGGACTCGACGTCCTCCGCGGACCACGCCGGCTCGAACAGCCGGTTGGCGAAGCGCAGCCCCAGGACGTTGAGCACCGTGGAACGACCGAGGAAGTGATCCACGCGGAAGATCTGGTTCTCGGGCACGACACGGCGCAGGGTCTCGTTCAGCGAACGGGCGCTCGCCTCGTCCGTGCCGAAAGGTTTCTCGAGCGCGAGGGTGAGCCCCTCGGGGATGTCCATGCCCGCGAGCTGCTCGCACGCGGCCTCGGCGACCTGGGGCGGAACGGCGAAGTAGAACACCGGTCGGCCTTCGACCGCATCCAGCACGCTCTTCAGGTCTTTCGCGTTCGTCGGATCGGCGACGATGTACTGCGCATCCGCGACCAGACGGTCGACCGCCTCTCCGTGGCCGTCGCCGACGCCCGCCTTCAGCAGGTCGCGCCACTGCTTGTCGCTGAGCTCCCGACGGGCGGCGCCGAGCAGGTGCACGGTGCGGCCGGGTTCTCGATCCAGCAGCTGAGCGAGTGCGGGAAGCAGCAGCCGGGACGTGAGGTCGCCGGTCGCGCCGAAGATGACGAGTGTGGTGTCGGTCACGCAGGCCACGTTAGTCCCCGCTATGAGTTGCCGCGCCGGACGCGGCGCGGGCTCCACGACACGGCATGATCGGAGCATGAGCGTCCCGATCGAGGACTACGCCGTCCTCAGCGACTGCCGCACCGCCGCCCTGGTCTCGCGCGAGGGCAGCATCGACTGGTTCTGCGCACCGCGGTTCGACTCCGCATCCGTCTTCGGCGCGATTCTCGGCGGGAACGAGCAGGGCGCGTGGCATCTGAGACCGGAGGATGCGGATGCCGTCGCGAGCCGGCGCTACGACGGCGGCACCTTCGTGCTCGTGACCCGGTGGGAGAGCGCGAGCGGCGTCGCCGAGGTGCACGACTTCCTGCCCATCGACGGAGGACGCGTCGACATCGTGCGCCGCATCGTCGGGATCAGCGGGACCGTCGAGTTCACGACGCATCTGCGCATCCGCTTCGACTACGCGCGCGCGATCCCGTGGGTGCGTCAGGTGGGGGATGCGGCGGCTCCCGCGCTCCACGCGATCGCCGGTCCCGACGCGCTCGTCGTCCGCGGCGTCGTGCTCACCCCGCACGGACGGGCGCACCGTGGGCGCGTGAGCGTCACCGCGGGTCAGACAATCGACCTCGTGGCCACCTGGAACGCGTCCTACCTGCCCACGCCGGAACCGCTGGATGTGGATGCGGCGCTCGAGCACACACGAGCCTGGTGGACCGGCTTCGCCGCATCCATCGACCACGACGGACCGCACCGCGACGAGGTCGTGCGTTCTCTCCTCGTCCTGCGGGCGCTGAGCCACCAGGACACCGGCGGCATCGTCGCCGCGGTCACCACGTCGCTCCCCGAGCAGATCGGGGGAGAGCGCAACTGGGACTACCGGTACGTCTGGCTCAGGGACGCGGCCCTCACGCTGGAGGCGCTCGTCGCGCACGGATTCCTCCAGGTCGCCGAGCAGTGGCGGTCCTGGCTGATCCGTGCGATCGCAGGGGATCCGCGCCAGATGCAGATCATGTACGGAGTCGCGGGGGAGCGCGACCTGCCGGAGCGCCAGCTGACGAGCCTGCCCGGCTACGAGGGCTCGGCGCCGGTGCGCGTCGGCAACGGTGCGGTGAACCAGTATCAGGCCGACGTCGTGGGTGAGGTCATGGTGTCGCTCGAGGCGGCCCGTGTCGCGGGGGTGCCCGACGACCCGCTCGCGTGGGCGCTGCAGCGCGCGCTGCTCGACGGTGTCGAGGCCCGTATCGACGAACCCGACAACGGCATCTGGGAGGTGCGCGGCGATCCGCAGCGCTTCACCCAGTCCCGCGCGATGATGTGGGCCGCCTTCGATCGCGGCGTACGTGCGGTGCGCAGGTACGGGCAGGACGGACCGGTCGCGAAGTGGGAGGCGCTGCGCGACCGGCTGCGCGAGGAGATCGACACCCACGGGGTGGATCCCGCATCCGGAGCGTTCGTGCAGCATTACGGCTCGACCGAGGTCGATGCCTCCCTGCTCCTGCTGCCGCAGGTGGGCTTCTGTGAACCGGACGATCCGCGCATGGTCGCCACGGTCGCGCGCATCGAGGCGGAGCTCATGCCCGACGGGCTCGTGAACCGCTATCGCACGCAGACCGGCGTGGACGGGCTGGCGGGCGGCGAGCATCCGTTCATCGCGTGCACGTTCTGGCTCGTGGAGCAGTACGCGCGGGTGGGACGGGTCGACGACGCGCAGGCGCTCATGGACCGCGCCTGCGCGACCGCCAACGATCTGGGGCTGTTCTCCGAGGAGTACGACCCCGCAGCCCGCCGGCAGATCGGCAACACGCCCCAGGCACTGTCGCACCTCGCTCAGGTGCGAGCGGCCGATGCGATGGGCGGGCACGGCGGCCGCGCCGCCCATCGCACCTGAGGCCGCTGCACCGTCTCGGTGTGCGGATGCGGGATCAGCTGCGCGAGAGCGCCTCGGACAGCTTCACCCGTGCCCCCATCCGCAGCAGCGAACGGCTGTAGATGCGCGAGCCGACCCAGATCGCCAGGACGCACGTGATCGCGAGCACGACGAGCGAGACCAGCGGCTCCCACCACATCGCGTCGCCCAGGTAGAGCCGCAGCGGCATCGCGACCGGAGCCGAGAACGGCACGTACGACATGATCGTCAGCACGAGCTGGTTGTCGTTGAAGAAGATGACCAGGAAGTAGGGCAGCATCACGAGCATCGTGAGCGGTGCCGTCGTCGAGCCGATGTCCTCCATGCGCGACACCATGGCACCGGCCGCGGCGAACAGCGACGCGAGCAGAATGAAGCCGAGCAGGAAGAAGATCGCGAACCACACGATGGGTCCGCCGAGCCCGGTGAGCACGAGATCCTGCCCCGTCACCGACAACCCGACGATCGCGATCGCCGCCAGCACCACGATCTGACCCATCGCGAGGATCGTGTTGCCGATGACCTTGCCGGCCAGCAGCGCCCGCACCGGGATGGCGGAGATCAAGAGTTCGACGACGCGGGTCTGCTTCTCCTCGACGACCGACTGCGCGATCGTGCCGCCGAAGGTGGAGGCGGCCAGCAGGAACACGATGCCGAATCCGAGGGCCACGAAGTACCGCAGCAGGAAGTCGGTGCTCGAGGGATCGAGCAGGTGCACCGGTGGTGACTGGCTCAGGATCGAGAGCAGCCCGGACGGCAGGTCGTCCTTGCCCACCACCGTGTAGTCGAACGAGCCGGATGCGGTCGCATCCGGGACGTCCGCACTGGGGACGAGAGCCGCCTCCACGGTGCCGTCGGTGACCAGTGCCATCGCGGCGTCGGAGGAGTCCGCATCCGTCACGTCGAGTCCTGAGACACCCGAGACGACGGATGCGGTCGCCGGTGTCACGGCCACCTTGATGCCGCTGGTGTCGCTCGCCGTGAACCCGCCCCAGACGACCGCGCCGAGCGCGAGCACGAAGAGGATGACGGTGGAGATCACGAACGACTTGCTGCGCAGCCGGGAACCGATCTCGCGCTCGGCGACGAGCCAGACGCTCTGCGCGGTGGTGGGAGCTGCGGGGACGTGCGCGTTCATCGGATGACCTCCCGGAAGATCTGGGTGAGGGTGGGGCGCTGCGGCGAGAAGGCGTCGACGTCGCCGGACGCCGCCGCGCGGGAGAGGACGGCGCGGGCCACCTCGGGGGAGGCCTCGAACACGGCCTCGCCGCCGGCGAGCTCGACGACGGTGACCTCGGGCACATCGCGGAGCCAGCCCAGATCGCCGCCGGTGACGAGTTCATAGCGCGGCGAGCTGTACTCGGCGCGCAGCTGCTCCCGGCTGCCCGCCGCGCGGATCGTGCCGCCCGCGATGATGACGAGGTCGTCGCAGAGCCGCTCGACGACGTCGAGCTGGTGCGACGAGAACAGCACGGCGACGCCCGCCGCGGCGCGCTCGGCGAGCACACTGGCGACGACCTCGACCGCGAGCGGGTCGAGGCCCGAGAACGGCTCGTCGAGGATGAGCACTTCGGGCTCGTGCACGAGAGCTGCGGCGATCTGTGCGCGCTGCTGGTTTCCGAGGGAGAGGGTCTCGACCGTGTCGCCGAGGCGCTCGCCGAGTCCGAGGCGATCCAGCAGCTTCTCCGCGTTCGCGGTCGCGGCGGCCTTGCCGTAGCCGTGGAGGCGGGCGAGGTAGGCGATGTGCTCGCCGACCTTCATCTTGGGGTACAGGCCGCGCTCCTCCGGCATGTAGCCGAAGCGGCGGCGGTCCTCGCTCGTGATGGGCGTGCCGTCGATCTCGACCGTCCCCGCATCCGCCGCGAGCACGCCCAACGCGATGCGCATCGTGGTGGTCTTGCCGGCGCCGTTGCCGCCGACGAAGCCGGTGAGCCGGCCACTCTCGACAGTGAACCCGACATCGTCGAGCACCCGGCGTGTGCCGTAGTTCTTTGTTACTCCTGACAGGCGCAGCATGCGTCCTCCTTGGTCCGTGCTCCGACGTTACGTCCGCCGCATCCCCGCGCACCTCCCTCCCCGGACGGGTTCGTGCCCTCCCCCTTCCGGTGGAGCGGCCTTCCCCGGCGGACGTGGCCGAGTGCTGCGACTCCTGCACGACGCGCGGTGCAGGAGTGACCCGGCGGGGAGGATGGGGCGTCCTCGGGGCCGCCCGTCGTGCAGATGTCGTGATACCTGCGGCGAGGACGCCGCAGGGGTCAGGCCAGGCCGTGGCGATGGGCGAGGACGACGGCCTGAACCCGGTCGCGGGCGCCGAGCTTGGCCAGCACGTTGGACACGTGGGTCTTCACCGTCGCCTCGCCGATGTACAGTCGCTCGGCGATCTCACCGTTGGAGAGTGCATCCGCCATGAGACGGAGCACCTCCTCCTCGCGTTCGGTCAGCGGACTCGAGACCGGCAGCGGTTCGGGAGCGGATGCCGCGACCGCGGGGTTCGCGAACCGGGCGATGACGCGCCGGGTGACCTCCGGGGCGAGCAGAGCGTCGCCGGCGGCGACGACCCGCACCGCGGCTGTCAGCTCCTCAGGGCCGGCGTTCTTCAGGAGGAACCCGCTGGCGCCGGCGTCGAGCGCGGCGAATAGGTAGTCGTCGCGGTCGAAGGTCGTCACCACCAGCACGGCGGAGGGGATGTCGGGATCGGCGATGATCCGCCGGGTCGCCTCCAGCCCGTCGAGGTCGGGCATCTGCACATCCATGCAGACGACGTCGGGTCGCAGGGCGCGGGCCTGCGCGATCGCCTCGGCACCGGTGCCCGCCTCGCCGACGACCTCGATGCGATCGTCGAGGGTCAGGATGGTGCGAAAGCCCGCCCGCATCATGGCGTGGTCATCGGCGAGGACGACCCGGATGCGGCCGCTCACCGGGCGTCCGCCGTGACGAGCGGGCTGAGGGGAACGCGAACGCGCACGACGAATCCTCCACTGGATCGGGGTGCCGCCTCGATCGTGCCTCCGGATGCGGCGGCGCGCTCCCGCATCCCTATCAGGCCCATTCCCGGGGTGATCTCGGCCACCGGCCGTCCGGTGTTGGCGACCTCCAGCTCCACCCCTTCGGGGGCGTAGCGCAGGCGCACGTCGGCGCGTGCGCCGGGGCCGGCGTGACGACGGGCGTTGGTGAGCGCCTCCTGCGCGATCCGGTACAGGTTGACCTGGACCGTATCGGGCACGTCGCGCTCCTCTCCGATGATGCGCAGCTGCGAGGCGACCCCCGCCGCGCTCGCCTCGGCGACCAGCTTCTCGAGCCCTTCCAGGCCGACGGATGTCTCCTCGTTGGTGTCGCCGGGGGTTCGAAGCGTCTCGAGCAGATGCCGCAATTCGCTCAGCGCTGAGCGCGCCGATTCCTCCACGCGCGCCAGCGTCTCGCCCGACGCCTGCGGATCCTTGTTCATCATCATGCGTGCCGCGCCCGCCTGCACACCCATGAGGGAGACGTGGTGTGCGACGACGTCGTGCAGCTCGCGGGCGAGCCGCACCCGCTCCAGCGCCACCGCCTGCTCGGCGCTGCGTTCGCGTTCGCGTTCGAGCTCCGCCGTGCGCTCCTCGAGCAGCGCGCGCTGTTGCCTGCTCGCCCAGGTGCGCTCGCCGAAGAAGTACGCGCCGCCGAAGTAGAGGGCGTTGATCAGGAGCGTCAGCAGCATCGAGGCGACATAGGGCGAGAAGGCGCCCGCGCGCGAGACGCCCTCGATCTCGATGTCGCTCGTCGCATCGACGAACATCGTCACCGTCAGCCACACCGCCATCCCGGCGATGATGCCGATGCGCGTCCACATCGCCCGGCGTCGGTTCGGCGACCAGGCGCCCACCGTGTAGATGGCGATGAACATGGCGATGTTGCCCGCGTAGATCTCCGGGACGCGGAGGGTCACGGCGGCGAAGTACGCGGCACAGACGACGACGGCGACCGTGGCCGGCCAGCGTCGGCGGACCGCGAGCGGGACGGCGAGCACGAACGCGTAGACGACGGCGGCGGCCATCGAGCCCTGGTGCTCGCCGTAGATGCCGGCGACGGAGGAGAGCGCAGCGCTGATCAGCGCGCCGATGCACATGGCGGCGGCCAGCAGGAGGTCACCGCGCTGTTGCGCGGGCGTGAGCGGCAGCATCCTCCCAACCTAGAGCGGGCCGTCGGATGCGGCATCCCCCGTCAGACGGAGAGCATTGACGCTCCGGAGTGCCTCTCCCACCGGTGTTCCCCTGTCACAGATCGACGCCGAGGCGTCGATCTGTGACAGGGGAACGGAGGCGGTCAGCCGAAGATCATGGGCCGGTCGTCGTCGTCCTCGTCGCCCGCGAAGTCCAGGTCGACGACGACGGGAACGTGGTCGCTGGGGATCTCGCCCTTGCGCTCGTCGCGGTGGATGGCCGCTCCTGCGACGGCATCCGCGAAGGCGTGCGAGCCGAGGATGAAGTCGATGCGCAGGCCTTCGTTGCGGGGGAAGCGCAGCTGCTTGTAGTCCCAGTACGTGTAGCCGGTGGGCACGAGCGGGCGGACGGTGTCGCTGAGTCCCGCATCCAGCAGGGCGCGGAATGCCTCGCGCTCGGGAGGCGAGACGTGCGTGGTGACGCCCTCGACGACCGTCGGGTCGCCGTTGTCGGCATCGGTCGGGGCGATGTTGAAGTCGCCGACGAGGGCGAGCGGCAGGTCGGGGTTCGCCGCGAGGGTCTCGCGGGTGTAACCCGTCAGGGCTGCGAGCCAGTCGAGCTTGTAGAGGTAGTGCGGATCGTCGAGTCCGCGGCCGTTGGGGACGTACAGGCTCCAGACCCGCACGCCGTCGATGGTCGCGCCGATGGCGCGGGCCTCCTGCGGGAGGTCGGGGCCCTCATGACCCTTGAGGAACCCTGGCATGCCGGGGAAGGCCGTCTCGACCTCGGTGATCGGCTCACGGCTGGCGATCGCGACGCCGTTCCACTGGTTCAGGCCGTGTGCGACGACGTGGTACCCGGCCTCCTCGAAGGCCGCGTAGGGGAACTGCTCCGGCTTGCATTTGATCTCCTGCATGGCCAGCACGTCGATGTTCTCGCGGACGCAGAACTCCACGGTGCGAACGACGCGTGCGCGGATCGAGTTGACGTTCCAGGTGGCCAGGCGCATGCCTCCAGCCTAGAACCCGGGCCCGACGCCGCACGCCGGCGACCGAGGAACAGTACACCTTTGGACTGGTTGTCCACAGTGGCGATTCGCGCCCGCTGACGGCGGGGTATCTTCCTGGCATGCGCACGCCACTTGCCGAGTTGCTCACTCGCGTCGACGAGCTGAACGCTCCGGATTCGCCGTTCGTCTTCCGCGCGGTCGGCGACCGCATCCAGGGCACCTGGGACATCGCCCACGTGCAGTACGTCGCCCTGCTGGGCGCCGGGCAGATCGACGACGCCTACTCCATCGAGGTCACGTTCGACGAGGATGAGGGCACGTTCGACACCGACGAGACGCAGACCACGTCGAAGACGTCCGGAGGGTTCTCGACCGACGGGTCCTTCCACTTCGGCGGGAGCACCTCCAGCTTCAAGGGCAAGCAGTCGCGGATGACCCGCAGCTTCGTCGCCGGCACCCGCGTCACGACACCGGAAGGCGAAGGCACCTCGGCCAGCTGGTCCTTCGACACGGACCGCATCAAGCAGCCCCTGTTCGACTTCCTCACCGCGAACGGCTGGGAGAAGAAGAAGGGGTTCTTCGGCCGTCTCTTCGGCGGCTGATCCCACACGTCCCCTCACCCCGCCGAACCACCGAGAAGGAGCATCATGACCCAGCCCATGCCCCCCATGTCCCAGCCGCCGCAGCAGCCGGTGGCTGCTCCCAACGGCTCCTACCCCGGCAAGACCCTCGGAATCGTGGGCCTGATCGTCTCGTTCTTCGCGAGCCTGATCGGCCTGATCCTCTCGATCGTCGCCTACTCGCAGTCGAAGAAGGCCGGCTACAAGAACACCCCGGCGCTCGTCGGCATCATCCTCGGCGCCGTCTTCCTGGTGATCGGCATCATCGTGGCGATCATCCTCGGCACCGTCTTCGCGGGCCTCATCGCGCAGTGCGCCGACCTCGGGTCGGGAACGCACTACGTCGACGGCGTCACCTACACCTGCTCCTGAGCAGTGCGACCTCGCCTGAGCGCGTTGCGTGCCTCAGGCGAGGTCCATCCCCGGCGCATCGGCCGGTCGGGGCGTGAATCCGTTGCGCTCGTAGAAGGCCGTGCGGCCGCGTGCCGCGAACAGCTGCACATCCGCGACGCCGCGTCGCCGTGACTCCTCGACGAGAGCGGCGAGGATGAGCGCCCCCGCGCCGCCTCCCCGCGCCTCGGTCGCCACGATGAGCTCGGTGACGAAGGCGTGCAGCACGCCGTCGCTGATCAGGCGCCCCATGCCGACGAGCACGCCCGCGTCGTCGCGCGCGCAGCACACGACCCAGCTGCCGGCCAGCGCGGCGGCCAGTTCCTGGGCCGTGCGCTCGCCCCATCCGGTGCTCGCGTAGAGCGCCGCGAACTCGTCGGCCGTGGGCGGTGTCATGGTGAGCTGCACCATCGGACGGTATCGCGCTGGCGGTTAGTCCCGGCGCGCGCCGTGACGGATGCGGTGCGCCGCGGCGTAGCCTGCGCCCATGACGGTGCCTCGTGCGCTCCGCGTCACCCTCCTCGTCGTGGCGTGGTTCAACCTCGCCTCGGCGCTGGCGGGGATGATCGGGCTGACCGCGGGCGGTGGGATGGGGTTGCCTCTCGAATGGCTCGACGGCACCCCGTTCGCCACGTACTTCTGGCCCGGCATCATCCTCGGTGTCGTCGTCGGGGGGATGCAGGCGCTCGCCGTCGTCGCACAGCACCGGCGATACGCCCTGGCCTGGGGGCTGCAGGCGGCGGCTGGTCTCGTGATGATGATCTGGATCTTCGTCGAGCTGGCGATGCTGCTGGTCTGGTCGCCGCTGCACGGCATCTACTTCGCCACCGGACTTCTGCAGACCGTGCTCGCGGTGCTCGCCCTCGGCGCGTGGCCGCGGCCGTTCCTGGCGCGCACGCCCGCGGTGCGCATCCGCTCGCGCCCCTAGACTCGACGGTGTGACCGCCGCATCCACTTCCGAGCTCGAATCCGACCGCCAGGCGCTCATCGCGCTGATCGGCGCCGAGGCCGTCTTCCACGGCGACTTCACCCTCTCGAGCGGTAAGAAGGCGTCGTACTACGTCGACATGCGCAAGCTGACGCTCGACCACCGGGCGGCTCCCGCGATCGGGCGCATCATGCTGGATCTGATCCGCGACGTGGACGGCGTGGTTGCCGTCGGGGGCCTCACCCTCGGCGCGGATCCCATCGCCAACGCGGTCATGCACGAGTCGGTGCACGCGGGCACGCCCCTCGACGCGTTCGTCGTGCGCAAGGAGCCCAAGGACCACGGCCGCGGTCGCCAGATCGAGGGCGCGGATGTGGCGGGCAAGCGCGTCGTGGTCGTCGAAGACACCTCCACGACCGGCCAGTCCGCGCTGAAGGCCGTCGAGGCGTTGCGCCGCGAGGGTGCCGAGCCCGTCGCCGTCGCCGTGATCGTCGACCGCAAGACCGGAGCCCAGGCCGCGGTCGAAGCCGAGGGGCTGCAGTGGCTGGCCGCGATCGACCTCGACGATCTGGGTCTTCCGGCTCAGTGATGGCTGCCGCCCGCATCCGCAATTCAGGAGATCTGCGTTCTGCAGGACGGATGCGGCGCGATCGTCCTGTTCACGGGATTTCTCCTGCAGGGCGGTGCTGACCGTGGACGATCGCACCCTCATGCTGCTGGTCGCGCTGGTCATCACGGCGGGCGCGCTGGTGACGTTCGTCCTGCAGCTCATCCGGTTCCTGCGCCGCGAGCGTGACGATCGAGAGCGCGACGACAGGGAGCCGCGCGACGACTGACGCGTGGCTCAGCTGTGGATAATCTCTGCGCGGCCTGTGCGCCTCGTGGCACCCTTCCGGGACACCCCTCGGAAAGGACACACGCATGAAGAAGCGCACTCGACTGGCCGCCGGTCTCCTCGCTGCCGCGACCCTGACCGGAGCCGGCGCCGCAGCGGCCGCCCCGGCGTTCGCCGATGAGACCGTGGTGCTGCACGGCTTCCCCACGAAGGGCATCTGCCAGATCGCCGAGCAGGTCACCGGTTGGGCCATCAACGCGACGGGTGGCGAGGTGTTCGCCGGCGATGCCTGCGCCTACTGGGGCCCCGACAAGCTCTACGGCTTCAGCATCACCTACCGCTGATCTCGCCTCACGCGTCCCCGCATCGTCCTCGGGATGGTGCGGGGACGCGCGCGTTCAGATGCCCTCGGGCATCTCCGACTCGACGGGCTCGGGGGCGATGAGCTCGGCGACGGAGGTGAGCACCTCGTCGGGGCGGAAGGGGTAGCGCTCGATCTCCGCCGGGTCGCTGATGCCGGTCATGACGAGCACGGTGTGCAGACCCGCCTCGATGCCGGCGACGACGTCGGTGTCCATGCGGTCGCCGATCATGCCGGTGTTCTCGGAGTGCGCGCCGATGCGGTTGAGGGCGGAGCGGAACATCATCGGATTCGGCTTGCCGACCACGTACGGCTCCTTGCCAGTGGCCTTCGTGATCATGGCGGCGAACGACCCTGTCGCCGGAACGATGCCGTTCGGGGTGGGCCCGGTCGCATCCGGGTTGGTGACGATGAACCGCGCACCCGCGTTGATGAAGCGGATGGCCTGGGTGATCGCCTCGAACGAGTACTGGCGCGTCTCGCCGACGACGACGTAGTCGGGCTGCGTCTCGGTCATGACGACGCCCGCCTCGTGCAGCGCGGTCGTGAGCCCCGCCTCGCCGATGACGAAGGCCGAGCTGCCGGGCATCTGCGACTTCAGGAACTCCGCTGTCGCGAGCGCCGAGGTCCAGATGCGCTCCTCGGGCACGTCGAGCCCGGAACGCTTCAGGCGCGCGCTCAGATCGCGAGGGGTGAAGATCGGGTTGTTCGTGAGCACCAGGAAGGGCGTGCCGGTGTCGCGCCATTGCGCGAGCAGCTCTGCCGCCCCCGGGATCGCCTGGTTGTCGTGCACCAGCACGCCGTCCATGTCGGTCAGCCAGCATTCGATGTCATCGCGCGTGCGCATGGCCTCAGCCTAGGGCTCCCGCGGACGGTATCCGAGCCTGCGGGGGCAGGTCATAGCGGCGTCTGAGGGGCGGCCAGGCTACCCGGCGGTGACGGACCGCTCAAGAGTGCAGGGGGCGCCTCGCGCAGCGCACTAGGGTCGTACCCGTGAGCGCTCGCGACGCGGATTGGGATCCGCACCGGTTGCCGGACCTGACGGGCCGGACCTACCTGGTGACGGGCTCGAACGCGGGCCTCGGGTACTTCGCCAGCGAGCAGCTCGTGAACGCCGGAGCGCGCGTCATCATGACCGGGCGCAACCCCAACAGGCTCGCCGCCGCCCGTGCCGCCGTGTCGGCCCGCCTGCCGCACGCGACCGGCACCGCCGAGACGCTCCTGTTGGACACGAGCAACCTCGGCTCGGTGCGCGCGGCGGCCGCCACCGTCCGCCAGCGCGGCCGCCTCGACGGCCTGCTGCTGAACGCGGGGATCGTTCATCCGCCCGCCCAGCGCGAGACCACGCGAGACGGCAACGAACTCGTGCTCGCCACCAATGCGCTCGGCCACTTCGCCCTGGCGGGCGCGCTGCTGACCACGCTCGCCGCCCGTCGCGGACGAATGGTGTGGCTCGGCAGCATGTCGACCTCGATCTCGAAGTACGACCCCACCGATCCGCAGCTCGTCGAGCGCTACTCGCCGTGGCGCGCGTACGTGCAGTCGAAGGCCGTCACCACGGTGGTCGGCCTCGAGGCGGACCGGCGGCTGCGCGAGGCGCGCGTGCCCGTGACGAGCGTGATCGCCCACCCCGGCTACTCGACGAGCGGCCGCACGGTCGGCATCCGCGGGGTCAACGAGCCCTCGCGCTGGGGTCGGTTCCTCGACAACCTGCAAGCGCCAATCACGCAGTCGAAGGAGCACGGCGCCTGGCCGCTGGTGCGCGCCCTCGTCGACCCCGATGTTGAGGGCGGGCAGATGTGGGGGCCAGGTCGCGTCGTCGCCGGGCCGCCGCGCGCCGCACAGCCGACGGCGTTCCTGCGGGAGCCGGCGATCGGCGAGCGGCTGTGGCTCATGTGCGAGGCGGCCACGCGGATGCGGTGGCCATTCGAGGCAGCCCGGCGCTGAGCGCGGCGGGCGCTGCATCCACTCGCGTCAGGCGGAGAGCCAGATCGCGTCGTGCGCCGCGGGAGGGATGCTGATCTCTGTGCCGTCCACGCGGACGCGGAGGTCTGGAGCGGACTCGAGCACCTCCACGCGGTGGTCGACGTCCAGGCCGCGGCGTTCGAGCTCGCGCAGCAGGTCGGGGTCGCGGTCGTTGACCCGCAGGACGCGGCCCACGTGCCCCGCCTGCGCGTCGGCGAGCAGCACGAACGGCACACGCTCGACCTGACCCAGCGCGTCGGGGATGGCGTCGCCGTGGGGATCGAAGCGCGGGCGTCCGAGGCGTTCGTCGATGCGATCGAGCAGTCGGTCGCTGAGCGCGTGCTCGAGGATCTCGGCCTCGTCGTGCACCTCGTCCCAGGTGTAGCCGTACTCGCGCACGAGCCACGTCTCGACGAGGCGGTGGCGACGCACGATCGCCGCCGCACGCGCGAGGCCCTTCTCGGTCAGCGTGATCGGGCCGTACCGGCGATGGCTCACAAGGCCCGCCGCGGCGAGCTTCTGCACCATCTCGGTGACGCTCGACGGCGCGAGCCCCAGCTGCTGCGCGAGCTGCGACGGCGTGATCCGCTCGTCCTGCCATTCCGTGTGCTGGTACACGACCTTCAGGTAGTCGTCGACGGCTGCGGATGTGGGCACCCCGTCAGGCTACCCGCCCGTGATCACGAGCCAGATGAGCAGTGCGTTCAGAACAACCAGGAACACGGATGCGGCCGCTCCGGCGACCGTCGTGGCGATCCGGTTGCGGTACCGGCCGAGCAGGCTGCGCTGCGCCGTCAACCAGACCAGGGGGATGAGGGCGAAAGGGATGCCGAAGGAGAGGACGACCTGGCTGAGCACGAGGGCGAGCGTCGGGTCGAGGCCGAGTCCCAGGATCACCAGGGCCGGGATGATGGTGACGAGCCGCCGAGCCAGCAGCGGCACGCGCACGTGCAGCAGCCCCTTCATGATCTCGGAGCCGGCGTAGGCGCCGACCGAGCTGGAGGCCAGTCCGCTGGCGAGCAGGCCCACGGCGAAGAGCGTGGCGATGACGGGCCCGAGTCCCGCCGACAGGGCCGCGTACGCGCCCTCGAGAGAGTCGGTGCCGGGAACCCCGGCGAGGCTGGATGCGGCGAGCAGCAGCATGATGAGATTCGTCGTGCCGGCGACGGCCATGGCGATCGTGACGTCCCACCGCGTGGCGCGCAGGAGGCGACGCTCGCGATCGGCGGGTGCGGAATCCGTCAGCGGGAAGCGGTCGCGCGCCAGCGAGGAGTGCGCGTAGATCGCGTGCGGCATGACGGTCGCGCCCAGGATGGATGCGGCCAGCAGGACAGAGTCG
The DNA here is from genome assembly GCF_021398715.1 of Microbacterium binotii. Lineage (NCBI taxonomy): Bacteria > Bacillati > Actinomycetota > Actinomycetes > Micrococcales > Microbacteriaceae > Microbacterium > Microbacterium binotii. The sequence continues at coordinate 3,127,310 of NZ_CP090347.1, read as the reverse complement.
GTGCCCTCGAAGCGCGGCACCAGGCCCTGCACCAGGCCGCCCGCATCCGGCGGCGAGAAGATGATCCCGGTGCAGAAACCGATCACGATCACGATGAGCATCGTGATGACGACGGTCTCGAACGCGCGGGCGCCGCGGCGCGACTGCACCGTCAGCACGGCCATCGACACGACGCCGGTGATGACGCCACCCCACAGGAGGGGAATGCCGAAGAGGAGGTTGAGCGCGACAGCGCCGCCGATCACCTCCGCCACATCCGTCGCCATCGCCACGAGCTCGGCCTGCAGCCAATACAGCCGCCGGGCCCACGGGCGGCGGATGCGGTGGCCGAGGAGGTCGGGCAGGCTCTGGCCGGTGACGATCCCGAGCTTCGCGGACAGGTACTGGATCAGCCACGCCATGAGGTTGCCGAGCACGACGACCCACACGAGCAGGTAGCCGAACGTCGCGCCGGCGGTCATGTTCGCGGCGACATTCCCCGGATCGAGATAGGCCACCCCGGCGACGAGCGCCGGCCCCAGCAGCCACGCCATCCGACGCGCAGGCGCCTGGACGGGCGCGAGGGTCAGTGTTTTCGGCATGCCGAAACCGTATCTCATTTTTCGGGTCACCGAAAAGGGCTGTTCCGCAGGGTGAGAAGCGTGCGCGGGCGCGGCTAGCCTGGGTGGATGACGGATGCGGGCGAGCCGGAGGACACCACCGCGGACACCGCTCCCGAGCACGGCGTCGGGCCCTGGGAGGGGCCGTGGCCCGACGAGGCGCACCTCGATCCCGACCTGCTCGCCACGGGGGATCGCCGCAACGTGATCGATCGCTACCGCTACTGGCGGATGGAGGCGATCGTCGCCGATCTCGACGCGCATCGGCACGGCTTCCACGTGGCGATCGAGAACTGGCAGCACGACATGAACATCGGCTCGATCGTCCGCAGCGCCAACGCCTTCGCCGCCGCGGAAGTGCACATCATCGGTCGCCGCCGCTGGAACAAGCGCGGCGCCATGGTCACCGACCGCTATCAGCACGTGCGCCATCACGACGACGTCGCAGCGTTCGCGGAATGGGCGGCGGCCGAGCATCTCCCCGTCATCGCCGTCGACAACGTGCCCGGCTCCGTCCCCGTGCAGGATGCGGAGCTCCCCGAGCGCTGCGTGCTCGTGTTCGGTCAGGAGGGGCCGGGGCTCTCGCCGGAGGCGGTGGCGGCCGCATCCGGCGTCGTGGAGATCTCGCAGTACGGGTCGACGCGCTCGATCAACGCCGCCGCTGCCGCCGCTGTCGTGATGTACGAGTGGTGTCGTCGCTGGGCGCGCTGAGGCGCATACGCTCCCGCAACATCACCTGACGTGGACTGTTCCTCCCAAACCCCGGAGGACACATGTCGCACACGCACATCTCACCCGCCCGCCTCGCCGCCGCCGTCGCGGCCGTCGCGGGCGTGGCGCTGCTGACGCTCGCTCCCTGGGCCATCGTCCATCCGCTGCGGGGACGCGTCGTCTGGCTGCTGCAGTATCTCGCCGAGCCCGTCCTGACGTGGCTTCCGGGTGGGCCGGATCAGGTGCTCAACACCCTGTTGTTCATCCCCGTGGGCGCGACCCTCGCGCTGCTGCTGCCCCGCCGGGCGTGGCCCGTCGGGATCATCGCCGGATTCGCGTTGTCGGCGCTCGTGGAGATCGCGCAGGAGGCGATCCCCGGCCGTGTGCCGGATGCCGGCGACGTGCTGTGGAACACCTGCGGCGGCGCGATCGGTGTGATCGTGGTGACGCTCGTCCGCGCGGCCGGAGCGGCTCAGCGCGGCAGGTGAACCGTGATCTGCAGCCCGCCGGTGGGTCGCGCCGCCACGGCCAGCGTCGCCCCGTGCGCGCGCACGATCGAGGCGACGATCGCGAGTCCCAGACCCGCCCCGGAACGGCCGTGTGCCCCGCGGGTGCGGCCGGCGCCGCGTACGAAGGGCTCGGTGAGGGTCGCGGCGACCTCGGGGGTCAGCTGCTCGCCGCCGTTCTCGACGATCAGCGTGCCCTCCCGCACGCGCACCAGCATCCATCCGTCATCGACGTTGTGCACGACGGCGTTGCGCAGGAGGTTGGCGGCGAGTCTGAGCAGGAGTGCCTCATCGGCGGTGACGACGGACGCCCGAAGGTCGGTGTCGACGCGGATGCAGGCGGCGTCCGCATCCGGGCGGACGTCCGCGAGCGCCGTTTCGACGACCGCCGCCAGGTCCACCCGCTGCAGGGCGAGGGGCGTGCCGCGGCCCACCCGTGCGAGCGCGAGCAGCGCCTCCGTCGCCTCGATCGCGCGGTCGTTCGTCGCGCCGATGCGGGCGAGAGTCGTGTCGATGTCGCGTCCGGCGGGATCCGCCTGCGCCACCTCGACGAGCGTGCGGATCACGGCGTGCGGGGTGCGCAGTTCGTGTGACGCGTTCGCGGCGAACCGGCGCTCCTCGTCGAGGGTGCGCTCGATGCGGTCGAGCATCGCGTCGAGGGTGTCGGCGAGCTCGGTCAGCTCGTCGCGGCGTCCGGGCAGCGCCACTCGGTGGTCGAGGCGGCCATCGCGCACGAGGGCGACCGCATCCGTCATGCGCTTGAGCGGACGCAGCACGATCCCCGCGAGGATCCAGCCGCCGACGAGCCCGAACAGGACGAGCGCGATGATCGCCCAGACGGCGTAGCGGGTGAAGACCTCGAGCAGGTCGGCGCGGTTCGGTGCCCAGTCGCCGTCCATGCCGAACAGGGCGCCCTGGGGCACGAAGCGCAGCACGAGAAGCCCGACCGCGACCAATGCGCCGCCCGCGACGATGAGGAAGCCCGCGTAGCTGAGCGCGAGCTTCAGGCGCATCGAGACCCCGACGCCGCGGCGCGTCACGGCAGCATCCGGTAACCGACGCCGGGCACCGTCTCGATGACCCACGGTTCGCCGAGACGCTTGCGCAGCGTGGAGATCGTGATCCGCACGGCGTTCGTGAACGGGTCCGCGTTCTCGTCCCACGCCCGCTCCAGCAGGTCCTCCGCGCTGACGACACCGCCCTCGGCGCTCATCAGCACGTCGAGCACCGCGAACTGCTTGCGGGTGAGGGCGACGTAGCGTCCGTCGCGGAACACCTCGCGTCGGAACCGATCCAGCGTCACGCCCGCGCGCTCGGCCGTGGGAGGCGCTCCCGCGGCCGGACGGCGCCCCAGCGCGCGCAACCGCAGCACGAGCTCGCGCAGGGCGAACGGTTTGGTGAGGTAATCGTCCGCGCCGCTCGCGAAGCCCGTCTCCTTGTCGTCGAGTCGGTCGGCGGCGGTGAGCATGAGGATGCGCGGAGCCGTGGCTTCGGCCGTGAGACGGCGGGCGATCTCGTCGCCGTTGGGGCCGGGGATGTCGCGGTCGAGCACGACGACGTCGTAGGCGTTGACCGCGAGCTGCTCGAGCGCCATGTCGCCGTCGCCGGCGACGTCCGCGGCGATCGCCTCGAGACGCAGCCCGTCGCGGATCGCTTCGGCGAGGAACAACTCGTCCTCGACGATCAGCACCCGCATGCGGCGAGTCTAGGTGGGAGCACATATCGCGGACATATCCGATTGTGCTGACGCTGTGATAACACGGCGACGCGTGGGATGTGGGCATGCACAGTTCCGTCGCACCCGCATCCGTCATCGCTCCGGCGCGGTCCCACCGGCTCGTGTTCGCCGTCCTCGCTCTGGTCGCCGCGATCCTGCTCGCTGCGCTCGCCGGCGTGTGGTTGCGTGCCGTGCTCACCACGGACGGGTCGTTCGTGCCCGACGAGGCGAGCGGCCTCATCCGGGGCGACCAGGCCGTCACCGTCGCCGACGATCACCTGCCCGCCATCGCCGGGCTCGACGCGGGGCTACGCGATGCGATGCGCGCCGCCACGGCCGACGCGGCGGGGGACGGAGTGGCGCTGCTGATCTCCAGCGGATGGCGCAGTGAGGCGTACCAGCGGTGGCTTCTCGGCGACGCCATCCGTTATTACGGCGATGAGGCGACCGCGCGTCGGTTCGTCGCGACCCCGGAGGCCTCGCAACATGTGACGGGCGACGCCGTCGACATCGGGCCCCTCGACGCGCAGCTCTGGCTCGGGGAGCACGGCGCCGCGTACGGCCTGTGCCAGACCTACGCCAACGAACGCTGGCACTTCGAGTTGGCGACCACTCCCGGCGGCACCTGCCCCGACATGCGCGCGGATGCCACATCCTGACGTGGGGGGCATGACGGTGCAGGTGCCGCCCGGGTTCGACGCGCCGGCCAGGTGCGTGGGCGCGCTGGTTCCACTGGGGCGGGATGCCTTGCCGCCGAGCGAGTATTCGATCGCCGAACGAGCACCCGATTCGATGCTCGCTCGATGATTGGATGCTCACTCGGTGAGAATCGCCGGGTCCCCGCATCCGGTCTCGTCCTCTGCGTGTCTCAGTTGTGCAGGCATGCCGCTCTCCTCACGTGCATGTGTGAGACGCGCAGCGGTGGGTCGGACGTGCGTGTCTCACTTGTGCACGGATAGGCCCGCGCGAGGGTGGACGTCTGAGACACGCAGGGCACGGGAGCCCGGGCGACGCACGGCGCGGGAGCCGAGACACGCAGGGCATGGGAGCCCGGGCGGCGCACGGCACGGGAGCCGAGACACGCAGGGCGCGGGAGCCCGGGCGACGCACGGCGCCGCTGCGGGGATGCCGGAACACCCGCAGCGCGGGCTCAGGCGGGGATGCGCATCCAGGCGCCGGTGCGCACGCGCCAGCCGAGGGTGACCGCGCGCGCCAGCATGTAGACCCCGAAGAACGCGACGGCGAGCCAGGCCAGGCCCGCAGCCCCCGCGGTGCCGACCCACAGCACCACGAGCAGCGCGGGCACGAACGGCACCAGGTTGGCGAGTCCCGCGAGGGCGAGGTACTTGCCGTCACCGGCGCCGATGAGCACGCCGTCGAGCACGAAGACGACGCCGCAGAGCGGCTGCGCGATGGCGAGCACGATCAGCGCGGGCTGCACGAGCGCGGCGATGGCCGCATCCGAGGTGAAGACGAGTCCGATCACGCCCGAGAAGCCGCCGATCAGCGCCCCGACGATCACGCCGAACCACACGCCCCAGGCGACCGTGCGGCCCAGCACGCGGCGTACGAAGGCGGGGTCGTCCTCGCCGAGCCCGCGGCCCACGAGGGCCTGCGCCGCGATCGCGAGCGCGTCCAGGGCGAACGCTGCGGTCGAGAAGATCGTGAACGCCACCTGCCAGCCGGCGAGCTCGAGGGTGCCGAGCGCCGTCGCCACGGCGACCGTCGCGAGCAGGGCCGCGCGCAACGAGACGGTGCGCACGAACATCCAGCCACCGCTGCGCGCGGCGCCCGACACGCTGTCGCGCCGCGGACGGATGGATGCGTCGTGCCGCCGCGCCAGGCGTCCCACCACCAGCGCGTACACGGCCACCATGCCCCACTGCGCCACGACGGTTCCGACCGCGGAGCCGGCGATGCCCCACCCGAACCCGTAGATGAACAGCCAGTTCAGCCCGGCGTTGGCGGTGAAGCCGGCGCCAGCGATCCAGAGCGGTGTCACGGTGTCCTGCATCCCCCGCAGCAGACCCGTCGCCGCGAACACGATCAGCATCGCCGGCAGGCCCCACATCGAGATGCCCAGGTAGGCCTCCGCCTCCGCCGCGACGTCGGCGGCGGGGGCGAACAGACCCACGAGCGTGGGGGTCGTGAGGTATCCGGCCACGGCGAGGATGAAGCCGAGGCCCAAGGCCAGCCACATCCCGTCGATCCCCGCCGTCACCGCCGAGCCGTGCTGCCCCGCACCGAAGCGCCGTGCCACCGCGGGGGTCGTCGAATAGGCGAGGAACACCATGAGCCCGACGATCGTCTGCAGCACGGCCGATGCGATGCCGAGGCCCGCGAGCGGCACGACGCCGAGGTGACCGATCATCGCGGCGTCGATGATGAGGAACAGCGGCTCCGCGATGAGCGCGCCGAGCGCGGGCACCGCGAGGTTCAGGATCTGCCGATTGAGTGTCGCCGCCACCCCTCGACCCTATTGACCCGCACCGACGCGCCGCATCCGCTCTCCTCTCCTCCCGCGAGACTGCATCTTTCGCACGAGATCACTGTCATTACCCGTGATCTCGTGCTCGAAATGCAGTCTCGCGGGGTCTGAGGGAGGGATGCGGCGGCACGTCGCGGCGGCTGGAGCCTCCACTCAGCGGCGCGGCATATCCTGTGCGCATGACCGACTCCCCCCGTTCCGGTCTCGCGCTCGACGAGCTGAGCAACGAGATCCGCCCGCAGGACGACCTGTTCCGCTACGTCAACGGCGAATGGATCGCCCGGACCGAGATCCCCGAGGACAAGGCGCGCTGGGGCTCGTTCCACCTTCTCGCCGAGCAGGCGGAGAAGGACGTCCGCGCCATCATCCTCGAGTCGCAGGATGCGGAGCCCGGCACCGAGGCGCGCAAGATCGGCGACCTGTACACGAGCTTCATGGACACCGAGCGCATCGCCGAGCGCGGCACCGAGCCGCTCGCCGATCAGCTGGCGCGTGTGGATGCGGTCGGCGATGTCGCCTCGCTCCTCCGGCTCGTGGGGGAGCTGGAGCGCGACGGCGTCGGCGGCATCGTCGAGCTGTACGTCGAGCCCGATCCCGGCAACCCGCAGCGCTATCTGCCCTTCTTCATCCAGGGCGGTCTGTCGATGCCGGACGAGAGCTACTACCGCCTCGACTCCTTCGAGGAGACCCGTCAGGCGCTGCGCCAGCACATCGAGCGCATCCTGACGCTCGCCGACGTCGCGGATGCGGCGGACGCCGCGGAACGCGTGGTGGCGTTGGAGACCGAGCTGGCCTCGCACCACTGGGACAACGTCCGCAGCCGCGATGCCGTGGCGACCTACAACCTCAAGACGTGGGACGAGGTCGTCGCGCTGGCCGGCGTGGACCTCGCGCCTTGGCTCGAGGGCGTCGCCCCGCACCATCCGGATGCGTTCGCCGAGATCGTCGTCTCGCAGCCGAGCTTCATCGAGGCGCTCGGGACGGTGCTCACCGAGCTGCGCCTCGATGATTGGAAGGCGTGGCTGCGCTTCAAGATCGTGCACGCCGCCGCCGCGTTCCTGCCCGAGTCCTTCGTCGACGAGAACTTCTCGTTCTACGGCACCCAGCTCACCGGCGTCCCGGTCAACCGCGAGCGCTGGAAGCGCGCCGTCGGCCTGGTCGAGGCGGCGCTGGGCGAGGTCGTCGGCAAGGTCTACGTCGAGCGGCACTTCCCCCCGGCGGCCAAGACCGCGATGGACGAGCTGGTCGCCAACCTCATCGAGGCGTACCGCCAGTCGATCTCACAGCTGGAGTGGATGAGCCCCGAGACCCGCGAGCGGGCGCTCGCCAAACTCGACGCCTTCACGCCGAAGATCGGCTACCCGGTGAAGTGGAAGGACTACTCGGGTCTCGAGCTCGACCCCGCCGACCTCGTCGGCAACGTCCGCCGGGCGCACGTGCACGAGCACGATCGCCAGCTGGGCAAGGTCGGGCAGCCGATCGATCGCGACGAGTGGTACATGACGCCGCAGACGGTCAACGCCTACTACAACCCGCTCATGAACGAGATCGTGTTCCCCGCTGCGATCCTGCAGTATCCGTTCTTCGACGAGACCCGGGATGCGGCCGCGAACTACGGCGGCATCGGCGCGGTCATCGGTCACGAGATCGGGCACGGGTTCGACGACCAGGGAAGCCGCTTCGACGGCGACGGGTCGCTGCGCGACTGGTGGACGGATGCGGACCGCGAGGCCTTCGAGCAGCGCACGAAGAACCTCATCGCCCAGTACGACGCTCTCGTCCCGCAGGGGCTGCCGGAGGAGAACCACGTCAACGGAGCGCTGACGATCGGTGAGAACATCGGCGACCTCGGCGGTCTCGGCATCGCGATCCGTGCGTACCGGCTGTCGCTGGGGGACGCGGAGGATCCGGTCATCGACGGGATGACCGGCATCCAGCGACTCCTGCTCAGCTGGGCGCAGATCTGGCAGCAGAAGAGCCGTGACGCGGAGGCGGTCCGTCTGCTGACGATCGATCCGCATTCGCCGAACGAGTTCCGCTGCAACCAGATCGTGCGCAACATCGATGCGTTCTACGAGGCGTTCGATGTCACCGAGGGCGACGCGCTGTGGCTCGACGCCGACCAGCGCGTCACCATCTGGTAACTGAGCCGTGACCCGCCGGGCGTAGTCTCGCCCGCATCCCCGATGCCCGAACCGGTAGGAAGGACCTGCGCCGTGCCCAGCTCCCCCGAGGCCTCTCGCGGAACGGAATCGGCGCCGCCCTCGCGGCGGGGAGCGAAGCGCCTTCCGCGCCGCGCCGCCGCGGGACGGCGTTCGTTCACCTCGACCCTGAAGGCTCTGGACGCGCTCGCCGCATCGGGGGCGCAGGTCTCGGTGCGCATCGACGACCTCGACCTCGGTTCGGCGGTGCTCGCCGGCGACGACTTCCGCAGCCTTCCGATCGCGGGGCTCGGGGTGGTGCCGCTCCTCGTGGAGACCGCCGCGCAGTTCGAGGCGGGCACACTGAACCCGCTGGAGATCATCGACCGGGCGGGCATCGAACCCGTGGCCGTATCGGGTGTCTGGCAGCACCTGAAGGCGCCCGCGCTGCCGCTCATCGATGTGGCGCTGCTCGCGGCTTCGTCGGGCGACGCCCTCGCCGCGAACGCGCTGATGTCGCGGGTGGGGCTTCCCGCGGTGCGCGCTCGCGTCGAGCAGCTCGGGCTCACCCGATCCGCCCTCATGGACAGCTTCCGCGATACGCGCGGGCCCGACGATGCGCCGCACGTGGCGCTGGGTGCGGCCCGCGAGTACGCCCACCTCTTCGCCGAGCTCGTGAACAGCACTGCGGTCAGCGCCGGGGTCAGCGCGCAGGTCGCCGAATGGCTGAGCCACGGCCATGACCTTTCGCTCGTGGCCGCCGCCACCGGGCTCGATCCGTTCGCGCACGACAACGACGAGCACGGACTGCTGTTCGTCAACAAGACCGGGCGGGCATCCGGCATCCGCACGGAGGCGGGTGTGCTCGCCGGACCCCGTGCCGGCGTCGCCTACGCGCTGTTCGTGTGCTTCGACGACCTCTCCATCGCACACCGGCTGCGGGTGCACGACGCCTTCCGCGTGCTCGGCGTGGAGCTCATGGAATACGTGTACTGATCCTCACGCGCGTCGACGTGCCCGACGCGCGACGAAGGCCGCGAGAATTCCCACGCCCAGCAACCCGAGGCCTCCGAACGCGAAGGGAAGCGGGTCGACGCCGCTGTGGGCGAGCTCCGTGACCGCCGGCGTGGACGCGGGCGTCGGCGTGGGGCTGCCGGGCAGCGGAGCGAGGGTCCACTCTGCGGTGAGGGTCAGATCACCCGTGAGAGGCGTCGCGAAGTCGTACGCGGCGCCCGCGGCGCGCCATCCGCTGAAGGTGAAGCCGTCGCGGACGGGATCGGCGGGACGCGTCGCGGTGGCTCCCGCATCCAGCACGACCGACTGGGCGTCGATGGCGTCACCGCCGGCGGTGTCGAAGGCGACGGTGGCCACCGCGGTGGTGGGCAGGTCGTTCCAGGTCGGCTCTGTGTAGCCCCCCGCGAAGCGGGCCTCGCCGAATCGCCAGGGGTACAGCGCAGTGGCCGGCGGCGTGACCGCGATCGTGCCGAAGGTGGTGGGCGGCGGACCGAGCAGTTCGAGGACCGCGAGCGGATTGTCGCCGAAGGGCGCGAAGCCCAGGCTCGTGACGGTGGAGGGAAGCGTCACCCGTTCGAGCTGGTTCTGCGAGAACGCGAAGCTGCCGATGCTGGTGAGTCCCTCGTTGAGCGTGACGATGCTGATCGGGTTGAGCGCGAACGCCTGATCGCCGACGGTGCGCATGGAGGCGGGGAGCGTCAGCGAGGTCAGCGCGTTGCTCTGGAAGGCCGCGAACCCGATGTCCGTGAGGGAGTCCGGCAGGCTCAGCGAGGTCAGCGCCGTACCGCCGGTACGGTCGAACGCGCTGTCCCCCACGGCCGTGACCGTGTAGGTGACGCCGTCGACCGTGATCTGCCGCGGGATGACGACGGCGGAGGTGGGGCTCGCCTGCCCGGTGACCGTGGCGGTGTCGGCTCCCAGTGCATAGGTCAAGCCGTCGACCTCGGTGTCGGCGGCGGATGCGGAGGGCGCAGCGGAGAGCAGCAGTGCGGCGGCGAGGGCGCCGGCAGCCACTCCCTGGAGTGCGCGCGGGAGGCGCCGGGAAGCGGGGCGTCGTGTGTCGGGCATGGCCGGACGCTATCGGCGCGGAGGCCTGAGGGCGACGATCGCTGACTCGCCCTCACTTCCGGCGGCCTCGACGGCGACCACCACCTCGTGACCACACGAATCGCGGGATGCGCGCTGCGAGAATGGGGCGGTGAGCGACACCCGACAGGCGCCGACCGTGAGCATCGGCCGCAAGCGGTCGCCGGCGCATCAGATCCTCACCCTCTTCGGGGACTACTGGTGGGGGGTGGACGCGCCGATGCCGACCGGTGCGTTGCTGGCCGCGATGGCGGATCTCGGAGTGAAGGCGCCCGCGACGCGGGCGAGCCTGACGCGGCTGACCGACCGCGACCTTCTCATCCTGAGCAAGTCGGGGAGGCGCACGAGTCACGCCCTCACCGATCGCGGCGCGTCGGTGCTGGCCGACGAAGCCCAGTGGCTGCAGCGTTTCGGCCGGGAGGATCCGGCGTGGGACGGTCTGTGGAGCGCGGTGCTCTTCTCGATCCCGGAGAAGGAGCGCCCCCTGCGTCATGCCGCCCGCACCCGGCTGCGCTGGCTGGGGTACGCCCCCCTGTACGACGGCGTGTGGATCTCGCCCTTCGATTCCGTCGACGCTGCGGTGGACGCCCTGGGTCGGCTCGGGGTCGGGCAGGTCTCCACCTTGAGGGGAGTGCTGGCCACAGCGCCGGGTGACAGTCCGACGCGCGCGTGGGATCTGTCCGAGGTGGAGCGGGACTACGCCGAGTTCCTCACGCGGGTCGGCGACGGCGGGCGGGAGCTCGCGCCCGCGGCGGCGCTCGAGCGGCGTACGTCCCTCATGCTGGCCTGGCAATCGTTCCGTCATACGGAGCCCGGTCATCCGATGCGCCTCATGCCCGCGGCGTGGCCGCGCGAACGCGCACGCGAGGCCTTCGTCGCCGTGTACGACGCGCTCGGACCTGCGGCGGAGGAACGGATGCGGGAACACGTCGCGGCCATCGAGCCGGCGCTGGTTCCTCTGATCCGCCCGCAGCGGCTTTCCTGAGTGCACCTTATGTAAAGATTCATTGACGCTCGTAACAATTACTTCTACTCTCATCCCCGAGGGGGCGCAACGAGGCATCCCCATGACGATGACGTCACATCGGAGGATCTTGCATGCTCAGACATCGACGACCTCGCGCGAGGATGCTCGCGTCCGCCGCTGCCGCGATCGGAGTGGTGGCGGCGCTCGCCGTTCCGCTCGGATCGGCCGCCGCCGCCGACGACCTCTCGCTCACCGTGCTCTCGGGTCGCGCGGACACCGTGACAGGAGGCGACGCGCTCATCGCGGTGGACGGCGCGGACGAGGCCACGGTCGTGATCGCGGACGGGCGTGACGTCACCGCCTCCTTCATCGCCGTGAACGGACGTCTCATCGGACTCGTCGAGGATCTGCCCCTGGGGACGAGCGAGGTGACGGCGCGATCGGCATCGAACTCCGAGACCCTCGAGATCCAGAACCATCCCGCCTACGGCCCGGTCTTCTCCGGTCCCCAGCATCCGATGTACTGCACCGCATCCGGGGCGCCGTGGAACCTCGGGCCCACGGACGAGAACTGTCACGTGGCCGAGGCGCGCGTCAGCTTCCGCTACCGCACCACGGGCGGAGCCTGGGCCGACTATCCCACCGACGGTTCCACGCCCGGCGACGTCGCCACCGCGACCGTCGAGGGTCGCACCGTCCCCTACGTCGTTCGGCTCGAGCGCGGCACCATCAACCGCGCGGTCTACGAGACGGCGATGCTCGCCGGACCCGCCGACCCCGCGCCCACGTATGCCGCGCGTGCGGCTGGCTGGAACGGAAAGCTCGCCTACACCTTCGGCGGCGCCTGCGGCGTGGGCTATTGGCAGGGATCGAGCACGGGCGGCGTCGAGAACGACATGCTGCTCTCGCGCGGCTACATCGTCGCCTCGGCGACCTTCAACGTGTTCGCGCAGAACTGCAACGACGTCACGAGCGCGGAGACCGCGATGATGGTCAAGGAACACGTGATCGAGCAGGTGGGGCCCGTCACCTACACGATCGGTTCGGGCGGTTCGGCCGGCACCATGCAGCAACTCCTGCTGGCCAACAACTACCCCGGCATCATCGACGGCGTCATGGGAGACATCGGTTACCCGGACGAGCGCACGACGACCGTCGCCGGACACGACTGCACCAACCTGCTCGGATTCTGGAGCTCGCCGGCCGGGGCCGGATGGACCGACGCGCAGAAGCTCGCCGTCACGGGTCACGCGCAGCTGTTCACCTGCACCGGCTTCACCTGGTTCACCGGTGTCGACAACCCGCGCGCCGGCTGCAACGCCGCCGTTCCGGTCGGCGACCGCTGGTCGGAGGCCAACCCCGACGGACTGCGATGCACGATCGCCGACATGGTGCAGAACGTCTACGGCGTCGACGACCAGGGTCGCGGACAGCGCGTCCTCCCGGACAACGTGGGGGTGCAGTACGGTCTGGCCGCTCTCCAGTCGGGCGCGATCTCGCCCGAGCAGTTCGTCACCCTCAACGAGAACGCCGGCGGGATGGATGTGGATGGCACGCGCACCTCGGCGCGGTCCGAGGCGAGCGTCGAGGCCATCGAGCAGGCATATCGTACCGGCCGCATCAACCTCATGACCGGCGGGCTCGCCTACACGCCGGTGATCGAGATGCGTCGCTACACCGACCCGACGGGAGACTTCCACGAGCGCTACCGCTCCGCGATCATCCGTGAGCGGATGCTCGACGCCTACGGCAACGCGGACACCCACGTCAGCTGGACGAGCAAGGACGCGGGGTACGCGAGCGCGATGTACACCGCGGGTCTCGACAAGCTGGAGGAGTGGCTGGACAACATCGTCGCGATGGGCGGCTTCGGCGACCGGGCGCGGACGGTCGCCGCGCGCCCCGCAGGTCTCGGGGACGGGTGCTACACCGATGACGGATTCGTCTCGGAGCAGCTCGACTACGAGAACACGCAGAGCACCTGCAACCAGTTGTTCCCCTACCACTCGGAGCCTCGCTACGTCGCGGGAGAATCCCTCTCCCGCGACGTCCTGAAGTGCCAGCTGGCGGAGCCGGTGCGCGCGGACTACCCCGTCATGACCGACGGGCAGTGGCAGCGGCTGACCGCAGCCTTCCCCACGGGGGTCTGCGACTGGTCGAAGCCCAGCCAGGGCCGGGTGGACTACGCCGGCGTCTGGCAGAGCTTCGACACGCAGCCGGATGCGGCCCTCGAGCCGCCCGTGATCGCGGGAGAGGCCCGCGTGGGCGCCGAGCTCTCGGTGTCGGCGGAGAGCGCGACGCCGGGCGCGACGCTCGGCTACCAGTGGTTCGCCGACGGCGTCGCGATCGAGGGCGCCGTGTCGGCCTCGTTCACGCCCGAGGCGGCGCACGAGGGCGCGGCGCTCACGGTGCGTGTGTCGGTGGCCGCCGAGGGCTACCAGCCGGCATCCCGTGTCTCCGCCGCGACCGCCCCGGTGGCCGCGGCGTCGTCTCCCTCGAACCCGCCGTCGCCGTCGCCGAGCGCGTCGGTGTGGGCGACGGTCGACGTGGGTGATGGTCGCTTCGAGCAGGGCGGCACCCTCGTCGCGCGGGTCGCGGGGCTCACGCCGGGTCAGCGCATCGCCGCCGAGATCCGCAGCGAGCCGTATGTGCTGGCGGGGATTCCCGCCGCGGATGCGGAGGGCCGCATCACGATCCGTGCGACGATCCCGGCGAGCATCCCCGCGGGTGCGCACACGCTCGTGATCGCCTCGGGCGATCTCGAACCGCTGCGCGTGCCCATCACGATCGTTCCTGCGGGCTCCCTCGCCGCCACGGGCGGGACGGTTCCATGGGAGCTTCTCGCTCTGGGCGCGGGGGTCCTGGTGCTCGGCGGCGGCGCCGTCGTGCTCGCGCGACGTCGCGGCGGCCAGGCGCGCTCCTGATCGGATGCGGGGAGGTGCTCGACGCCTCCCCGCATCCGCTGCGCTGCGATCGACGTCACCGGGGTTAACTCAGGCCGGTCCTTCGCCCGCACGCATGGCCGGGTCGGTAGCATCGCGACGTGAGCACTTCAGCGCCGTTCCGTGCCGACATCGTCGGAAGCTTCCTCCGCCCGCCGGGCCTCGCCGCCGCCCGGCGACGTCACGCGTCGGGTGAGCTGACGGATGCCGAGCTGGGCGCCGTGGAGGACGCGGAGATCGTCGACCTCGTCGCCCGTCAGCGCGCCGCGGGTCTCGAGGTCGCGAGCGACGGCGAGTTCCGTCGCTCGTGGTGGCACTTCGACTTCTTCGGGATGCTCGGCGGTGTCGACATCGTGGAACTCGACCACGGCATCCAGTTCCAGGGCGTGCAGACCAAGCCGCGAGGCATCGAGATCACGGGACCCATCCGATTCGACGACGCGCACCCGTTCCTCGCGCACTACCGCTCGCTCGCGGCGATCGCGGAGGGCACCGGTCTGCTGCCGAAGTTCACGATTCCCGCGCCGACCGTGCTCGACTTCCGGCTGGAGCCGGGCCACATCGACGGTGCCGTCTACGACGGGCGTGAGGCGATCGTCGACGATCTCGTCGCCGCCTACCGCGACGCGCTGGACGCGTTCTACGCGGCGGGCGCGCGGTATCTGCAGTTCGACGACACGGCATGGGCATACCTGTGCTCGGAGGCGGAACTCGAGAAGGCCCGCGCCCGCGGGATCGACACCGACGGCATCGCCGAGCGCTACGCCGATCTGCTCAACCGCATCCTGGACGACAAGCCCGCCGACCTCACCGTCACCACGCACGTCTGTCGTGGCAACTTCCGCTCCACCTGGATCTCGTCCGGCGGATACGAGCCGGTTGCCGAGCAGCTGCTCGGCAACACGGCCTACGACGGGTACTTCCTCGAGTACGACTCAGAGCGCGCAGGCGGGTTCGAGCCGCTGCGGTTCCTGCCCGAGGGTGACAAGCGCGTCGTGCTCGGCCTGGTGACCACCAAGACCGGCGAGCTCGAGAGCGCCGACGACATCCGTCGCCGCATCGACGAGGCCGCAGCCTTCGCCCCGCTCGATCAGCTCGCTCTGAGCCCCCAGTGCGGGTTCGCCTCCACGGAGGAGGGCAACGAGCTCACCGAGGATCAGCAGTGGGCGAAGGTGCGTGCCGTCGTCGACATCGCCGCATCCGTCTGGGGCTGAGCCCGCTCAGCGCTTCTGCGGCGCGGGGATCGGTTCGCCCTTCATCGCCGCCTCGTCGATCTCGGCCTGGTTCGCCAGGAACGGCGTGCCGTGCGTGTGGAAGGTCGGCACCGTCTTCGCCCCCCAGGCCTGGCCCTTGGCCCGCTCGGCCTGCGACCACTCCACGACCGGCCAGTCCGGGTCGAGGATGAGGCGCGCGCCGGCGTTGGCGAGCTCGATGCGGTTTCCGCCCGGCTCCCAGACGTAGATGAAGAATGTCTGGTTGATGGCGTGCTTGTACGGCCCGAACTCGATGTGCACGCCGTTCTCGAGGAAGATGTCGGCGGCCTTGAGGATGTCCTCGCGGGTGTCGGGGGCGAGCGCGAAGTGGTGGAACCGACCGTGTTCGCCGGTCCAGTCCTCGCTGTAGACCACGTCGTACGACTTCTGCTGGAACCGGAACCACCAGGCCGCGTACCCGCCGCTGTCCAGGCGCACCCGCTCGGACTCGCGGGCACCCATGACGTCGCGCCAGAACTCGCCCGCCTTCGTCACGTCGCTGGCCAGGTAGTTGATGTGGTCCATGCGGCGGGCGTTCACGCCGCGTCCGGGGAACGCGGACGCCTGGTTCTTCAGCGCCGGGCGATCCTCGTCGTCGGGCACGTAGTGCTCGGTCTCGTAGTAGATGCCCATGAGGTGGCCGTCCGGATCCTCGAACTCGTACGAGCGGCCGACGCCGACCTCGGGCTCGCGCCAGCCGTGGCCGAGACCGGCCGCCTCGATGGCCGCGACGCGACGCTCCAGTGCCTCGGGGCTCGTGACGCGGAAGAGCGTGCGGCCGACGCCGTTGGTGTCGGATGCGGTGAGCTTGAGCGTGTACAGCTGGTACTCGTCCCAGCAGCGGAGGTAGGCGGAGTCGCCGATGCGGGCCACCTCCCGCATCGCGAGCAGGTCGCGGAAGAAATGCAGGCTCTCCTCGAAGACCGGGGTGAACAGCTCGACGCCGCCCAGGTGTGCGAGGTCGAAGTTGTCGCGCGTTGCCATGGTGTGTCCTCTCTGACGGTCAGCGGCGGGGTCTCGGGAAGACGAGCCCGTCGAAGATCTTTCGTGCGGTGCGGACCGACGACGAACTCGCGCGCCAGCCGGATGCGGCGTCGCCGGTGACGGCGACGGTGGCGGCGAAGGTGCCGCCGGGGTGTTCGAGCAGCGTCTGCTCGCCGTCGCCGAGCACGGCGAAGTCGGATCCGACGGCGCCGGGGATGCGGATGCCGGCGGCGACGGATGCGGCCATCAGCACCCCGATCGTGGGGTGCACGCGCGCCGGGATGAAGGCCCGGGTGCCCACTGCTCCGTCGCGGCGCGGCGGCGACAGCAGGAACATCTTGGGCACCGTCTGCGCCGAGACGTCGCCCAGTCCGAAGAGCGGGCCGGCGGCCCGGCGGATCGTCTCGATCCGCTCGCGGAGCTCGGTGCGGGACTCCAGCTCTTCCGGACTCTCGTCTCCGGCGACGTCGAACTCGGCGGCATCCATGAGTACGACCGGCATCCCGTTGTCGACCAGGGTGACGCGGTGGCCCGCGATCTCGTCGGTCGCCGCTCCGGTGGGAAGCAGCGGCTTCTGTCCGCGGGTGGTCAGTGCGATCCGGCCGGCCGTACCGGGCACGCCCGCGATCGCCTCGTCGCCGTCGTACTCGACCCGCCCGTCAGGGGTCGAGAATCGGGCTTCGGCGATGTCGCCCGTGTTGAGCAGGCGGATGCGCAGGACGCTCTCGCCCGCATCCGCTGCGACGAGCCCGCGCTCGATCGCGAACGGGCCGACCGCAGCCAGCAGGTTGCCGCACGTCTGTGCATCGGCGACGACGGGCTCGTCCACGCTCACCTGGAGGAAGAGATAGTCGATGTCGCATCCGGGATCGCTCGAGCGCTCGACGACGGCGACCTTCGACGTCAGCGGATGCGCGCCGCCCAGTCCGTCGATCTGTGCTGGATCAGGGCTCCCCATGATCCGCAGCAGCAGGTCGTCGCGCGCGGACGGGTCGGCGGGCAAGTCGGACGCGAGGAAGAAGGCGCCCTTGGAGGTGCCGCCGCGCATGAGCAGGCAGCGGATGCCGTCGCGTACCGGATCAGGAGTCGGCATCGCGTCGCTCCGCCTGGGACACGTAGGCGACGCCGAGCTCGGCGATGACCGGTCGCAGACCGTTGATGTCCATGGAGCTGGCCCCGGCCTCGTACTTCGCGCGGTTGGTCGCCTCGCGTGCCGCGCGCGAGCGCGCCGCATCGAGAACGGCTGCCGCCCGCATCCGCGGAACGATCGTCACGCCGTCGTCGTCGGCGACCACGATGTCTCCGGGCTCGACGACGACGCCGTCCAGGACGACCGGGACGTTCACCGAGCCGGGGCTGTCGCGCAGGCACCCCTGCGCCGAGACGTAGCGGCTCCAGGCGGGGAAGCCCATCGCGCGCAGTTCGGCCGTGTCGCGCACCCCGGCGGAGGTGACGTAGCCGCGTACGCCTTTGACCTGCATCTGCGTCGCCATGAGCTCGCCGATGTGCCCGAACGGGGACGGTCCGGTGGCGACCACGACGATCACGTCGCCGGCGCGGGCCTGCTCGATGGCGACATGCACCATGAGGTTGTCGCCGGGGGCGGTGAGCACCGTGACGGCGCTGCCGGCGATCGCCGATCCCTGCTGGATGGGGCGGATCGTGCTTCCGGCGTACCCGGTGCGGCCGAGCGCTTCGTGGACGGTGGCCGAGCCCAGCGCGGCGAACGCGTCGACGAGGTCGGCCTCTTCGCGCGCGATGTCGGTGACGACGACATGCGGGCTCACTCGAGCACTCCCGTGACCTGCGGGAAGTAGCGCATGTACGCCTCGCCCATCGTGTCGTGGGCGAGACCCAGGTTCGGGCCCGCGTTGCGCTTGACCTGCACGCCGCGGCGCACGGCCAGATCGCTGTAGTAGGACCACATGTGCTTCTGCGCGGGCAGGCACTCCATCGCGGCGCGCTTCTTGTCGAACGCCGCGGTGATGTCCAGCAGGACATCCGGGACGAAGCCGCACTGCTCGGGCTGATGGGGCTCGAAGAAGAACACCGGCGGGGCGCCGATGATGGTCTCCTTCGTCGGGAACGAGCCGTCCGAGTTCGCGACGCCGATCGCCTGGGCCAGAACCCGCGCCTCCAGCGCCATGCGCGCGGCGGCCGGGTGGTCGCCGTTGTACGGGTCGTGCAGCGGATGTGTCAGCACGACGGTCGGCTGCACCCGGCGGTAGACATCGACCAGCCGCGCGACGGCCTCGGGGGATTCGCGCAGCGGATAGTCGCCCAGATCGAGGAACTCGATGTCGGCGCCGAGCGCGGATGCGGCCGCCTCCGCCTCTGACCGGCGGATCTCCTTGATCTCCGCCAGCGACTTCCCCGCCAGCCATTGACTCGCGGACTCGCCGCGCTCGCCGTAGCTCAGGCAGACGACCGTGGCGCGCTCGCCACGCAGGGTGGCGGCGGCGATCGCGCCGCCGGCCCGCCAGACGAAGTCGCCCGCGTGGGCGCTGACCACGAGTAGCGCCGGGGTGGCTGCAGGCATATCCGCTCCTTGGTTCGGCGGCATCGAGCCGACGCGTGGCGGCAGGCGTGCGGAGTCGACGCCGGTGCCGATTCGTGGGCTCAGCGAATCACACGGGCTGCGAAATGGTCAAGATTTTGTTGACAATCTGAGACGGCGAAACCACTATGGGCAGAGGTAAAAGCCGCCTATCATCGCGGCAGGCCCACAGACGAGGAAGTCGAGGCAATCATGGCGCGGACGCTGCAGGAGCTGCTGGACGAGCGAGGGAACACCGTCGAGATGCTGCGCGATTCGCAGCTCGGCACCTATATCTATCCGGTCGTACCGGCCGAGTTCTCCAATTGGCGTCGGGAGCAGAAGGCGTGGCGCGAGACGGCCGTGCTATACGACCAGACGCACCACATGGTCAACTTCTTCGTCTCGGGGCCGGATGCGCTCAAGCTGCTGAGCGACACCGGTATCAATTCGTTCGCGAACTTCCCGCTGAACACCGCGAAGCAGTTCGTGCCGACCGCATCCAACGGCGGCGTCATCGGCGACGGCATCCTCTTCCACGAGGCCGAGAACGAATACGTCTACGTGGGCCGCGCACCGGGCGCGAACTGGCTGCAGTTCCACGCCGAGACCGGCGGCTACGACGTCGAGTTCCGTTACGACGACCGCTCGCCCTCGCGCCCCTACGGCGCCGCGGTCCACCGCGACTACTACCGCTTCCAGATCCAGGGCCCGAACGCCTGGAGCATCATCGAGAAGCTCAACGGCGGACCGCTCGAGAAGGTGCGCTTCTTCCACATGGGAGAGATGACGATCGCCGGTGAGAAGGTGCGCACCCTCCGTCACGGGATGGCGGGCGCTCCCGGCCTCGAGATCTGGGGCCCGTACGCGCAGCACCAGAAGATCCGCGACGCGGTGCTCGAGGCGGGCCGCGAGTTCGGCATCGAGCCCTGCGGCTCCCGGGCCTACTCCTCGAACACGCTCGAGTCCGGATGGATCCCGTCGCCGCTGCCGGCGATCTACACGGGTGAGGCCGAGCGCGCATACCGCGAGTGGCTCCCCGCCAACAGCTACGAGGCGATCAACGCGCTCGCCGGGTCGTTCGTCTCGGAGAACATCGAGGACTACTACCTGAACCCGTGGGAGCTCGGCTACGGCTCGTTCGTGAAGTTCGACCACGACTTCATCGGTCGCGATGCGCTCGAGAAGATCGACCCCGAGACGCAGCGCAAGAAGGTCACGCTCGCCTGGAACGACGAGGACCTGGCCAAGATCCTCACGAGCGTCATCGATCGCGAGGGCGTCGGCTACCAGTTCTTCGACCTCCCGAACGCCAACTACGGCTCGTCGAACTACGACGCGGTCATCGACGCCGACGGCAACAACGTCGGGCTCTCGCTGTTCACCGGTGTCACCGCGAACGAGAAGCGCGGACTCTCGCTGGCGACCGTCGATCGCGACGTGCCGGTCGGCGCCGAGGTGCGCGTCGTCTGGGGTGAGCCCGACGGCGGGTCGAAGAAGACCACGGTCGAGCCGCACGACCAGATCGCGGTTCGCGCCGTCGTCAGCCCCGTGCCGTACGCGGTCACCGCGCGCGCCGAGTACCAGGGCGGGTGGCGCACCACCGGAAGCCTCTGAGCGAGCGCCCCGCGCGACGAAGGGGTCGCGCGGGTCGCTCCGGAAACCCAGGCGCCTCGGCGCCGGCGTGACGCCCCCACATCTCTCTAGACTTGGGGGCGTCACGCATGTCAGGGGGAGTCATGACGGGTCAGAACGCGCCGCATCCGCCGCTGGCGGCGTCGAGTCCCGGCCCCTCGAAAGTGCTGCTGTGGATGCTGGCTGGCGCCTTCCTGGGTGTCGTGCTGACCGCCGTGATCTCTGCTCCGATCATGCTTGCTGCCGGCGGAACCCCGTCGGCGCGTGAGACGGCCGAGCAGTACTTCGCCCACATCGCCGCCGGCGAAGCGTCCGCTGCCGTGGAGCTCCAGGCGCCCACGCCGCCGGAGTCCAGGGGGCAGCCTGATCCGCTTCTGTTGACCGACGCGGTGCTCGGCAGCGCCGTCGAGCGCATCAACGATGTCGAGGTCCGCGACGGGTATGTGGGCAGTACCTATGCCGACTTCGAGGTGCGTTACACGCTGGGCGGGGAGCACTACTCCGCCGGAGTGACTCTGGAGCGTGAGGAGGGAGCGTGGCTGAGTCCGGATCGCTGGATGGTCACGGTCCCGGCTACGAACACGATCATCGTCACCTCATCGAGCCCGGCGTACCGGGTCAGCGGTGTGGAGCTGCCGACGGTGGCCGGCGAGTCGTACATTCCGCTCCCGCTGTTTCCTGCGGTGTATCCAATCGAGGCCGCGGAGTCGACCTTCTTCCAGACTGATACGGACACTCTGGTCTCTCCGACACTCTTGGATGGGTCACAGACCGTCGCCCTCGAGCCGAACGAGCACTTCACGCAGGAACTCGATCGGCAGATCACGTTGCTTCTCGACGCGTGCACGACGCAGAACACTTGGCGGCCGGAGGGCTGCCCTCTTTCGGCCGGGCTCAACGCGCGCGACGTGCCGGTCGTGTGGACGATCGAGAAGTACCCGGAGGCCGAGATCGACGCTGACGCCGGGTACTTCTTCGCGGAGGGCGGCGAGGCGACCGCCACGTACGCGCCCGAGGGTGCGTCTGCGCCCGTGGTTGAGAGAGTACCTCTCGGTCTCAGCGGGCCGTACTCGATCGACGGGGACTCGCTGAGCATCTCCTATCCGTGAGCTCCTGCCGCCTCGCCGTGGATGGCCTCGAACCGACCGGAGGAGCCGCGGATCGCGCGGGCGACGGTTTCGAAGAGCCAGTCCAGCGCGGCAGGATGCTGGGAGCTCGACCGTCGGTAGAGCGCGATCTCCACGGGCGGCATCTCGAACGGCAACGGGCGCACCACGAGTGGCCACGTCTGCGTCCACCCGAGCGCGATCGTGTCCGGCAGCGTCGCGATGAGATCGCCGCTGCGCGCGAGAAGCGGCGGAAGTGACGCCAGGTGGTTCACGGCGATGCGCGCGTCGGTCTCGATCCCGTGCGCGCGGCGTGCGCGCTCGAGGGCGGGTGCCCCGGAGTCGCTGGCGACTGCGACGTGCGAGGCCGCGGCATACGCATCGAGCGTCAACGGCTCATCGGCGAGCGGATGCGCGGCCGACATCGCGACGCCGTAGCCCTGCGACTTCAGAACCGTCCGCCCGAACGGGCCCGGCACGTGCGAGGGCGTGACCGCGAGATCGACGACGCCGCGGCCCAGCCAGTCGGGGAGGGCCGACACATCCATCGGCACGACGTCGATCCGCATCCGGGGCGCCGCGGCGCGCACCGCGCGGACGATCGCGGGGAGCCACCCGATCTCGCCGAGCTCGGACAGCGCGATGCGGAAGGTGCGTTCGGAGTCGGCGGGAGCGAACCGGTGCACGCCGTCGAGCGTGCGATCGACGGCGGCGAGGGCATCGCGGAACCCCGGGTAGACGCTGTCGGCCAGCGGAGTCGGTTCCATCACGCGGCCGACCCGTCGGAACAGCGGGTCGTCCAGCTCGCGCCGCAGGCGCCCGAGGGCCTGACTCACCGCCGGCTGGGTGACGTAGAGGCGCCGCGCGGCGCTCGTGAGACTCCGCGTCTCGGCGATCGCCACGAACACGCGGATGAGGTTGAGATCCAACGACTGCTCCCGACTGAGGCATCGTTGCCTCCGCATAAGTATCGGTAATCGGGATACGTCCTGTCGATGCCGTCGGGTTCTTAACCTGTGGATGCGGGCACGGTCGCCCGTCCGAACGAGGGAGTTCACATGTCCGCATCCGCTTTCGACGCCATCGCCCAGGTGGGGAACCCGGTCGACCTGCTGCGCAACGCACAGAGCAAGCCGACGATCTTCCCGGTGACACCGGAGTTCAGCAACTGGCGCAGCGAGCAGCGATCGTGGCGTGAGAGCGTGGCGCTGCTGGACCAGTCGCACCACATGACCGACCTGTTCATCTCCGGTCCCGATGCGCTGCGGCTGCTGAGCGACACCGGCGTGAACTCGTTCGCCCGGTTCCCGGTGGATGCGGCGAAGCAGTTCATCGCGGTCAATCACGAGGGATATCTCATCGGCGACGCGATCCTGTTCCACCTCGATGAGCAGGTGTTCGATCTCGTGGGCTGGTACATGGTGCTGGACTGGGTGCAGTTCATCGGCGAGACAAGCGACTACGACGTCACCTTCGAGCGCGACGCGAACACGCTGATGCGCGAGCCCGGTGTCGACCCCGTGTTCTACCGCTACGAGCTGCAGGGCCCGCACGCTCTCGCCCTCATGGAGAAGCTGACCGGAGCTCCCGTGCCGCCCACGAAGTTCTTCGGAATGGCCACGTTCGAGATCGCCGGTGTCACGGTGCGCTCGCTGCGCCACGGGATGGCCGGCCAGCCCGGCTTCGAGCTGTTCGGGCCGTGGGCGGAGGGCGCCCGCATCCGCGAGGCGATCATCGCGGCGGGGCAGGAGTTCGACCTGGTGCTCGTGGGGGCGAAGGCGTACTCGTCCGCGAACCTCGAGTCGGCCTGGGTCCCCTCGCCGCTGCCCGCCATCTTCTCGGGCGCGCAGATGGAGGACTACCTCGCGTGGCTGCCCGCCGCACGCCTCGGCTCCCTCGCCGGGAGCTTCGCGTCCGACCGCATCGAGGACTACTACCTGACGCCGTACGACCTTGGGTACGGGCGCAGCGTCGCGTTCGACCACGACTTCATCGGCCGTGCGGCGCTCGAAGCGCACGCCGCCGCCGAGCAGCGGGTGAAGGTGACGCTGGTCTGGAACGCCGACGACCTCGCGGCCGCGCAGCGCTCCCTCGTAGAAGACGGACTGCCGGCCAAGTACATCGACTTCCCGAAGGCGCGGTACGGCCTGTATCAGGTCGATCGCGTGCGTGCCGACGGCGTGGATGTGGGCATCTCACACGACTGCGGCTACATCACGAACGAGCAGGCCTTCGTGTCGCTCGCGAGCATCGCCGCCTCGCACGCGGAGCCCGGGACCGAGGTGGTGTTGACGTGGGGTGAGGAGCCCAACTCCGTCAAGCCCGCCGTCGAGCGGCATCGGCAGGTCGAGATCCGCGCAACCGTCGCCCCCGCGCCCTACTCCCGCTTCGCCCGGGAGAATTACCGAGCGGGGTGAGGGGGCACGGACGTCCGGGTGTGCCGTGCAGGTCCTCTCGGTCAGGGCGGCAGGTCGCGGTGGTCTCCTCCCGCTCGAGCGGGCCTTCCCGCATCCCCCTGCATCCGTGTCCCACTCGTGCACGTGAATCAGCCGATAGGCGTGAACAATCGAGACATCAGGACCCGGCATCCTTCCCGTGTCTCAATCGCGCACGCGGAGCGCCTCGTTGACCTGCAAAAGTGAGACACGGAGGGGCACTGCGCTGGGTACCTCTGCCAGCGGCGGCCCCGTGTCTCACCCCTGCCCCGGAGCGCCGTACATGCCGCCGTCGGGGAGGGGCGGGCAGGTGGCGGTGTCGGTCTGAGCCGCCACCTCCGCCCGCACGGCCACGTCGGCATCCATCTTCTTGAGGGTGTAGACGACACCCTCTTGTGCGCCTTCGGCGGGGATGAAACCGATGATCGCCGAATCGGATCCTGGGCCATCCTCGGCCAGAGGCCAGAAGTGTGTGGTGATGAGGTCGGCCGGGGGGTTGTCGAGCAACCAGGTGCCGGCGGCCGCGACCGTGGTGTTCGGGACCAGCCAGTAGCCCCTCAGCTCTTCGTAGGGGCCGCACGGCCAGCTTGTGAACGAGTCGAAGTGCGGAGGCGTGCCCTCTAGCGGGACGGCGCTCGAGGGAAGGCTTGTCGCGTCCAGCCACGCTTGAGCTTGCGCCAGGTCCGCCGCCTCTCCGGCGGAGGGCGCCGGTGACTCGCTCGTCGCGACGGGAGCCGGTTCCGCGCCTTCGTCCGCTGCGGTCGCGTCGGACGCGCACCCCGTCACCGCGACACAGGCCAAGAGGATCACCACGGGAGCCGAGAGTGAGCGAAGCCGCATAGCCCCAACATAGTGTGGGCTCAGCGCCGCATGACGAGACGGATGAGGCGAGCGCCGCATTCTGCGTTCATGCTCCGCGCGCACGCGCATCGCGCCGCATCCGTGTCTCACTTGTGCACGTACATCGCCTGAAACGCGTGAACGGTTGGGACACGGAGCGCGCTCCGCCGCGACCGTGTCTCACATAAGCACGCAATTCGCCCGGCAAAGGTGAACAAGTGAGACACGCCAGCGCGCCGCGTCGCAGCGGTCGTGGTGCGCTCGCCAAGCGGCAGCCCGTGCGGTGCCCGGGTCGTGAGGGCGCCGTGAGGGCGCCGTGAGGGCGCGGGCACTCACGCGGGGCGGTGGCCCTGTTCGTCGAGCGATCGGCGGGCGCGCCGAAGAAGCTCGGCCAGCGTCTCGCGCTCGGCGTCGTCGAACTCGGCGAGCATGAGCTCCTCGACGACCGCGATCTGCGGGTCGAGGGATGCGAGCGCGGCGGCGCCCTCATCCGTGAGATACAGCAGGATGCGCCTGCCGTGTGCCGGATCGCTCTCACGGCGCACGAAACCATCGGAGACGAGCGGATCGATGATCCCGGCCATCGTCTGCGCGCGAACGAAGGAGCGGCGGGCGAGCTCGGAACTGCTGATGCCGGGACGTCGACGGAGCACGGTCAGTGCCGTGTACTGAGCCCCTGTCATTCCTGCCGCTGCGCACGCGGCGAGGAACCGGGGGCGTAGGGCGAGCTCGAGCTGCTTGACCGCGTAGACGAGACTGCCTCGCTGTGCCGACATCCGGGCCTCCTCCGCGGCGATCACGTTAGCGCACCCGCGACGGGAATCTCGCAGCACGCGTCCGGCTCACTCGCCGGACGCGATGACCCGGGCGCCGCGGACGTCGACGAGGAGCGCTTGGTCGTCGCGGAGCGGTTGCAGGCGGTGGTCGACGCCGTAGGTGTGGAGGATGCGGTCGATCAGCTCAGGCGGGTACGGCGGGAGCAGTCCGTCGGCGTGGGGAACGATGGTCGTGTCGATGAGCGCGAGGCCCCGCGTGTCGCGCAGCAGCGGACCGTCGGCCGGGTCGTCCATGAGTGACGCGGGCGCGATGTCGGGGCCCGCGATGATCGAGCCGGCACTCGTCCCGATGTACGGGAGGCCTGCTCTCACGTGGTCGACGATCACGGCGTCGTTGCCCGTCGTCTTCAGAGCCTCGAGGAGGGCGAAGGTGCTGCCACCGGCGACGTAGAGCGCGTCGAGACCGCCGAGCGTCGCGTCCAGCTGATCCGCCCGCGCATCGCGCACGATGATGTCCCGCAGCTCATGTCCGAGGGCTGAGACTCGCGCGCGCTCTGCCGCAACGAACGGGGCGCCGGCCATGCCGGCCTGCGCATCCGTCACGTAGCCGATCGTGAGCCGGCGATCCGGATCTCCGCTCGCGTCGGCCAGGAAGGGGGCGAGAGCCCCGGATTGCCAGGACAGCAGCAGAAGCCTCATGCTTCGACGCTATCCGGCTCCGCGGACACACCCGCCGTCGGCCGGCTGCGGTGTTGACGGATCTCCGCACGCCGTCTATGGTTTCAGGCATCCTGAAATACGCGCGACGATGCGCAAGGAGGACACCGTGGCCGAATCCACCCGGCTCTCGCTCACCATGGCCGATCTCGCCGGTTCCGCCGGCCGGACGTTCGGACCGTCGTCCTGGCGGCGGATCACGCAGGACGAGGTCGACCTCTTCGCGCGCGTGACCGGCGACGACAACCCCATCCACCTCGACGCCGAGGTGGCCGCGGCGACACCGTTCGGCACGCGCATCGCCCACGGTCTGCTCACACTGAGCCTGGTCGTGCCGCTCATGGCAGAGGTCTTCGAGGTCGAGGATGCGGGCATGGGCATCAACTACGGGCTCAACCGCGTGCGGTTCCCCGCCCCGGTACCCGTCGGCAGCCGCATCCGGGTGTCGGGAGAGGTGCGAACCGCGAGCGAGGTGGCCGGCGGGGTGCAGATCGAGGTGCCGGTGACCTTCGAGGTCGAGGATGCGGCGAAGCCCGCATGTGTGGCGGAGCTGGTGCTGCGCTACTACCACTGACGCGCCGTGCGGACGCCGTCGTCCGCGCTCGGCTGCCCGCCGCCTGGCGGGCCACATCGGACGAAGGGGTTCGGATGAGAGGCCACTACAGCGACGTGTGGCAGGAGATCGCACGGGCGTTCGGCGACCGGCCCGCAGTCGTCACGCCCACGGTCACCATGACCTACGAGCGGTTCGCGCGCGACGCCGGTGCACTGTCGGGGCATCTCGCACAGGCGGGGCTTCGGCCCGGGGATTCGGTCGCCATCCTCCTCTACAACCGCCCCGAGTACCTCGTGACGCTCTTCGCCTGCTTCGCCCGTGCGTTGGCGCCCGTTCCCCTGAACTACCGGTATCGCGCGGTCGAGGTGCGTGCGCTGCTCGAGGACTCCGGCGCGAGGGTGCTCGTGTACCCCACGTCGCTCGCGGATGTGGTGCACGATGCGCTCGAGGGGTGGGAGCATGCGCCGGAGCTCATCGTCATCGACGACGGCCCGAGTCTCACGCCCGCCGCGGGGACGACGTGGGCGGATGCGGTCGCCACACCCCACGAGCTTCTCCCGACACCGCCGGAGGGGGCAGAGCTGCGCCTGTACACCGGCGGGACGACGGGTGCGCCCAAGGCGGTGGTCTGGGCAGCCGAAGACATCCTCTCGGTGCAGCTGTACTCCATCTACGGCACAGCGGGGCTCAAGGTGCCGACGTCCATGGCCGAGGTCGTCGCCGCAGCCGCCGACCCGCCGGTCACCCGTACGCTTCCGCTCGCGCCTTTCTTGCACGGCACGGCTCTGTTCACGTCGATGAACACCCTCGTGCTCGGCGGCACGGTGCTCATCCTGCCCTCCGCGCGGTTCGACGCCGACGCCGCGGTGCGCTTCGCCCTCGACGAGCGGGCCACGCGCCTCGTCATCGCCGGCGACGCCATCGGTCTGCCCCTCGTCGACGCGCTCGAACGCGCGGGCGTCTCGGGCTTCGGCGACGTCCGTTCCATCATCAGCTCCGGGATGCGTTTCAGCACCCAGGTGAAGCGACGGTTCCATGAGAGCGGCGACATCGTCATCACCGACCTGCTCGCCTCGACGGAGGGCGGTCCCTACGCCGTCAACGTCACCGCATCCGCCGATGATCTCCCGGGCGAGCTGCGCCTGCTGCCGGGTGCGGTCGTGCTCGACGAGGACCTCCAGCAGGTGCAGCACCTCGACGGCGGACGCGGCATCCTGGCGTTCCGCGGCACGCTGCCGAAGGGATACTTCCGCGACGAGGAGAAGACCCGAGCCACCTTCCCGGTCATCGACGGTGTGCGCCACGTCATGCCCGGCGACTGGGCCCTCGCGCACGGAGACGGGACGGTCGAGCTGCTCGGCCGGGGGAGCTCCGTCGTGAACACCGGCGGCGAGAAGGTCTATCCCGCGGAGGTGGAGGAGGCACTGCTCGCCTTCCCCGCCATCGGCGACGCCGTCGTGTTCGGGATGCCGGACCAGCGCTACGGCGAGGTGGTGACTGCCGTCGTCGTTCCCGCAGGCGGGGCGGCGATCGACGCCGAGGCCCTGCGCACGCACCTGGACGCCCGTCTCGCCGGGTACAAGAAGCCGCGGCATCTCGTGATCCGCGACACCCTCGAGCGCAGCCCCCACGGCAAAGTCGACCTGCCGCGCCTCAAGGCCGGGTTGCGGGCGCTCGTCGGCGGCGTCGACGCCCCGACCGGCACCATGCGCATCGTGCACTGACGCCCACCATCCATCCACGACGGTCAAGGAGGACCGCTCATGACACAGAACGACTCGGCCACGCCGGCCGTCGTCGACCCGGGCATGGCCCGTGAGTCGCGGCGGGTGATCGGCGCCACCTTCCTCGGCACCACCATCGAGTGGTACGACTTCTTCCTCTACGCCGCCTGTGCCGCGCTGGTGTTCGGTCCGCAGTTCT
Organism: Microbacterium binotii; assembly: GCF_021398715.1. Taxonomy (NCBI): domain Bacteria; kingdom Bacillati; phylum Actinomycetota; class Actinomycetes; order Micrococcales; family Microbacteriaceae; genus Microbacterium; species Microbacterium binotii. The sequence continues at coordinate 3,098,378 of NZ_CP090347.1, read as the reverse complement.
TCCCGTCGGACGATCCCGCTGCGAGCCAGCTCGGAGCTTTCGTGACCTTCGCCTTCGGCTTCGTCGCGCGCCCCTTGGGCGGGATCCTCGCAGGACACTTCGGGGACCGCATCGGACGCAAGCGGATGCTGGTGCTCTCCCTCTTCGTGATGGGCGGGGCCACGGTCCTGATCGGCCTCGTGCCCAACTTCGAGGCCATCGGCATCGCCGCCCCCATCCTCCTCGTCGTGCTGCGTCTGGCGCAGGGACTCGGCGTCGGCGCCGAATGGGGAGGGGCCGTGACGATGGCCATCGAGCACGCGCCGCCGCAGCGCCGGGCGCTCTACGGAGCGGCGCCGATGATCGGCCTGCCCGCCGGGCTCATGCTCGCGAACCTCATGCTGATCGTGCTGCTCGCTGTCACGGGGCCGGATTTCCAGGCGTGGGGATGGCGGATCGGCTTCGTCATCAGCGTCGTTCTCGTCGTCGTCGGTCTGTGGACCAGGCGCCGCCTCGGCGAGAGCCCCCTCTTCGAGTCGGCCGTGAAGAACGCGCCCGCCCGCGTGCCCTTCATGGAGGTCTTCGCCCGGTTCACCCCGCAGCTGATCGTGACGATCGTGATCGCGGGGGTGCCCTCGATCCTCTCCTACCTCGTGCTCACGTGGGCGCTGAGCTACGGAACCGCCCAGTTGGGCTACGGCCAGAGCGCGCTGCTGTGGATCGGCATCGCGTGCTGCGTGCTGCAGATCGTCATGATCCCTCTGCTCGCACGGATCGCCGATCGTCGGGGCCTCGTGCCGATGGGAGTGCTGGGCGGCATCCTCATGGCCGCGACGGCGATCGTCTTCTTCCTCCTGTTCAACACCGGAGAGATCTGGCTCGCCGCAGTGGGCACAATCCTCGCGCACGCGTCGACGTCGTTCGCCTGGGCGGTCGTGCCGTCGATCCTCACCCGCACCTTCCCGAGCCGACTCCGTTACTCGGGCGTGAGCATGGCGTATCAGTTCGGAGCGATCGTCGGCGGCGGCATCGCGCCGCTGATCGCGACCTCGCTTCTGGCGGCGACGGGCTCGACGACACCCGTCGCCCTGTACGTCGTGGGCGCCTCCCTGCTGATGGCCGTCTGCACGATCGCGTGGGGGAGGTTCCGCCCGCCCGTGGACGACGCTGCTTGACCCTCACGCGGCGTGAGGGCGCACGGTGGTCCCATGAGCGACTTCTCCAACGCCTTCGACGTCAGTCCCGTGCCTGCTCCCGGACCCGATGCCGTCGCCCCCGAGCTGTTCCGCGGGATCTACGGCATGCCCATGTTCGTCACGATCCCGACCGCCGATATCCCCGCGTCCGTCGACTTCTGGACCCGCGGGCTGGGCTTCTTCGAGCTCTTCGCGATCCCGGGGCAGCTCGTGCACCTGCGCCGGTGGGCGTTCCAGGACGTCCTGCTGGTGCCGGCCGCATCCGTGGATCAGGCGCCGACGGCGATGAGCGCCAGCTTCGCCTGCGTGCTGGGTCAGGTGGACGACATCGCGGATGCGGTTCGCGCCGTGGATGCGGGAGCGATGACCGGTCCGCGCGACACCGCATGGAACACCCGCGACATCGAGGTGCTGACGCCCGAGAACGTTCGCGTCGTGTTCACCGCGGCCAAGCCGTTCGATCCGACCAGCGAGGAGACGGCCGCGCTGCGCGCCGTCGGCATCGGCGTCGAGGGAGGTGACAATGGTGAGCATGTCTGACGGGAGCGACCTGAGCGTCGGACAGGCGGCCCATCGGCTCGGTGTCACGGTGCGCACGCTGCACCACTGGGACGAGATCGGGCTCGCCAGGCCCTCGGTACGAGAGGCCAGTGGGTACCGCCGGTACGCCGGCGTCGACCTGGAGCGGCTGCAGCGAATCGTCCTCTACCGCGAGCTCGGGATCGGGCTCGACGACGTCCGCATCATCCTCGACGGCTCGGCGCTCGAGGCCGCCGACGTGCTCCGCACGCAACGAGCACGGCTGGGGGAGCGCATCGAGGAGCTGCGGCGCCGCGGCGACGATGTCGAGCGGATGATCGATGCGTACGAGAACGGCCTCACGCTCACGGTGCGCGAGCAGGTGGAGACGTTCGGTCCCGAGTGGGATCCGCGGTGGCCGCTGCAGGCGCGCGAGCGATACGGCGACACCGTCCAGTGGCAGCAGTACGCGGAACGCTCGGCCGAGCGGGAGGCGGCGGACTGGACGCGCATCGCGCAGACCGTCAGCGCGCTGGACGCGCAGCTGGCGGCTGCGGTCGACGCCGGAGTCGAGCCGGGCAGCGAGGGTGCGAACGCGCTCGTCGATCGGCACCGCGAGGTGTTCTCGCAGTACTTCCCCCTCACGCGCAGCATGCAGGTCTGCCTCGGCCGCATGTACGAAGCGGATCCCGCGTTCACCGCGCACTACGACGCTGTGCGACCGGGCCTCGCCGCCTGGTTGCGGCGTGCGATCGACGCCCGTGCCCGCGGCGAGGGCCTCGACCCCGACGGGGCCACCTGGGAGTGACCCGCAGCTCTGCTGCGCCCCTCACTCCGCATCCGCGCCTTCCCGCCCCCAATCCCGCGAGACTGCATCTTCGCGACGAGATCACGGGTAAATACCGTGATCTCGTGCGGGAGATGCAGTCTCGCGGCTGGAGGCTCCGCGTCCGGGCACCGGGCGTGGAGGGGGCAACGGTCTCGCGGCTGGAAGGAAGGAGGCTCAGTCGAGCAAGCGGAGGCGGCGGAGCTTCTTGCGGCCGAGGAGAGCGGCGACCGGCTTCACGAGGAGGATCTCGCCGAAGCGGTAGTCCGCCCCGCGGGCGAGTCGTGCGGCGAGGTCGGGTCGCAGCATCCACAGGTATCCGCGGGCCAATTCCGCATGGATCGAGTTCGACACGATCTTGATGACGTCGGCCGACTCGATCAGGGGGATCGCATTCTCGATGTTCTGCCACGTGGACCGGCTTTGCCGCTCCCGCACGGAGGGGCCGCGGTAGCCGAGCTCGTCGCGGGCGTAGGCATCCATGATGTCTGCCTCGGGAGTCGGGCCCTCCACCGTGCCGCCGCAGAACACCAGGACGCTGCGGGTCGCCGCGGGGTCGATCGAGCGGAGCCCTGCCCGCACGCGATAGCGGTTCTCGCGATTGGCCCGCGGCCCGCGGTTGCCGTAGCCGAGGACGACGACGGCCTCCGTCCCCCGCGCGGATGGCGAGCCGAGCCGTCGCCGGCTCGCACGCCAGTGGGTCACCTCGCCGAAGGTGAGGATCGCGGCTGACGCGAGCGTTGCGGCGGCCAAGGCGAAGCGGAGCGGGCGCACGTGTTCAGGATAGGAGTCGCGTCACGTCCCGGCGTCCTCGTGCGGGACCCCTCCTGTCTGCACGGCGCGGACGCTCCGTGTGGCGACGGCGGCGCCGGTCGCCACGAGGATGACCGCGGCGCAACCGAGCAGAACCGGTGTCGTGCCGAAACGGTCGGCGAGCGGGCCCACGAGGATCTCGCCCAGCGGGATGGCGATGAAGGACCCGAGCATGTCCCACGAGTACACGCGCGACAGTGCGGTCCGGGGGATGTGCGTCTGCAGAGCGTGGTCCCATGCGATCGCGAAGAGCTCGATCGCCACGCCGCCCAGCAGGAACCCCATGAGCAGCACGGGGAGCACGGGGAACACCCCCAATGCCGCGACGGGGATCGCCGTCACGGCCATGAGCCCCACGCCGATACCGACCGCGTGGCGGGGTCGCCAGCGCAGAGCGATGATGGCGCCGATCGCGAGTCCCGCGGTCTGCGCGGCGATCACGAGGCCCCAGGATGCGCGCCCGAACGACGCGTCCGCGATCACCGGCCCGAGGACGGTCGTCGCCCCCACGAAGGCGGCGTTGAGCACGGCGAACTGCGCCACGATCGTCCAGACCCAGCGCCGGCTCGAGAACTCGATCCACCCCCGGCGCAGATCCGACAGGACCGAGAACCGTTCGCCCGCGTGCGGTGCCGTCGCGCGGGTAAGCGTGATCCGCGCGAAGCATGCGGCCGCGAGCGCGAACGCCGCCGCATCGATCACCAGCCCCCACCCCGCTCCCACCGCGGCGATGACCGCTGCGCCCGCGGAGGCACCGACGATCGTGCCCCCGTTCAGGCTGAGGCGGATGACGGCGTTCGCGGGCCGGAGCGCCTCTGTCGGAACGGTGTCGGGGACCATCGCGGCCGTCGTCGGCAGGCTGACCGCCGCGACGGCGCCGTTGAGCACGCTCAGGATCACCAGCAGGGCGACGGTCGCCGATCCTGTCAGCACGAGCGCGGCGATCGTCGCCTGTGTCGCCGCCGCCGCGAGTGCGGTCGAGACGAGCACGACGCGGCGCGGCAGGCGGTCCGCGAGGATGCCGCCGAACAGCAGCACGGCGACATTCGCCACCGAGCGGGAGGCCACCACGAGGCCGAGGTCGGCGGGGGAGCCCGTCAGATCGAGCACGGCGAAGGCGAGCGCGATGGGTGCGACCGCGTTGCCGACGATGCCCACCGTGCGACCGGCGAGCAGCCACCGGAACGCCGCGTGCCGGAGCACTTCGCGCGCGCTGACGATGGTCACGGCTTGCGCAGAGGGAACATGGACAGCGTCATGGACACCGGAACGGTTCCGGGAGTGCGGGGCCTCTGCGCGCCTGCGTGGAGGACCGTCGTCGCCTGGCCGATGTGGTGCACCACGCGCCGCCAGAGCTCCGGCGCGATCCACAGCTCGGCATCCGTCGAGAGCGCGGGACCGTCGATGCGCAAGGCGCTGCGCCTGCGCAGCTCGTCGACCAGAGCCTCGACGTACAGCTGTCGGTCCTCCAGAGGCAGCCGCTCGTGAGGGGCGTCGACGTCGAACGGCTGCGCGGACGACTCATGGCGGTAGCGCTTGGCTTCGCCACCGCGCACCTTGACCACCTCGACGACCCGTACCAGGCCGGCCCGCTCGAGAACACGGAAGTGGTAGCTGGCACTCGCCTGCGAGACGCCCAGATCTCGCGCAGCCTCGGCGGCGCTCATCGCCGCTCCCGTGGTCAGCGACAACAGCCGAAGACGGATGGGGTGCGCTGTCGCGCGCAGCGAATCGAGATCGGACACGACGACAATCGTCGCCAGCGGCAGCCCTACCGTCAAATGCCTCTTTGGGGGTCGTTGCTCAGGCCTCGCGCCCGAGACGTTCGAACCAGGCCAGGGTGCCGCGGGTCATGTCGTCGGGGGTGCCGAGCTCACCCAGCAGGCCCAGCGCATCGCGCACCTCCTGCTCGCGGCGCGTGCGATGCGCATGGGTCCCCGTGATCAGGCGCTCGACGAGGGCCGGGGCGTCTGGCCCCAACTCCGCGGTGAGCTGCCCCCGCATCCAGTCGCCCGCATCCGCCGCATCCGCCGCCGTGAGCGTCTCCATGAGGAGGGTCGCGAGGCCCTTCATGAAGACGCTCCGCACGATCTTCAGCCGCGCGGCCGCGCCCACGGGCGCGTCGATCGCATCCATCGGAACGCCGAACGGCCGCAGCAGTGCGGCGAGGCGGGCCGCGCCCGGACCGCTCGCGAGCAGCGGCGTGCGGGCGCCGGCGCGCGTGACCGGTGCGAGCACGGCCACGTCCGCCACGCACACGCCGGCGCGCGCGGCGACCTGCTCGACGGCGGACTTCACCTCGGGTGCCGCCGTGTTGAAGTCGGCGTACAGCGCACCCGCGTCCAGCAGTGGCGCCACCTGTTCGGCCACGGGCACGGCGGCGTGCGTCCCCACGAGGCTGATGGTCACCTCGGCGGCGGACACGGCCTCGGCGAGAGTGTCCACGCGGGGGACAGCGGGGGCGTCCGCGCGCGGGTCCGGATCGTAGCCGCGGACGTCCGCGCCCGCCCGGGAGAGGTCCACGGCATAGCGGCGCCCCGCTTCGCCGAGCCCGATGACGGCGATGCGCGTCATGTGCGGACCTTCGGTGCTGCATCCGCGCGCTCGGCGAGGTCGGCGATGTATGCCCACGACTTCGCCGACACGCCCGCATCCGGGCGCGGACCGTGGACGACGGCCGCGTCGTCGAGGCCGGAACCGTACAGGGCGCGCAGCGCACGGGTGATCCCGGCCGACGCCACGCGCAGGGTCTCGAGAACGGCCGCGGCCGGCGAGCCGTCGTTGGGCACGACGGCTCCGAGAGCGGCGTACACCTCGCCTTCGGGACCCCGTACCGCAACAGCCATGCCCCGCGACTCGAGGTGGATGTGGCCGGATGCCACGGCGAACCCCTCGGAGCGGATGCGGGCGAGTTCGGCACGGAGGGCCCGCGGATCCGTGATGGTGAACGGCGTGTACGCGCGCATCGGGCTGCGCAGCACCTCGTCCACGACGCCGGCGGGCGCGTGCGCGAGCAGCACGAGGCCGTTCGAGGAGGCATGGAGCGGGATGCGACCGCCGATGAGCGTCGCGTTGACGACCGCATCCGGCGCCGACATCCGTTCGATGAACAGCACGTCGAGCTCGGCGCGGACCCCGAGCTGCACGTGCTGACGGATGCGGGCGTGCGCCGCAGCGAGCCACGGACGGGCGACCTCGCGCAGTCCGAGCGCGCCGGGGGTGCGTGAGGCGTACTCCCACAGCCGCACGCCGAGGCGGTACGTGCGATCCGGCAGCCGCTCGAGCAGCCCCTCCTGCGTCAGCTCCGCGACCAGCCGGTGCGCCGTGGACACCGGGATGCGGGCGGTGCCGGCGATCTCACCCAGTGTGAGGAACGGATGCAGGGCGTCGAAGGCGTCGAGCACCCTCAGGTGCCGATGCAGTGCCGACTCGCCGGCCGATCCTCGCGCCATCGCGACTCCTCCCGCTACCGGGACCCTACCCCGCGCCGGGCGCACAACTCAGCCAGAACCCGACGCCGCGGGACCCCGTCGGGTCCGCAGCGCGGTTCTGGCTGAGTTATGCCGGCGCCGCCGGGCGCTCAGGCGCGATAGACCGTGCGCGCCCACTCGTGGTACGGAGCCGGGGCCACTGTCGCTCGCACGATCACCTGGCGGTGGTTCTGATCGACGGAGTCCTTGGACGAGATCGGATCCTCGCCCCACACGATCTCGACCTCGTCGCCGTCGGGGATGTCGGCGTCGAGGGTCGCGAGCGACATGTACAGCTGGTCGTAGGCGATGTAGCCCGCATCCGTCGAGATGCCGACGCGCTCGCCGCCGCGGCGCACCTCATCCATCTGGTACAGCCCGTAGCGCGCCTTGGGGAAGTCGAGGAACTTCGCGGGGGTGCCGGGCTCGAGCTGCGAGCGCACGACGGTGGCCACGTCGTCCGCGTTCCAGAGCAGGGTCACCTTGCGTCGGCGGGGGTTCTCCGCGTGCCGCTCCAGCGCCTCGCGGCCGTGGAAGTCGTGGTCGAAGCGCACCGAACGGCCGAGCCCGATGTCATACGGCGTGAGGTAGAAGTCGCGCACGTCGTCCGAGGTGAGAGAGCCCGCCACCGAACCGATCCGCTCGGCGGGCAGCCACGACCGGTACTCGGCCATGTCGTCGTCGAAGACGGCGGGGAACGGCGTGGGCACCCAGCCCGACTCGAGGGGCGTGGCCGAGTAGGCCTTCGCGCCGACACGGCGGATGCCGAACTCCTCGCCTGCATCCAGAATCGTCCGCAGCACGTGCTCGTTGTCCACCCACGGGCCGAAGAACTCGAAGCCCGGCTGTCCGGCCATGCCGTGACGCAGGGCCTTCACCGCGCGGCCGCCGATGGTGACGTCGCCGATGTGGAAGAACTTGATGTCGGGCGCCGGGCCGCCGAACAGCTTCTCCATCACGCGGTCGGCCTCGGGGCCCTGCAGCTCGTAGCGGTAGAACGTGGGCGGGCCCTGGCGCATGTGCGAGTTCGGTTCCAGGCGTTGGTGCACGTCCTTGCCCTGCGCCGCGGCCTTCTCGAGGGTGAAGCGCACCCAGTCGATGAGGATGTGGTGGCCGATGAGCACGAGGCCCTCGGGGGCGTCCTCGTTGTAGAACAGGATGCCGTCGCCCACGAGGTAGCCGGACTCGTTGACGCTGATGAGCTGCTTGGCCACGCCCGGGCGGAAGGTGGCGAAGGTGTTGGGCGAGATCGAGGAGAGCACCTCGATGAGGTCGCTGCCACCCAGGAACAGCTGCGTCATGTGATGGGACTGGTCCATCAACGCGACCGTCGTGTTCCAGGCGCGCTGCTCATCGCGCCAGTTCGTGAACTCGGGGGCGACCGGGAACGTGAATGCTGGCCAGTTCTGGTTGCGCAGCAGTTCGAGTGGGCTTCCGGTGCGTTCGATCGCCGCGGCGAGGGATTCGGATGTCATCGTCGACCTTCCTTTCGTCGAGCCGAGCATGCGCCGGTCGCGATCGGCGGTGTGGCTGATTTCCGTTCATGTGAAATCGTCACGCCACCGCATCCGCTGCGCGAGAAAGTGTGATCAGAACGTGCCCCGTAATCGACGCCAAAATCGTTGACAATCGTGGGGCGACTCCGTACCGTCCCAGGAACGGGGCGAACCCCCGGTCTCGCAATGACGCGGCGACACGGAAAGGCGGCCATGGCGGCTCGACTCACCCTCACGGACGTGAACTTGAGGTTCGGCGGGATCACGGTGCTGCACGATGTCGGATTCGACGTGGAACCCGGCCAGATCTTCGGTCTGGTCGGACCCAACGGTGCCGGCAAGACCTCGCTGTTCAACTGCATCAGCGGGCACTACCGGCCGAGTTCGGGCTCCATCACGATCGACGGCGACGAGGCATCCGGGCAGACCCCGGCGCACCTCGCGCGGCGCGGGCTCGCCCGCACCTTCCAGCATCCGGCGCTGCAGCTGCACGCATCCGTGCTCGAGAACGTGATGCTGGGCGCGCACACGCGCCTTCCGGGAGGGCCCGGCGAGTGGGCGATCCGCACGCCGCGCACGTGGCGCTCGGAGCGTGAGATGCGCACCGAGGCGCTGCAGCTGCTGGAGCGCTCCGGCCTCGGTTGGGCGGCGAACCGCCACGCCGACGAGCTCTCGCACGGACTCCACAAGGCGATCGAGCTGTGCCGGGCGCTCATGTCGCACCCGAAGCTGCTCCTGCTGGACGAGCCGGCGGCGGGCCTGCCCCATTCCGAGGTCGAGCAGCTCATCGCGACCGTCCGCGCCATCCGCGACGAAGACGACATCACCGTGGTGATCGTCGAGCACCACATGGGCCTCATCGCGGCTCTGACCGACCGCGTGGTCGTGCTCGATCACGGCCGCAAGCTCATGGAGGGCTCGGCCGCCGAGGCGCAGAGCGATCCCCGGGTCATCGAGGCCTACATCGGCAAGGAGGCCGCCGATGACGCTGCTTGAACTCGTCGACGTGACGGCGTCGTACGGTCCCGTCCAGGTGCTCGGCGGAGTGTCGTTGAGCGTGCCCGAGGAGGGAGCCGTCGGCATTCTCGGCGCGAACGGCGCGGGCAAGACGACCACGCTCCGCGCGATCAGCGGGATGGTGCGCACGACCGGCACCATCCGTTTCGACGGGCGCGACATCCGCGGGATGCGGCCCGAGAAGGTCGCGTCGATCGGCATCGCGCACGTGCCCGAGGGGCGCGGCACCCTCGGAGCCCTGACGGTGCGCGAGAACCTGCGGGTCGGTGCGTACCAGCGGCGCGACCACAAGGCGATCCAGGGCGACATCGACTACTGCCTCGACCTGTTCCCCAACCTCAAGGAGCGCTACCGCTCGCACGCCTCCGCGCTCTCCGGCGGCGAGCAGCAGATGCTGGCCGTCGCCCGCGCGTTCATGGCGCGTCCGCGCCTGCTCCTGCTCGACGAGGCGTCTCTGGGTCTCGCCCCGAGCACCGCGCGCACGGTCTACGACGCCATCGCGAGGCTCCGCCGGGAGTCGGGCATCGCGATGCTCGTCGTCGAGCAGAACGCGACGCTCGCCTTCCGGCTCGTCGACACCGCCACCGTGCTCGAGACCGGCCGGAACGTGCTCACCGGCACATCCGCCGAGCTCCGGGGCATGGACGAGATCCGCCGCGCCTACCTGGGAGGTTGAGAGTGGGAACCTTCATCCAACTCGTCATCGACGGGCTGTCCGTCGGCTCGGTCTACGCCGCGCTCGCGCTGGCGATCGTGCTCGTCAACCAGGCGACCGGCCTGATCAACTTCGCCCAGGGCGGGATGGCGGTGCTCTCCGCCTACCTCGCCTGGTGGTTCACCGGGGCCGGGGTCCCGCTGATCCTCGCGATCCTGCTCTCCGTGGGCGTCTCGTTCCTGTTCGGCGCCGTCGTCGAGCGGTACCTGATGCGTCGCTTCGAGGGCGGCGATCCCGACACCGCCGTCGTGGTGACGATCGGTCTGCTGACGCTCATCACCGGTGTCTGCGGCTGGCTCTTCACCTACAACAACCAGCAGTTCCCCTCGCTCTTCCCCCTCGACACGATCTCGGTGCTGGGGGCGTCGGTGAGCGTGCGGTCGATCGGGACGACCGTGGTCATCCTCGCGATCATGATCCTGCTGCAGGCGCTGTTCGCCGGCACGAAACTGGGCCTGGCGCTGCGCGCGGTCGCGGTGAACCCGCAGTCCGCGGCTTTCTCCGGTCTGCCGGTGAGCCGCCTGCTGATGGTCGGGTGGGGGCTCGCGGCGGGTCTCGGCGCGGTGGCCGGCGCGCTCGTCGCCCCGCAGCTCACACTCACCCCCGGGATGATGGACAACGCCCTCGTCTACGCGCTGGCCGCCGTCATCCTCGGCGGGCTCTCGAGCCCCGTCGGCGTGGTTGCGGCGGCATGGATCATCGGCGTCCTGGAGAACCTTGCCGCGGTCTACGTGCCCTTCATCGGCTACGACCTCAAGGTCGCGGTGCCGTTCGTGCTCATCTTCGTCGTGCTGCTCGTGCGACCACAGGGCTTGTTCGGCCGCAGAACGGTGGTGCGTGTCTGATGGCTTCTTCCGCATCCCTCCTCTCGCGTCGGTGGGTACGTGTCGTCGTCGTCCTCGCGGTGATCGCGCTGCTTCTGCTCCTCCCGCTCATGCTGCCCGAGTTCGCCAACCAGACGATCGCGCGCATCGGCGTCTTCGCCGTCGCCGTGCTGGGTCTGAACGTCGTCATGGGCTACACCGGGCAGGTCTCGCTGGGGCAGATCTTCTTCGTCGGGCTCGGCGCGTACGTGACCGCGTACGGTGTGCAGAACGACTGGAACATCGCGCTCGTCTTCGTGCTCAGCATCCTCATCCCCGGCGTCGTCGGACTCGTCATCGCCCTCGCCGCGGCGCGGCTGGGCGGGCTCGCCATCGCGATGGTGACGATCGCGCTGCCGATCGTCGGCGTCCCGCTGGCCAAGCGGCTGTCGGACCTGACCGGCGGCTCGCAGGGCGTGTCTGCACGGTTCACGGATGCGCCGGAGTGGACCGGCCTGTACGACGATCAGTGGCAGCTGTACCTCGTGATCATCATCGGCGGCATCGCCTTCCTGCTCACCCGCAATCTGGTGCGCGGCAAGTACGGGCGCGCCTTCGCGATCGTGAAGGACAACGAGGCTGTCGCGGCGGCGATGGGCGTCTCGCCCTACCGGTACAAGGTGCTCGCCTTCACCGTCGCGTCCCTCATCGGCGGCGTGAGCGGCTTCCTCTACATGGTCGTCGTGCAGTACACCTCGCCCGAGACCATGAGCTTCGGGCACTCCATCCAGCTGCTCGCCGCGATGGTCATCGGCGGCGCCGGCAGCATCATCGGATCGCTGCTGGGCGGCGCGTACTACGTCCTGGCGCCGCAGCTGACGAACCTCGTCGACCCCAACCTGACGGCCGTGCTCCAGGGTGCGCTGCTGCTGCTCGTGCTCTTCGTCCTGCCGGGAGGACTCGCATCCCTCCCCGCCCGACTCAGACGGATGCGGCGTCGCCCTGATCGAGGGCCGAGCCACCCATCGTCCGGCGACCTTCCCACGTCGCCCGGCACCGAGGGAACCACCACAGAGAGGCAGAATCACCCATGAATCTGAGGAAGAGGAGCGTGCTGGGCATCGTCGCCCTGGCGTCCGCTCTCGCACTGACCGTCGTCGGATGTTCGCGCGGCGGGGGAGGCTCGGACGCCACCGGCGGCGCCGCGGCCGCGAGCCCCGGCATCACCGACACGTCCATCAGCCTGGGCATCACCACCCCGCTCAGCGGCGGGACGGCCGGCCCCGGAACCTGCACGGTCGCCGGCGTCACCGCGTACTTCGGCGCGAAGAACGCCGAGGGCGGCGTGAAGTTCGGCGACGGCAAGACCCGCAAGGTCGACATCAAGGCGCTCGACGACGCCTACGACCCGCAGAAGGCCAAGGCCAACTACGACCAGCTGAAGGACAGCGTCTTCGCGATGACGGCGGGGCTCGGCACACCGACCAACCGCGCCTACCGCGAGGCGGCCATCGCCGATGAGGTGCCGCAGGTGCTCGTCATGACGGGTGACCCGATCTTCAGCGACACCAACGAGAGCCCCTGGCAGCTCGGCTTCGTGCCGATCTACCAGAACGAGGGCGAGGCCTTCGGCAAGCTCCTGGCCGCATCCGGCGAGAACCACAAGGTCGCCGTGCTCTATCAGAACGACGACTACGGCGAGGGCTACCTCGAGGGCTTCAAGAGCGCGGTCGAGGGGGCGAGCAACATCGAGATCGTCAAGGAGCTCACCTACGAGGCGACCGACACGGCCGTCGATGCGCAGCTGACGGAGCTCGCGAGCTCGGGCGCCGACGTGTTCTTCAACGCGATGTCGATCACCCCGCTCGTGATCTCGTCGCTGCAGAAGGCGCAGCAGCTCGGATGGAGCCCGAGCTGGTTCCTGCCGTCGAACACGTCGAGCCCGACCGCCATCCTGCAGCCCGGTGGCGCCGACGCATTCCCCGGGGTGTACTCGGTGTCGTTCTCGAAGGCGCCCGCGAGCCCCGCGTTCGCCGACGACGAGGATGTGCAGACCTTCCTGACCGACCTCAAGCAGTACGCGGACTACCAGGACATGCCCGCCTTCCCGCACTGCATGTGGAGCTTCATGGTCGGGGCGACCCTCGAGCAGGCCTTCGAGAAGATGACCGAGCCGACGCGCGAGAACTTCATGGAGGCCCTGCGCTCGATCAGCGACTTCCAGGCACCGCTGATGCTCGACGGCACCGCCGTCGACACCACCGTGGACGGCCAGCCGGCCGTGTCGTCGGTGGTCGTGCAGAAGTACAACGGACAGGGGTACACCACGGTCGAGTCCTTCGGCTGACCCGCATCCGCTCCTTCCCCTCCAGATCCCGCGAGACTGCATTTCCCGCACGAGATCACGGTAAATACCCGTGATCTCGTCGCGAAAGTGCAGTCTCGCGGGCGTTGGCGCGAGGGCGGCGACGGATGCGGTCAGTCGAGCGAGCGGAGGACGTCGACGATGCCGGCGAGGTGTCGGCGGGTGGCGGCCTCCGCCGCATCCGGATCGCGGGCCACGACCGCGTCGATGATCGCGATGTGCTCGGGTGCGGACTGCGCGGCGCGGCCGGGATGGAAGGCGAGGCGGAACTGATGCCGGGCGGACTGCGCACGCAGGCGCTCCAGGAGCTGGGATGCGGTGGCGTGCCCGCTGAGCTCGCGCAGGCGCCGATCGAGCTCCTGGTTCAGTCGGGAGTATCCCACCAGGTCGCCCACGGCGATCGCCCGCTCGATGTCGGATCGGAGCGTACGGAGGCCTTCGATGTCGTCGTCGTCGACCCGCTCGGCCGCCTTGCGGGCGCAGAGCGACTCGAGTCCCATGCGCACCTCGACGATCTCGACCGCCTCGTCGACCGTGATGGCTCGGACCCGAGCGCCGCGGTTAGGCAGGCGCTCGACCAGGCCCTCTCCCGCGAGGGTCAGCAGCGCGGTGCGCACGGCCGCCCGCGGCGCCGCGAAGCGCTCGCTGAGGTCCGCTTCGATGAGTCGCTGGTGCGGGGCGAACTCGCCACCCAGGATCGCGTCGCGGATCTGCGCGGCCAGCTCAGGTCGCGCGGACTGATCCGCCTCGTCCGTCACGGAGGGAAACGTCATCGTCATCCCCTTCTCGGGCGGCAGAGCCGCACCGGATCGTCAACACTATTGTGTCCGATCCGTGACCGTCACGGGGTGGATGGTGCGGCGAGGCGCCAGGTCGCGTCGGGGATCTCGCCGAGGGTGGCGACCGTGACGACGCGAGCGGATGCGGCACTCGGCTCCAGATGGGCGACGCACCCGTGGCGGGCCTCCACGCGCACGGCCACCCCGTGCGGGCGGAGCACGGTCATGAGTGCTTCGGCGATCTGGTGCCCGAGGCGCTCCTGCAGCTGCGGTCTGCGGGAGGCGAGCTCGACGAGCGTGGCGATGCGGCTGAGGCCCGCGATGTGACGCACCGGCGCGTAGAAGACGTCGACCGTGCCCTCGAAGGGCAGCAGGTGATGCTCGCACACCGAGCGGAACGGGATCGCGGTCATCCCGACCAGCTCGCCGGGGTGCTCGTTGTCGGTGAGGGCCACGGGCGCTCCGAGCGCGGATGCCGGGTCGACCCCGAGTCCGGAGAACAGATCCAGGAAGAGGTCCGCGACCCGCTCGGGGGTGCGGGTGAGCCCGAGCCGGTCGGCATCCTCGCCGACGGCCTCGAGCAGCTCGCGAACGGCCGCGACCGCCCGGGCGCGGTCGGTGCGCGCTGCCGTGTCGATGGTCATGATGCTCCTTCTGCGCCTTCGAGGCGCTCGACGAGGGCGAGGCCGCGCTGCGCCCACGAGATCTCGCCGCGCGCCCGCTCCACGAGACCCTCGTAGGCGAAGCGCTTGTAGGCGATCGTGCGTTCCCGGTCCTGCTCGGCGGTGACCGCGAGCCGGCGCAGCAGCATGGGGTTGTCGACGGCGTCGATGCGTGCCAGTTCGCCCTCCCACTGCTCGAGCTCGCTCTCCCACTGGGCGATGTGCGCGCGCAGGAACGCACGGGAGTCGGCGGGCGTTCCCGCCTCGAGGTAGGCCGCTCGCAGATGGGCCGGGTCACGCACGCGCTGGTAGTCCAGCGGGGCGGCCATCCACGCGAGGAAGGCCGCATCCCCTTCGGGGGTGATGTGGTACATCCGGCGGGTACCGCGCTCGCCGCGCGCCTGCTCCTCACCGCGCACGAGGCCCTCGGACTCCATCTTGCGCAGCTCGGGATAGATCTGGGAGTCCGGGGCGTGCCAGACGTGCCCGACCGAGACCGCGAACTGCTTCTGCAGGTCGTAGCCGGACTGGGGCCCCACCCGCACGAGGGCGAGGAGCGCGTAGCGCAGGCTCATCCGCCGATCTCCTTCCGAGGTGTGGCTCTGAGGCTATCCATAAACGCCGACGCGGGGCCCGGCAGGACCGGACCCCGCGTCGCGTCGAGGGCTCAGCCCTTGTAGCCGGTGCGCCAGCCGCCCTGGTAGGTCTGGCGGGCGACGGTGGAGTAGGGCACGGGGCTGACGACCACGCGCACCTCGGTCTGCTCGTGCGGCTCGACGGAGGCCTTGGAGGTGCCGCCGTTCGGCTCGCCCCAGACGACCTTCAGCTCGGTGCCCTCCGGCACGTCGGGGTCGACCGTGCCGAGCGAGAGACCGCGACGCTCGTTGGCGCTGTAGCCGGTGAACATCGAGAAGCCGACGACCGTGCCGTCCGCATCCACGACCGAGTCGTAGTTCGCGGAGCCGTAGTTGGCCAGCGGCAGGTCGAAGAACTTGTAGTTGGGTCCGTCCACGTTCAGCAGCGAGCCCCAGACCTTGGCGAGGTCCTCGGCGTTCCAGGCGAGGGTGACCTTCTTGCGCTGGGTCGAGGGGTCGATCTTCTCGAGCGCGTCGCGGCCGATGAAGTCGTGGTCGAACTTCACGAACGAGCCGTATCCGAGCTCCCACGGCGTGAGGTAGTAGTCCTCGATGTTGTCGGAGACGAAGGAGCCCGCGAGGGTGCCGGTGGCCTCGTAGCTGTCGACGCCGAGCCACTCGCGGTAGCCGCGCTCGGCCTCGCCCGAGTAGATGGCGGGAAGCGGCGAGGGGATCCAGCCGGACTCGAGCGTGTTCGAGGGGTAGGCGCGCGATCCGACCGGCACGAGGCCGAACTCGACGCCGGCTTCGACGATCGCGTCGCGGATGGCGTCGTGGTCCTCGTAGGGGCCCCAGATCTCCAGGCCCGGAGCGCCGGCCATGCCGTGACGAAGGGTGCGCACGGTCTTCCCGGCGATCGTCATGGTCGACATGTTGAAGAAGCCGAGCTTCTCCAGCGGGCCGCCGTTGAGCTTCTCGATGACGTCCCACGCCTTCGGGCCCTGGATCTGGAAGCGGTAGTAGCGGCGCGTGACGGCGTGGCCGTACGGGCGCGAGGGCGAACGACGGTCGACCTGCACGTCGAGGTTCTGGTAGCCGCCGGTCTCACCGTGGTACATCAGCCAGTTGGATGCGGGTGCGCGTCCGACGTAGACGTACTCGTCCTCGGCCTCGCGGAAGAGGATGCCGTCGCCGATCACGTGGCCGCTCGCGGTGGTGGGCACGTACTGCTTGGCCTTGTTGACCGCGAAGTTCGCGACCGAGTTGATCGCGGTGTCGCTGATGAGCTTGATCGCGTCGGAGCCCTTCAGGAACACGTTGTCCATGTGGTGGGACTGGTCGTAGAGCACGGCAGTGTTGCGCCAGGCCTGCTGCTCCTTGATCCAGTTCTGGAAGTCGGCGGGGACGACCGGGTAGATGTAGGAGCCGATCTGCGAGTTGCGCAGCATCTCGACCGGGTTGTTCTGGTCGATGAGTTCCTGCAGGTTGCTGGCCACGATGAACCTCTCTGTTCGGGGGCCGGCGCCTCGGGTGAGGCGTCGGAGTCAGGTGAAGACGATGGTGTGGTTGCCGTGCCGGATGACACGGTCTTCCGCGTGCCACTGCACGGCGCGCGAGAGTACGGCCCGCTCGACGTACGCACCGCGGGCCTGGAGATCGGCGGCGGTCATCGAGTGGTCGACACGGGCGACGTCCTGCTCGATGATCGGGCCTTCGTCGAGGTCCTTGGTGACGTAGTGGCTGGTGGCGCCGATGAGTTTGACGCCGCGTTCCTTGGCCTTCTTGTAGGGGCCGGCGCCGATGAAGGCGGGAAGGAAGGAGTGGTGGATGTTGATGACCGGCACGCCGACGCCCTCGAGGAAGTCATCGGTGAGGATCTGCATGTAGCGCGCCAGCACGACGAAGTCGACGTTGCCGGCGAGGAGCTTGACGATCTCGCGCTCGGCCTCCGACTTGTCCGGGCCCTGCGAGGGCACGTGGAAGAAGGGGATGCCGAACGAGCGGACGTCCTCCGCGGTGTTGGTGTGGTTGGAGATCACCATCGGGATCGTGACGTTGAGCTCGCCCCGGCGGTGACGCCACAGCAGCTCGAGCAGGCAGTGATCGCTCGTGGAGGCGAGGATCGCCATCCGCTTCGGCACGGACTGGTCGGTCAGGCGCCATTGCATCCCGTAGGGCTCCAGCGTCTGGGCGAGGTCGGCTTCGATGTCGCCGATCGCCGCGGCCAGGTCGGGCCGGTGGAAGACGACGCGCTGGAAGAACGCGCCGCCCTCGGGGTTGTCCGAGTACTGGTCGAGCGTGACGATGTTCGCCTTGTTGCGCGTGATCAGCGCGGTGACGGCGGCGACGAGCCCGGGCTGGTCGGGGCCGTGCACGATCAGGCAGGCGTGGTCACGTAGGGCGTCTTTGTGCAGGGACATGCGGGGATCTCCTCAGGACTGCGCGGCGATGTAGTCGCGGGCCCAGTCGGATGTCGCCCGCAGACCGCCGAACGTGTAGAAGTGAATTTTGACAGGTCCGCGCGACTCCTTCTTCGCGACGAGCGCTCCGAGGTCGCCGATGAACCGGTCGGGGCCCGCCGTTCCCATCAGGTTGGTGAGCGAGAACCCGTACTTCTTGACGATCATCGCGTTGGCGCCGACGCCGAAGCGGCGGGCGAAGGTGATCAGGCGCTTGATGCCCGCGGGGCCCGGCGTGCCGATGCGGATCTCCGAGGTGATCCCGCGCTCGCGCACGCCGTCGATCCAGTCGATGACCGGGTCGGTGTCGAAGGCGAACTGGGTCAGGATGACCTGGCCGAGGCCCGCATCGGCCAGGGCCGACGACTTGTCCTCGAGGTGGCGCCACAGCACATCCGTGGGGATGTCGGGGTGCCCCTCGGGGTAGCCGGCGATGGAGACCTCGCGCACGCCGTACTTCTGCAGGATGCCGGAGCGGATGACGCTCAGCGAGTCGGGGTAGGGGCCTTCGGGCTCAGCCGGGTCGCCGCCGACCGCGAAGACGTGCTCGGTGGCACCCACCTGCTGGAGGCGGTCGAGGAACTCCTCCAGTTGGGCCGCCGAGGCGAGTCGGCGGGCCGACACGTGCGGGACGGGGACGAACCCGGCATCCTTCACGGCCTTGGCCGCGGCGACGCGCATGTCGAGATCCTCGTTGCCGAGGAAGGTGACGTTGATCTTGGTGCCGGCGGGGATGACGTCGCGGGCTTCTTCGAGCCCAGGGATGTCCTTGCCGGTCATCTCGAGCGAGAAGCCGTCGAGGAGGGCGAGGGATGCGGCCGGGTCGGGTGCGGGGGTGTTACGTGCCACGAGTCGTGGTCCTTCCGCTGTCGGGAGGGCTTCGTTGCGCCTCGTCAGCGAGAGTACCTATGTCGATAGGTAATGACAAGAGGTATTTCACGGCTCGTCGTCCTCCTTCGGGATGACATGCGCCCGGGGAGTTACATCGCCCCGCCGATGCGCCCGCGATTCCGCGGGAGGACCATCGGATTGTGCCATCTTCACCCGTGTCCGCAGCCGCTCCTCCCGCTCGCCCGAAACGCCGCCGTCGGCGCGTGGTGGTCACGACGGTCGTCCTCGGTGCGCTCGCCGGAGCTGTCGCCGCAGCAGCCTTCGCCGCCGACGTCTACGGTCCGCGGTTCGGTTTCTATCTCGTGCCCCCCTCCGTTCAGAAGTACGCGGAGATCGCCGTCGAACGCCTCGGCCGGGGCTACCACGCGGACGACCCGGAGTGGCCGGCGGCGCGGGCCGCCATCCTGGATGCGGCGAGGTCGTCCGGCGACTACGCCGAGCTGTATCCGCTCCTCGAAGAGGGCACGCAGATCGCCGGCGGCCGGCACTCGAGCTTCGTGCCGGCGGGGGCGGCTCCCGCCGCTGCTGAGCCCTCGGCGCAGCCGACGGTCCGCTCCGACTCCGGTATCACGACCATCGTGCTGCCGGAGATGGTCTCTCCGCGCGCGGAAGACCTTCAGGCCTACGCGACGGCCGTCGCGGACGGCATAGACGAGTCGGCCGCGCACACCTGCGGCTGGGTGGTCGATCTGCGCGGGAACCGCGGCGGAAACATGAATCCGATGCTGTCGGGGGTGGCGGCGCTGCTTCCCGACGGCGATGCGTTGTCGTTCGTCGACCGGGGCGGCAACGCGACCCCTGTCACGATCGAGGCCCGCGGTGCCGCGGTGGCCGGGAACGTCGCGGTCGACGTCGGCGCGCGCAGCAAGGTCACCGGCCAGCCGATCGCCATCCTCCAGGACGAGTGGACCGCGTCGAGCGGGGAGGCCGTGCTCGCGGCCTTCCGCGGCGTGGACGGCGTGCGTACCTTCGGCACGGACAGCGCAGGCTACACGTCCGCGAACGTGAGCCACACGCTGTTCGACGGCGCCACGATCGTGCTGACCGAGAGCCTGTACGTGGATCGGACGGGCCGCAACTACGAGGAGAGCGCCATCGCGCCCGACCTGAACTCGACGGACGCCGAGGCGGATGCGCGCGCCTGGCTGGGCGAGGAGGGCTGCGCGGGTTGAGCGCGCGGGCGGGGGTCAGCCCTTGCGGGAGGCGCCCGCCTCCGTGAGCCAGGACTCGTTGTCGATGCTCTGGAGCACCCGCATCTCGTCGAGCATCTTGCGCAGCAGCGCGTTCAGCCGGGTGACCTCCACCGGCGACATGTGGGCCAGGATGATCTCCTGCCCGCGAAGAGAGATCGGCAGCATGTCGTCGTGCATGGCGGCGCCTGCTGCGGTCAGGTACATCGGCCGCGAGCCGCGGGCGCCCTCGGCGAGCACCAGCAGACCCCGCTCCACCAGGGTGTTCACGCTCTTCGAGACGATCGCCTTGTTGACCACCAGGAACTCCGAGACCTCCGATGCGGAGAAGCCGGGGTTCATGGCGAGTGCGGAGATCACACGCCACTCGTTGGTGCCCAGATCGAACTGGCGCCGGAGCTCGTGGGACTCACGCCACACCAGCGCATTGGAGAGCAGCGCGAGCAGCCGCGGGGTGAACGCATCCGGGTCGATCACATCGGCCAACGGCTCGACCACCGCGCTCCGGGGCGGCTCGACGCCATGGGCATGGCGGTTGCGATCAGTTGCCATCGGGTTCCTCTCCGTGGGTCGGATGCGGCCGGGGCCGCAGGGACGGGGGGAGACCGAGACCGTTCGTGATCCCGATCTCCCTCCGTTCGTCAGTGCGCCATCGCCGCCAGGGCCTCAGGATCGATCGTGGCGATCGACCGGGTGTCCTGGAAGGCGCGTACGCCTTCGATGCCCTGCTCGCGTCCGAAGCCGGACTGCTTCATGCCGCCGAAGGGCGCGCGCAGGTCGAGGCGGGTGGCGCCGTGGTCGTTCACCCACACGTAGCCGCAGACCAGTTGCGATCCCACGCGCTGCGCCGACTCGGGCGATGCGGTCCAGACCGAACCGCACAGGCCGCCCCAGGTGTCGTTCGCAAGGGCGACCGCCTCCTCCTCCGAGTCGAACGGGATGATCGGGATGACCGGGCCGAACTGCTCCTGGGTCACCACGCGCAGCGACGGGTCGGGGTCCACGACGATCGCCGGACGCAGGAAGTTGCCGCCCGCGAGCTCGCCGCCGGGCAGGGTGCCGTACTCGCGCACGTCGGCGCCGGCATCCTTCGCCTCCTGGATGATCTCCTCGACGAACGCCTTCTGCGCCGGCTGGTGGAGCGGGCCCATGGTCGTGCCCTCGTCGAGCCCGTACCCGATCACGACCTTCTCGAGGCGCGCTTCGAGCCCCGCGACCAGCTCGTCCAGACGCGAGCGGTGCACGAACACGCGCTTGGCGTTCATGCAGATCTGGCCCGTCGTGTCGTAGATCGCGGCGTAGAGACGGTCGAGGTGCGCGTCGTCGAGGATCGCGTCCTCGAGGAACACCGCCGCGTCGTTGCCGCCGAGCTCGAGTGTCACCCGCGTGAGGGTCTGCGCAGCCATCTGCATGATGCGCTTGCCGCCGTTCACGCTGCCGGTGAAACAGACCTTCGCGACATCGGGGCTCTGGATGAGCTCCGACATGTTCTCGTCGCGGCCCGTGACCACGTTGAGCACCCCGGGCGGCAGCTTCTCGGCGATGCGCTGCACCACGCGGGTCGTCGCCAGCGGCGCGGAGGGCGGCGGCTTCACGATCGCGGTGTTGCCCGCGAGCAGCGCGTGGGGCAGGGCTGCGCCGAGGATGGCGATGGGCCAGTTGAAGGGCACGATGATCGTGACGACGCCCAGCGGCTGGTAGGCCACCTCGGTCGTTACGGGGATCGCGCCGGGGACGACGGGGAGCGTATGCCCCTTCTCGACCTCGTCCTTCAGCATGAGGGCGAGGTTCCACCGGATCTCGAAGACCAGGGCATCCACCCACCCCTCGAAGCGGATCTTGCCGTTCTCCTGCGACAGGACGGCGGCGTCCGTGTCGCGCTCGTCGGCGATGCCGGCGATGGCTGCGGCCATCGCCTCCGCGCGCTCCGCCGCCGACAGTGCGCTCCACGACCCGAAGGCGGCGGATGCGGCGGCGACCGCATCCGCGACATCCGCGGGCGTGGCCGCAGCGGCCTCGCCGACGACGACTCCGGGCTTTCCCGGATCGGCGATCTGTAGAACGTCATCGGTGAAGCGCTCCGCGCCCCCGATGTAGAGCCCTGTCCGCACTCCGGCGGACGTCTGGGCGATCGAACTCGACATCCCTGCACCTCTCTGTGTCTCGGATATGTGCGGGATCGCGACCGTCGCCACCCCCGCGGCACGAGTTTACGTCCATTCTTGTTTACATGTAAATGAGATCGTGCTACGTTCACCGAGTCGCCCTCCAGAGTCGGATGGCGACACCCGAAGCGACGTCGATGAAGACGCGATTCTGCGCACATTCGACGTCTCCCTGCCATCGACGAGGAGGCATGATGAGCAGTTCCCCCCTGCAGACGGACGACCGTCCGAACGTGGCCGAGCTGGAGGATCTGGCGTTCGAGCTGCGGCGCAAGCTCCTGCAGCTGTGCGGCACCTACGAAGGCGCGGTCCACATCGGCGGAGACCTGTCCTCGGCGGACATCTTCACCGCTCTCTTCCACTACGGGCTGAACGTCGACCCGACCGACATCGCCAACCCCGAGCGCGACCGCTTCGTGCTCAGCAAGGGTCACGCCGCCGTCTGCATGTACATCGCGATGGCGATGCGCGGCTTCTTCTCCTACGAAGGCATCGTCGACACCTACGGGCAGCTCGACAGCGCATACGGCATGCACCCGTGCAAGGTGCAGCTGCCGGGTGTGGAGGCGTCGACGGGCTCTCTCGGCCACGGCCTTCCCCTCGCCGTGGGCATGGCGCTCAGTGCCCGTCACCGCGGTGACGCCCACCGCGTGTTCACCCTCCTCGGTGACGGGGAGACCGGCGAGGGCTCGGTCTGGGAGGCGGTCATGGCCGCTCGCAGCAACCGCCTCGGCAACCTCGTCGCCTTCGTCGACCGCAACCGCCAGCTCATGACGAGCTTCGCGGAGGAGCGTGTGGCATTCGAGCCCTACCCGGACAAGTGGCGCGCCTTCGGGTGGAACGTCGTGCACATCGACGGCCACGACATGGGCCAACTGGTCGAGGCGCTCGACGCGCTGCCCGAGCCCGACAGCGAGACGCCGACGGTCATCATCGCCGAGACCATCAAGGGCAAGGGCGTCGACTTCATGGAGCGCAACCTCGCCTGGCACGCCGGATCGCTCGGCGCCGCCGACCTCGAACGCGCCCTCGCGGCGCTCACCGCCTCGCGTGAGAAGGAGTCCGTCTGATGCCTGTGACCTTCACTTTCGGAGAGTTCCTCGGAGCGCGATCGGTGATCGGCTCGACTCTCGCGGAGCTCGGCGCCGAGTACGAGAACCTGTGGGTGCTCACCCCCGACATCGGTGCGACCCTCGTCGAGTTCCGCGACACCTTCCCTGACCGGTTCATCGATGTCGGACTCGCCGAGCAGGCGTGCGTCGGGATCGCCGCTGGCCTCGCCTACGACGGCAACATCCCCGTCGTCTCCGGCATGCTCCCGTTCCTCAGCATGCGCGCCCTCGAGCAGGTGCGCACCGACGTCTGCTACCCCAACCTCCCGGTCAAGATCATCGGTACGCACGGCGGACTCGTCGGCAACGGCGGATCGACGCACTACGCGGTCGAGGACCTCGCGCTCATGTGCGCCCTGACGAACATGACCGTCACCTCGATCGGCGACCCGCTCATGGTGGGCGAGATCATCCGGCAGTCGATGACGATGCAGGGACCCATCTACATCCGCCTCGCCGTCGGCAAGAAGGACAAGGTGCTCTACGAGCCCGGTCAGCACGAGGTGCGCATCGGCAAGGGGATCGTGGCGCGGGAGGGCACCGACGCGACGATCTTCACGCACGGTACGACCGTCGCGCAGGCGCTGGATGCCGCGGACGAGCTGGCTGCGGACGGCCGCTCGGTGCGCGTGGTCGACATGTTCACCCTGAAGCCGATCGATGAGGAGCTCATCGTGCGCTCCGCGGCCGAGACCGGAGGGCGCTTCGTCGTGCTCGAGGATCACCTCGCCTACGGCGGACTCGCCACCCGCGTCGCCGACGTGGTGGCCGATCGCGGCATCCGGCTGACGGCGTTCGAGCGACTCGGGATCCCGCAGGTCTACGCCGGCTTCGGCGAGGACGAGCAGCTGCGCGACAAGTACGGCTACGGGCTGTCGGCGACGACCGCGGCGCTGCGTCGCGTGATCGCGGCCGAGGGGTGAGCCCGACCATGCGCACCGTCGCCGTCACGCGCATCGGCAATCTGCGCGATCCCGACGAGGCCGCCCGCGGCCGCATCGGCGTCGTCGACATGCCCCAGCCCGAGCTGGGCCCGGAGGATGTCCGCATCCGCGTGGCCTACGCCGCCATCTGCGGGTCCGACCCGCACCTGGCCGAGGGCTTCTTCGGAACCGACGTCCCCATCGGCCTCGGACACGAGGTCTCCGGCGTCATCGAGGCGCTGGGGGAGCGTGCCGGGCGCGGCGGTCTCCGCGTCGGCGACCGTGTCGCCGGCAACTTCCTCCGCTTCTGCGGCTCGTGTCGACCGTGTCAGGACGGACGTCAGCAGTTCTGCGAGCACATCCAGGACTACAACCGCCCGGGTATGGCGGAGACCGTGACCTGGCACGAGTCGCAGGTCTACCGCCTGCCCGACAGCGTGAGCCTGCTCGAGGGATGCCTGCTGGAGCCCACCTCCGTCGCCGTGCGCATCGCCGACAAGACCCGCATCCGTGTCGGCGATCGTGTCGTCGTCTGCGGTGGCGGCCCGATCGGGCAGCTCACGGTTCAGGTCATGGCCCGCTACGGCGCGACCGCGCTCACGATGATCGAGCCGATCGCGGACCGGCGGGGGATGGCCCGGCGCCACGGGGCGCAGTACACGATCGACCCCACGAGCGAGAACCAGGCCGCGGTCGCCGACGAGCTCACCGAGGGGCGCGGCTACGACGTCGTGATCGACGCGTCGGGATCGACCCGCGCCACCCGAGGGCTGCTCGATCTGGCGGCCAAGGGCGGCACGGTGATCTACGGGGCGATGTACCCGAGCGACTACGAGCTGCCGCTGAACATCTCGGACTACCTCTACCTGAAGGAGCTCACGCTCACCGGCGTGTTCGTTTCGCCGTACGCGTTCCCGCGTGCGTTGAACCTGCTGCCGCACCTTGACCTGGCCGAGTTCACCCAGGCCGTCTTCCCACTCGAGCAGGCCGCGGAGGCCTTCGAGGCGCACCTCACCGGGCGCCATCCGAAGGTCATCATCGCCTGCAACGACGAGGCACGGCTCGGAGGACTGTCATGACCACCGCACTGGAACGCGAGGCGGCCCCGGTGGAGACCGCTCCTGCGCTCGAAGCCCGCGACATCGTCAAGCGCTTCGACGGCGTCCACGCCCTGAAGGGCGCCCGGCTGTCGGTGCTGCCCGGTGAGATCCACGCCCTGCTCGGCGAGAACGGCGCGGGCAAGTCCACGCTGATCAAGGTCGTGACGGGGCTGTACGCCCCCGACGGCGGCACCATCCTGCGCTCGGGCCAGGAGGTCGAGTTCCAGAGCGTGCGCACCGCCCGCGGCGAGGGGATCGTCGCGCTCTACCAGGAGCTGTCCATCATCCCGTCGCTGACGGTGGCCGAGAACATCCTGCTGGGCGAGCAGACGCCGCGCCGCGGGGGCGTCGTCAACTGGCGGGAGCTCCGTCGGCGGGCGAAGGAGCAGCTGGACAGCATCAACCAGCGCATCCCGCTGGGCAAGCTCGCCGGCGACCTGTCGCCCGTGCAGCAGACGATGGTGGCGTTCGCCCGCGCCCTCGCCACGGACGCACGGGTGCTCATCCTGGACGAGCCGACCGCGTCGCTCACGGACACCGAGATCACCGATCTGTTCGCGGTGCTGCGATCCCTGCGCGAGCGGGGCGTCGCCATCGTCTACGTCTCGCACCGCCTCGAGGAGGTCTTCGAGTTGTGCGACCGGCTGACGATCATGCGCAACGGCGAGACCATCATCACGAAGGATGTGGCCGACTCGCACATCGACGAGGTCATCTCCCTCATGGTCGGCCGTGAGGCGGGTCAGCTCTATCCCGAACGGGGCTCGGGCGGCGGAGACGTCGTGCTGCGCGTCGAGGGCCTCACCGGTCGCCGCGTGCAGGACGTGTCGTTCGAGGTGCGGGCGGGTGAAGTCCTCGGCATCGGCGGTCTGGCCGGCGCAGGGCGCAGCGAGCTGCTGCGCATCCTCGCCGGAGCGCAGAAGCATCAGGCCGGCACGATCACGGTGGGCACCAAGACGCTGCCGCGCTCGCCGGGCGTGGGCCGCGCGCTCGCCGCGGGCATCGCCCTCGTCCCCGAGGAACGCCGCAGCCAGGGCGTGATCCTGGGCGCGTCGATCCAGGACAACATCACGATCGCGAACCTCTCCTCGGTGAGCTCGGTCGGCGTCGTCTCCCAGGCGCGCATCGCCGACATCGCCCGTCGTGGGATGTCGGATCTGCAGATCAAGGCGCGCAGCCCCCGCCAGAGCGTGGGCGAGCTGTCGGGCGGCAACCAGCAGAAGGTCGTGCTCGCCAAGATGCTCGAGCGCCAGCCCGCCGTCCTGCTCATGGACGAGCCCACGCGCGGGATCGATGTCGGCACCAAGGCCGAGATCTACCGCCTCATCCGCCGCCTGGCGGCGACCGGCACCGCCGTGATCGCCGTCAGCTCCGAACTCCCCGAGCTCATCGGCATGAGCGACCGCGTCGTCATCATGCACGAGGGCCGCATCTCCGGACAGGTCGACGCGGCGGAGGCCGACGACGAACTGCTCCTCTCCTACTGCTACGGAAAGTCAGAGTGACATGGCCACCACCACGGATCCCACGCTCACCACGCGCAGCATCGTCACCGCGCGCGCGGAGTCGTTCGGGCGCATCTTCCTGCACGGCGGCACGGTCGTCGCCCTCATCGTGCTCGTCGTCTTCTTCTTCGCGATGCGCCCCGATGTGTTCCTGACCTTCACGAACGTGAAGAACATCCTGTACCAGGTGTCGATCCTCGCGATCATCGCCGGGGCGCAGACCATCGTCATGGTCGTCGGCGACTTCGACCTGTCGGTGGGCGCCACATCGGCGCTCGCCGGCGCGGTCGCCGCATCCATGATGATCAACGGCGTCCCGGTGACGGCCGCGGTGGCCGTCGCAATCCTCGTGGGTCTGCTCGTCGGACTCGTGAACGGCGTGCTCATCGCGTATGTCAACCTCTCGGCCTTCGTCGCGACGCTCGCCACGATGACCTCCGTGGTGGGTCTCGCGTACCTCGTGACCGCGGGGACGACGCTGTTCAACCTGCCGCCGGAGTTCAACTCGATGGGGCAGGGGAAGCTGTTCGAGATCCCGATCCCGGTCTACATCGCGATCGTCATCTCGCTGCTGCTGTGGTTCGTCCTGCGCTTCACGACGATGGGTCGGCGCTGGTACGCGACCGGCGGCAACGTCGAGGTCTCGCGCCTGTCCGGCATCAACGTACGGCGGGCTCGTCTCATCGCGTTCACGGCGGCCGGAGCGATCTCGGCGCTCGGCGGCGTGCTGCTGGCGGCGCGCCTCGGCAGCGCGAGCGCCGTGCAGGGCAGCGACAACATGATGTTCTCGGTCGCCGCCGTCTTCCTCGGCATGACTGTCGTCCGCTCGGGCGCCGCGAACCTCGGCGGCACCATGGTCGGCGTCGCGATCATCGGCGTCATGAGCAACGGCCTGAACATCCTCGGCGTCAACGCCTACGTCCAGCAGGTCGTCACGGGCCTCATCATCATCGCCGCGGTGACGCTGTCGTCGCTGCGGCACCGCGAGCGCTGACGCTCCGCATCCGCTTTCCCGAAGCGGTCGCCCCGCGACCGCGCACCATCACAACGGCACGAACACAAAGGAGTAACACGTGCGCACATCATTCAAGGCCCTCGCGGCCGTGGCCGCCGCAGCGGCCCTCGTCCTGACCGGATGCTCGTCGGGCGGCTCGGGAGGCGGCGGTGACGACACCTTCAAGGTGATCGCCTTCACCTCCGGCAACCAGACGCCGGTGGGTGCCTGGTGGGTCAAGGCCGTGCAGGACAAGGCCGACGAGCTCGGCTGGGACCTCACCGTCATCCAGGGCGACTTCGACTTCCAGAAGATGAACCCCGCGGTCGAGAGCGCCATCGGGCAGGGTGCCGACGCGATCTTCGACGGCTACACCGACGTCGCCTCGATCGGCTCGATCGTGACCGCCGCCAAGGACGCGAACATCCCGATCTTCGCGATCGACTCCGCGACCGAGGAGAACGATGCGTTCGCGATCAACGTCACCGCCGACCAGCAGGGCATCGTCGATCAGACCGTCGGGGCGTTGGATGAAGCGCTCGGAGGCCTGAAGGGCAAGAACATCATGGTGATCGGGCACGACCCGCACCCCGGCATCCGGCTGCGCGCCAGCCTCGCCGAGAAGGCGCTGACCGCGGCGGGCGCGAACATCGCCGGCGGCGACATCCAGAAGGTCGCCTCTCCCGCGACGGGACGCACCGAGGCGCTGTCCCTCGTCGCGGACTACCTGTCCGCGAACCCCGGCGGCCTCGACGGCGTCTGGGTCGGTTGGGACGACGCGGCGCTCGGCGCCGCCCAGGCCGTCAGCGAGGCGGGCTCGAAGGCGAAGGTCACCGGCGTCGACGCGACGAGCGAGGCGATCGCCGCGATCAAGGCCGGCGGGCCCTTCCTGGCGACCATCGAGCAGCCCTGGCCCAGCATCCTCGACACGGTCGTCGGGGACATCGAGGCCTACCGCAAGGACGGCACGCTGCCCTCCTCCCGCTTCGACGCGGTCGCCACGACCCTCGTGACCGTCGACAACGCGGACAGCATCACCCCCTCCGACAAGCTCGGTTGACCCCTCGGGGCGGGGTGCTGAGAGCGCCCCGCCCCACCCCAGACATGGATGGAGGTCGCACATGCGACTGGAATCGAAGACCGCCCTCATCACGGGTGGCAGCAGCGGCATCGGTCGTGCGACCGTCGAGAAGTTCCTCCGCGAGGGCGCGAAGGTCATGATCGCCGACGTCGACCTGGCGCGCTCCGACCAGGTCGTGACGGAGCTCGAGGGCCTCGGCTTCACGGGCTCGGTCGCGGCCGTGCGCACCGACGTGTCCCGCTATGAGGATGTGGAGGCCGCCGTCGCCCGCACGGTCGAGGTGTTCGGCTCGCTCGACGTGATCTTCAACAACGCGGGGATCGCGGGCGGCAAGCCGCTGCTCGAGCACGACCCCGAGGTCGACTACGCGCCGATGATCCGCATCGATCAGGACGGCGTCTACTACGGCATCCTCGCCGCCGGCCGGCAGTTCCGGAAGCAGGGGACGGGCGGCGTCATCATCAGCACGTCGTCGATCTACGGCCAGCAGGCCGCGGAGCTCTCGTTCTCGTACAGCGCCGCCAAGGCCGCCGTCATCTCGTTCACCCGCTCCGCCGCCTACGAACTGGCGCAGTACGGCGTCCGCGCCGTCGCGATCACCCCCGGGCGCGTCGGGACCCCGATCATCAACCAGTTCAGCGAGGAGCTGCGGGCGACCTTCGCCGCCGAGCAGATGCGCAACGCCCTCACGGCCCCCGAGGAGATCGCGGACGTCGTGGCGTTCCTGGCCTCCGACGAGGCGAACGCCATCAACGGCACCGTCGTGAGCGTCGACGACGGCTACTCGGTGTTCAAGCAGCGGCTCGATCTGCCGGTGTTCTGAGGCGCGCCATGGACCTCGATCTCGCGTGCCACCTCTCGGCGATCACGCCCGAGCTGGCCCCGGCGCAGCTCGTGCCCGTCCTGCACGACTTGCGGGAGATGGGTTACCGACGCGCTGTCCTCCCGCCGCTGGATGCCGCCTCCACCGACGTCGACGCCCTCGCCGACGCGTTCGTGCGCACCGGGATGCTGCCGATCGCCATGTGCGGTCAGGCCCCGGACGCGGACGTCTCCTCGCCCGACGCCGATGTGCGTCGGGCGGGGGTCGAGCTG
This sequence comes from Microbacterium binotii, assembly GCF_021398715.1. Classification (NCBI taxonomy): domain Bacteria; kingdom Bacillati; phylum Actinomycetota; class Actinomycetes; order Micrococcales; family Microbacteriaceae; genus Microbacterium; species Microbacterium binotii. The sequence goes on along the minus strand of NZ_CP090347.1, from coordinate 3,068,648 downwards.
CTGCGCGCGAGCGTCCGGTTCGCCGAGCGGCTCGGGGCCGACCAGCTGAACGGGGTGCCCTACGGGCTCTTCGGTCGCCCGTCGGAGCCCGTCGCCCCCGCCCTCCTCGCCGAGAGCGCGCGGGCGGTGGGGGTGGTGGCCGACGAGGCGGCGGAACGCGGCGTCCAGATGACCTTCGAGGTGCTGAACCGCTACGAGGAGGCGGCGATCAACACGGCCGCGCAGGCCATGGACTACGTCGCCGCGAGCGGTTCGGCCCACCTCGGCGTGCACCTGGACAGCTTCCACATGGCGATCGAGGAGGCGGATGCCGTGCAGGCGGTCCGTACCGCGATGCCGCGGTTGCGCTACCTCGAGCTCGGCCAGTCGGGCCGCGGTCCGCTGGAGCACGGTGCGGTGGATGTGCCCGCCCTCGTGCGGGAGGCATTGGATGCGGGCTACCGCGGCCGATGGGGCGTGGAGGCGTTCTCGCGGCCGCTGGCCGGGGGCGCCGCCGATGTGCTCTCGATCTGGCGCGCGCCCTACGCGGACGGTCTCGCCCTCGCGCGGGACGCGATCGGCGTCATCCGGCGCGGCTGGGCGGAGAGCATCCCGGGCCGGAGATCGCACCGCCTGGCCCGTGCGACGGGCTGAACCGGGAGCACCCCTCCCATTGCGCGCGGACCCCGCGTCGCTCAGGATGTATTCACACGTATAGGGCAGGGAAGCCCGGAAAGGTGACACCGATGTCGACCGCAACGCAGGACACCGCCACCCTGATCGATCCCGACCTCTTCGCCGGGCGCATCTACATCGACGGCGAATGGGTCGAAGGTGGGGGCGGTGCCATCGCCTCCGTCGAGCCCGCCACCGGTGAGACGCTCGTGCAGGTCGGGATGGCGGATGCCGCGGACGTCGCGCGAGCCGCCGCATCCGCCGCACGCGCGCAGCAGGAGTGGGCCGCCACGCCGCATCCGGCCCGTGCGGCCGTGCTGCGCAAGGCCGCACAGCTGTGGGAACAGCACGCGGAAGAGATCATGGGCTGGAACATCCGCGAGGTCGGTGCCATCCCGCCGCTCGCAGGCTTCGCCCTGCACGTCACCGCGGCCGAGTGCTATGAGGCGTCGTCCCTGCCCTCGGCGCCGCTGGGCACCATCCTCTCCAGCGAGGAGCCGCGCCTCTCGCTCGCCCAGCAGATTCCCGTGGGCGTCGTCGGCGTCATCTCGCCCTTCAACGTTCCGCTCATCCTCGGCATCCGCGCGGTCGCGCCGGCTCTCGCGCTCGGGAACGCCGTCCTGCTCAAGCCCGACCCCCGCACGGTCGTGACCGGCGGTGTCTCGATGGTGCGCATCTTCGAGGAGGCCGGTCTGCCGAAGGGCATCCTGCAGCTCGTCCCCGGCGGCGCCGAGGTCGGCGAAGCCATGGTGGCCGACCCGCACGTGCGCGTGGTCGCCTTCACGGGGTCGACGCGTGCCGGGCGCGCCGTCGGAGAGCTCGCCGGCCGTCACCTCACTCGCGCGCATCTCGAGCTCGGCGGCAACTCCGCCTTCCTCGTGCGCGAGGACGCCGACGTCGACCAGGCGGTCAACCTGGCCACGTGGGGCGCCTTCCTGCACCAGGGGCAGATCTGCATGACGGTCGGCCGCCACATCGTCCACGAGTCGCTCTTCGACGAGTACGTCGCGAAGCTCGCGGCGAAGGCGGACTCGATGGTCGTCGGCGACCCGGCCGCAGGGCAGGTGCACCTCGGACCCCTCATCGACGAGACGCAGCGGGACCGCGTGCACACGCTCGTGCAGGACGCCGTCGCCCAAGGCGCCCGCCTCGCGGCCGGTGGTACCTACGAGCAGCTGTTCTACCGCCCGACGGTGCTGGCGAATCCGCCGAAGGATGCGGCCGCGTACTGCGACGAGGTCTTCGGCCCCGTCGCCTCGGTGGTCTCCTTCGCGACCGACGACGAGGCCGTCGAGCTGGCCGCGGCGACCGACTACGGGCTGTCGTTGGGGATCGTCAGCCGCGACGCCATGAAGGCGTACGACCTCGCCAAGCGCATCCCCACCGGCATCGTGCACATCAACGACCAGACGGTCAACGACGAGGCGAACTCGCCCTTCGGCGGTGTCGGCGCCTCCGGTACGGGATCCCGCCACGGCGGTGCGCAGGCGAACATCGACGCCTTCACCGAGACCCGCTGGATCACGATGCGCCGCGAGCCTGGACAGTACCCGCTCTGACGCACACGGATGCGGGCGGTCCCCTCGCCGGGCCCGCCCGCATCCGTCTCAGAACGTCAGGTTGAAGACCCGGCGCGCGGTGTGCTCGAAGAAGTCGGCCTTCTCCGCATCCGAGATCGGCAGGGCGTCCTGTGCTGCGACCTCGTCGGCTTCGAATTGGTACGGATAGTCCATCGCGTACATCACGCGGTCCGGACCCGTGACCTCGCGGGTGAACAGGATCGCCGGCTCCCAGGGCATCCCCGAGGTCGTGAGCCAGATGTGGGAGCGGAAGTACTCCGAGGGACGCTGCGCGAGCGGCTTGATCGCCTCGTAGCGTCCGGAGGCGACCTGTTTGGCGTGCATGTGGTCGATCCGGTGCAGCCAGAACGGAAGCGCCTCGCCCAGGTGCCCGACCACGAGCCGGAGGCGCGGGTGGCGATCGAAGACGCCCGACGTGATGATCCGGAGCAGATGGAGCCCGGCGCTCGCACCGAAACCGAGGATCGCGCCGTCGAGACCGGCTTCGCGGTAGGGGGAGATCATGGCGTTCGGGGGTGTGCCCGGATGCAGGTACAGCGGCACGTCGAGATCCTCCAGCTCGCGCAGCAGCGGAGCGAAGCGCGGGTGGTCGATGTGGTCGCCGCGCACGTGGTCGTTCAGCATCAGACCCTTCAGCCCGTGCTCTCCGACCGCGCGGCGCAGCTCCGCCACATCCGTCGCGGCATCCGTGAACGACACCGTTCCCAGTCCGGAGAAGCGCCCCGGGCGCGCCTGGCAGATCTCACCGAGGCGGGCGTTGGCGGTCTGCGCCAGCGCCACGGCCTCGTCTGCCGGCAGCACCTGCGTGCCGGGAGAGGTCAGGGCGAGCACCTGATGGTCGATGCCGGTCGCATCCATGTCGGCGATGCGTCGCTCGGCCGCATCCTGCAGGCGCTCCACCACCGCTCGCGGCTGTGGATGCGGCGAGTTCAGGAAGTAGCCCATGAGGCTGTTGAAGCCGACATCGTCGAGGTCGCGGCGCGCGAGGTGGTCGCGGTACAGCGCGATCGCCTCGGGCGGCGCCCAGGCCTCCTCCGTCGCGATGCGCAGATACGGCGGGCGGTGTGCGTCGGCGTTCATGGAAGGGAGATCCTCTCTGCGGCGGCAGCCGGCTCGTCGATGTCGTGCGTGGAGATGTCCGGCAGACGCACGGCGACCGTGGCGGCCACGCCACTGTCGACGTGGCCGAGCGCTGTGCGCAGGGTGTCCTCCAGGTCGTCGAAGTCCGTGACCGTCGCCGCCCAGCCGCCCCCCGCGGCGCGGGCGACACCGGGCAGGTCGGCTTCGCGCCCGAGCCCTACCCAGAACCGCTCATCACGCTGGGCGACGCCTTCCGGGTACTGACGCACGGCGTTGCGCCTGGTCGCGTTCCAGCCGCCGTTGTCGAGGATGACGGTGAGCGTCGCGAGACCGTAGCGCGCGGCGACGGATGCGGCGGAGGAGGGCGCGCTGAAGTAGAACGTGCCGTCGCCGACGATGCTGACGACGCGGCGGTCGGGTTCGGCGAGCTTGAGGCCGAGGGCCCCGCCGCCCGACCAGCCGAGCGACGTTCCCCGGTTGCCGAACACCGTGCCCGGCAGCGTCCGAGGCAGGGACCGCCAGATGTCCGGCGCCGCGGTGATGGCCTCGTTGACGACGATCGTCTCCGCGTCGATCAGCCGCGCCAGGGTGGCGCCGACGCTGCCCGCCGACAGGCGCCGCTCGGCGACGTCCGCCGCGATGCGCTCGTCCCGCTCGGCGCGGGCGCGGCTGGCCTCGGCTGCCACGCTCTCGCGGCGGGTCCGGGCGGCGTGCGCCTGAGCGGCATCGGGCGCGTGCTCCAGCAGTTGGTCGAGGAACGTGACCGCGTCGGCGCGGATGAGTGCCTCGGCCGGCAGGTACCAGAGGGGGATGCGCTCCTGGAGCGGGTCGTCGCCCACCACGAAGATGCGGGCGTCGGGGTCGGGGTGTACGGCGGCGGGGATCCACGGCACGTCCGCGTCCAGCACGATCAGGACGTCGGATGCCTCCACCGCCGCGGCGGGGGTGTCGCCCAGGTGCAGGGGGTGATCGTGCGGGAAGCTCAGCACCTCCGCGTTGTACTCGACGACCCCGATGCCCCATCTCTCCGCGAGCGCCACGAGGCGGGCGACCGCATCCGGGTCCCGGCCGACGGAGGTCGTGACGATCGTCGCGCGGGAGGCGCCCGCGAGCGCGTCGACGACCGAACGGACGGCATCCGCGCCGGCGGCGGCGGGTGCGATGCGCGGCCAGCGCTCGACGGCGGTCGCCGGAGCCGGGGCGCTCTGGGCGAGCACTTCCCGCGCGGCCGTGAGATACACAGGGCCCGCCGGGCTGCTGCACGTGAGCTGCAGAGCGCGGAGCACGACCTGCGGGACGTTCGCCGCGGTGCGCAGGTCGTACGACCACTTCGCGTACGGGCGCACCAGCGCGTGTTGATCGGGGACGTCCTGGAGGAAGGTCACGTGGGTGTCGCGGCCCCCTTGTTCCTCGCCTTCGAGGGTGTACGGCGTGAGTCCCGCGAAGATCAGGACGGGCACACGCGCGCGGGCCGCGTTGTGCACCGCGCCGCCGAGATTCGCCGTCCCCACATCCGTGTGGACGAAGACCGCCTGCGGGCGTCCCGTGGCGAGGGCGTAGCCGTGCGCGGCGCTCAGCGCCGTGTATTCGTGCGGGCAGACGATGACCCGGGGAACGCGTTCGCCGCGCGCGCGATCCGCGGCGAGCGCCTCGATGAGGGCCGGATGGTCGCTGCCGAGGTTGGCGAACACGTGCTCGACACCGGCCCTGCGCAGGGTGTCCACCAGCATGGCGGCGGCGGTCGCCGTCATGAGCGACTTCCGGTGAGGACGTGACCGTCGACGCTGTGGAAGCGGAGATACTCGTCGATACCGTGGGGTGAGCCCTCCCAGCCCATGCCGCTCTGCTTCCAGCCGCCGAAGGGGATCCAGCGCGAGCCTTCGGGTGAGAACAGGTGGCTGTTCACGAAGGTGACCCCGGCTTCGATCTCGCGGGCCACGGCCGCACTCGCGACCGGATCGCTCGACCAGACGGATGAGGCCAGGCCGAAGGGGGTGTCGTTGGCCCAGGTGACGGCCTGCGCGACGTCGTCGTAGGCGATCACCGGTAGCACCGGTCCGAACTGCTCGTCCCGCACCAGCTCGTCCTCCTGGCGCGCGTCGGTCACGAGGTGGGGGAGCAGGAAGTGGCCGCCGTCCCATTCGCCCGGGGACACCGGGCGGCCCAGCTCACGCACCTCGCGGCCTGCCGCGCGGGTGCGTTCGACGATCCCGCGCACGCGTTCCAGCTGCGCGGCGTTGTTGAGCGGGCCCATGGTCGTCTCCGGATGCAGCGACTCGCCCACGCGCATCCCGTCGATGCGCTCCGCCAGAAGCGCGGAGAGCTCCGCATGCTGTCCGCGCGGCACGTAGACGCGCTTGACCGCGAAGCAGACCTGGCCGGCGCGGCGGTAGGCGGAGGCGACGATCCCCTCCGCGGCGCGGGTCAGATCCGCGTCCGCCAGCACGATGGCGGGATCGTTGCCCCCCAGCTCCAGATGAACGGGCTTCAGCGCCGCCGCGGCCCGCGCCAGCACGTGGCGAGCGGTCTGCCCGCCTCCGGTGAAGGACACCTTGCCCACCCGCGGGTCGTCGATCAGAGCCTCGACGGCTGCGGCCGTCCCGTTGACCACCGAGACGACACCCGGGGGGAAGACGGCGCCGACCAGGCGCGCAAGCACCGTCACACCCAGCGGAGACGTGGGCGAGGGCTTGACCACGACCGCGTTGCCGGCGGCGATCGCGGGCGCGATCTTGTTGGCGGTGAGCACGAGCGGGGCGTTCCACGGCACGATGCAGCCGACCACCCCGAACCCTCGACGCTCGACCCGTACATAGGCGTCGTCGGCGCCGCGGCGATGCAGCTCCGGTTCGAGACGCTCGGCGACGGCGTCGGCGATCGCGCGGAACACGGTCGCGGCGGCGCCGGTCTCGGCGCGGACGGTCGCGAGCGGCGATCCGTTCTCCCTTGCCGTCAGGACCGCCAGACGATCGGCGTGCTCGTCGATCACGTCTGCGGCGCGGCGCAGCAGACGTTCACGATCCGCGATGTCGGAGCGGGACCAGGATGCGGCCGCGTGCGCCGCCGCATCCACCGCCGCGGTCACCTCGGCCGCGCCGCCGTCGAAGACGACGCCGACGGTCTCGGCGACGCGTGCGGGGTTGCGCACCTCGATGCGGGTGCCTCCCGCGCGCTCCTCTGCGTCGATGAGGTGCCCGAGCTCGACCGGGCTGTGCGCGTCGACGACGGGGAACGCCGCGACGATGCCGGGGCCGCTCACGAGAGAGCCCCCGCGGACGACGGCATGACGAGCGAGAGGAGATGCGCGCGAAGGCCGAGGAACTGTTCACTGGCGCGGGTGCGCACCTGGTCGCGGGTGCGACCGAGGGGCACCGGAACGACTTCGCGGACCACGCTCGGATTCTTCGAGAGCACGACGATCCGATCGCTCAGGTAGATCGCCTCGTCGATGTCGTGGGTGACCACGACGACCGTGATCCCGAGTTCGTTGCGCACCCGAAGGACGAGATCCTCGAGGTCGAACCGGGTCTGTGCGTCGACCGACGCGAACGGCTCGTCCATGAGAAGGAGCTCGGGGCGGTACGACAGGGCCCGGGCGATGGCGACCCGCTGCTGCATGCCTCCCGACAGCTCCCACGGGTACTTCTTGCCCACGTGCGCGAGGCCCACGCTCTCCAACACCTCCTCCGCGCGTCGCTCGCGTTCCCGTCGCCCCACGCCGCGCGCGGCGAGGGGGATGGCGACGTTCTTCGCGTTCGTCATCCACGGATAGAGCGAGCGGCTGTAGTCCTGGAAGACGAGGCCGAGCTCGGCGGGCACGTCGGTGAGGCGGTCGCCCTCGAAGCGCACCTCGCCGCCGCTGGGAGAGGCGAGTCCGGAGATGCAGCGCAGCAGCGTCGTCTTTCCTGCGCCGCTGGGCCCGACGATGCAGACCAGCTCGCCCTTGGCGACCTCGAAGCTGACGTCGGCGACGGCGGTGTTGGCCTGGTCGGTGCCCTCGTTGTAGGTCTTTCGCAGTCCTTCGACCTCGAGGACGGGGACGGTGGATGTGGGGTGGGACATCGATCCTCCTTAGGATCCGTTCGCGGCCCGCGAGCGGTAGTACCAGCGCAGCGCGCGGCGCTCGACGACGACGAAGAGGTAGTTCAGGACAGTGCCGAGCAGCGCGAGGACGAGGATGCCGGTCCACATCTTCACGATCGCGAACTCCGCCTGCGCCTGCAGGATGAAGTAGCCGATGCCCGAGCGGGCGGCGACCATCTCGCTCACGACCATCAGCACGATGGCGATGGTGAGGCTCGCCCGCATCCCCGCGGCGATCTGCGGTGCTGCGGCGGGCAGCACGACGCGGAAGAACGTGCGGATCCCACCGAGGCGCAGCACGCGGGCGGTGTCGAACGCCGTGCCGGAGATTCCGCGCATGCCGTCCAGCGTGTTCAGCAGCGTGGGCCAGATGGAACCCAGCGCGATGAGCGCGATCTGCCGCATCTCGCCGATCCCGAAGATCGCGATCATCGCCGGCAGCAGAGCCGGTGCGGGCAGGACGTAGAGGAAGTAGATCAGCGGGTTCGCCGCCTGGCGCACCCGTCGCCACCGCCACAGCACGGTGCCGCCGACCAGGCCGATGATCACACCCGCGAGGTAGCCCAGGATGAGGTTTCGCACGCTGGCGATGAGGTTCGTCCATGCGCCGTAGACGACCCACTGGTTCCAGGTCTCCTGCACGATCCGCGACAGCGGCGGAAAGAACGGCGACGTGCTGCCGGCAGAGACGAACCACCACACCGCGATGAGGACGACGGGCAGCCACAGCGCGAGCAGCACCCCGACGAGGCGTGAGGCGAACGGTCCCGAGCGGCGCCGTGGGACGGGAACGGTGCTGGTGGTCAGCCGGCTCATGCGCGCGCCCCCTTCGCCTCGAGCCGCATGTTGCGCTGCGACTCGTGCCAGTGCATCAACCGCTTCTCGAGAAGGAAGAACGCTCCGGTGAGAGCGATGCCCAGCAATCCCGCGACGATGATGTACGCGTACATCGTGGGGTAGGCGCTCACCCCGGCGTTCTCCGCGAGCAGGATGTTGCGCCCGACGCCCGCGGCGCCGCCCACGATCTCCGCGACCACCGCCAGGATGAGCGCCTGCGCGGAGGCGATCCGCATCCCGGTGACGAGGTACGGCGACGCGCTCGGGATGCTGACCACGAGGAACCGCCGGATGCCGCGCACGCCGAGCGCCTTCGCGGTGTCCGCGACGACGGGATCCATCGAGCGGACGCCGTAGATCACCTGGATGACGAACGGCCAGAAGGCGGCGAAGCAGATGAGGAAGACCTTCATCGGCAGGGTGGAGCCGGCGACGAGGATCACGAGCGGGAGCACGGCGATCGCGGGGATTGCCTTGAACGTCTCGATCACGGGCGCCGCGCTTTGGCGGGCGATGTCACTGTGTGCCAGCGCCGTGCCCACCACCAGGCCCAGGGTGATCGTGATGACCATGCCGAAGAACCAACCGATGAGCGTCGCCCCCACGGCGGACCATAGTCGCGGCGTCGTGAGCTCCTGCAGGAGCGCCGCGATCGAGTCCGTCATGGAGGGGAACTGCGTCGGGCTCACCAGCGCCGTCGATGTCGCCAGCTGCCAGGCGGTGAGCACGATCGCCACGGCCAGCAGCGGCAGCACCACGGCGAGGCCGCGCTCGCGCGCTACGCCCCTCATCCGCCGCCGCCCTCACGGGTGGGGAAGGAGTGCGACGTCACGTCAGTTCTCCAATGCGCCGGGCCAGACCACCGAGTCGACGTCCAGGTTCTTCAGGGCGTCGGTCAGGGACTGGTCGGTACCGAACTTGACGAGCAGATCGCGCGCCGTCTCGAATCCGGTGACGGTCAGGTGGGGGTCGCCGCCGATGTTCCAGCGCGCGGCGGCCGCCTGCTCGGCGGTGACGCCCATCCCCTTCTCCAGCGCGGAGCGGGCCGCATCCTCGTCCGCCGACGCGCCTTCGATCGACTCGATCATCGCGTCCGAGAACGCTCGCACGGTCTTCGGGTTCTGGTCGATGAACGACTGCGACGTGTTGAAGAGCGTCGTCGCCGCGCCGTTGAAGATCTCACGGTTGTTGTAGCCGAGCGTCACACCGCCGGCCGAGAGCGCGTCGGCCGCGAACGGCCACTGCATGACCGCCGCATCGACATCGCCGTTGGCGAGAGCTGCCGCCATCTGACCGAAGGGCATCTGCACGAGCTCGATCGAGCTCGCATCCACGCCGTCGCGGCTCGCCAGCTCCCACAGCGTCAGCGTGTTGTGGGACGACAGTCCGACGGTGGCGACGCGCTTGCCCTCGAGATCGCCGTAGTCGGTGATCCCGGAGGTGGGTGAGGCGATCGTGATCGTCCCCTCGTCGTCGGGCTGGATCTGCCCCTCGATCGTCGACACCGCGCGCAGCGGAATGCCGTTCGCGTTCGCGGTGAGCACGTGCACCACGGTGGCGAAGCCGAAGTCGTAGGTCCCGCTGGCGACGCCCGAGACGATCGAGGCGACATCCGTCTGCGGGGTGATCTCGAGAGTGAGCCCGTGCTTCTCGAAGATGCCCTCCTCGATCCCGTAGTACAGCGGTGCGAACTGCGAGGACGGGTTGATGGCGATGGTCAGATTCGCCTTCTCCGGAGCGCCCGTCTCGTCACCGCCCGCGGGTTCGGCGGCGCCCGCGCAGGCCGCGAGGGAGAGCGTCATCAGTGCGGCCGCGGCCAGGGCGGCGGTCCGGCGGAGGGTCAGGAACGTCATTGTCTGCCTCTTTCTGTGTGAGCGGAAGCTCGGTCGGGTGGTGCGGGTGTCAGAGCCCCAGCAGACGCGACACGTTGCCGTGGTAGATCTCGGCCCGGTCGGCGTCGTCGATGATGTCCATCTCCTCGAGGTTGGCGATCGTGGAGCGGATGTATCCGGGACCCTTCTCGGGGTCGAAGGGGGTGTCGCTGGCGAACAGCGTGTGATCGACGCCGAAGAACTTGATGGCGGTGCGCATCGCGTCGCCGGCGCCGAAGTAGGCGGTGTCGACGTAGAAGCGGCGGAACGCGTCGATGGGGCGCTCGGTGAGGGGATACCCCTCGATGTCCTCCGCCTGATCGGCGGGGGTGCGTGAGCCGAGCTGATCCCATCCCGGCCCGATCCGGCCCGCGAAGTGGGGGATCATCGCGCCGCCGTGGTGGATGAGGATCTTGATGTCGGGCAGCCTCTCGAACACCCCGGAGAACACGAGCCGGGACATGAACGCCGACAGGTCGTACTCCCAGCCCAACGTCCACCAGATCTCGAACTTCGAGCGCGCCTCGGTCTTGTAGTCGGACCAGCTGGAGTCGCGGCAGGGATGGACCTGGATCATCTTGTCGCCGCGTGCGGCCACCGCCTCGTAGAACGGGAAGAACCGCTCCTGGTCCATCGGCCCGCCGTTGACGTGCGTGTAGATCTGCACGCCCACCGCGCCGAGCTCGTCGAAGGCGCGCTCGGCCTCCGCGATCGCGGCATCGACGTCGCTGAGCGACACCGCGGCGCAGAAGCCGGCGAAGCGGTCGGGGTTGTCGCGGGTGAGTTCCGCCATCCCGTCGTTCGCGATCCGCGCGAGCTCGACCGTCCGCGCCGTGGGTCCGAGATCCTCGAGCGGCGGCGCTGCCGAGTTCACGATCTGCCGGTAGTCGGGGCCGAACTCGTCCATGATCCGGAACCGCTCGTCCATGTCCACGAGGGCAGGAACGCCGCTCACCCGCTTCTGGATGTTGCGCGCCACGGGGCTGTCGTCGATGGCGAAGAGTCGCTTGGCGTACTCGGCCGGCAACAGGTGGCAGAAGGCGTCGATCTTCATCGGCTCGGATCCTCTCTCGCCGGCTCACCTCGTCGTGGCCGGAACGCGAGCAAGCCAATCCCCGTCGCCGGAAGCGGGCAAGGGCGCGCGGGTGCGGATTCCGCCCTGCGGAATCCGGGCGGGTGCGGGGAGGTCACCGAGCCAGATCGCCGCGGATCGCCGACGCGCACGCGCGCAGCTCGACGACGAGCTCCCGCATCCGCTCCGCGCCCAGGCGCGCGCTGGGTGCGGACATGGCCACCGCGGCGATCGCACGTCCGTCCCGAGCGCGCAGCGGCACGGCGATCGCCGACAGTCCGTCGCGGCTCTCCTGGTCGTTGACGGCGAAGCCGCGCATCATCACGAGCGGAAGCTCCGCCATGAGCTGAGTGAAGGTCCGGGTGCGCTGGGTCAGGCGGCGCAGACCTCGCGGGTACAGCGCGCGCAGCTCCTCGCGGGACAGCTCCGCCAACAGCACCTTGCCTCCCGACGTGGCGTAGGCGGGCAGCAGCGCGCCGGTCAACACCTGCGTGCGCACCTGCTGGTCCGCCTCGAAGCCCGCGACGAAGCGCACGGAGTCCCCCTGCCGGACGAGGAGATTGACCGTCTCGGAGATCCGTTGGCTGAGCACCTTGAGGTGCGGCTCGCCCGCAGCGCGCAGGTCGATGGAGCTGGTGCTGTGCACTCCGATCTCGATCAGCGCCGGTCCCACCCGGTAGACCTTCGAGATCCGGTCCTGGGTGACGAAGCCACGGGCGGCGAGGGTCGTCAGCAGACGGTGTGCAGTGGATGCGGCCACGCCCAGGCGCGCGGCTGCCTCGGTCACACGGAGTTCGGGTCGATCGCCGAGCAGCAGCAGCAGGCGCAGCGCATGGTCCACCGAGGCGAGGGCGGGTGGGGGAGGGGGTTCCGATGTCGTCATCGACATCGTGACATCGTATGCGCGACGCGTCAGTACACGATGACCGGCTTGACCGTCACACCGTGGTGCATGTCGGCGACCGCCTGCTCGATCTCGTCGAGCGTGTACGTCTTCTCCAACAGCTCCAGCGGCAACCGACCGTCGGCGTGCAGCCGGGCGAGCTCCGGGATGAGCTGCTGCGGCAGCGTGTCGCCCATCGTCACGCCGCGCAGCACCTTTCCGGTCAGGATGCTCTGGATGTCCACCGGGATCTCCGTGCCGGGAGGGGGTGCTCCGCAGACGAGCACCGTGCCGCGGATGGCGGCCGCGTCCAGCGCGCCGCGCGCGACGCGGGGGCTCGCGGTCGTGTCGAAGCTCAGGCCGATGCCGCGTCCGCCCGTGATCTCGGCGAGTCGGGCCGCGATGTCCTCGGAGCCGGCATCGATCGTGTGGGTCGCGCCGAGCCGGCGTGCGAGCGCGAGTCGTTCGTCGACGAGATCGATCGCGACGAGCGCGGCGGGGCCGCGATGCGCGGCCGCCATGATCGCCGAGAGCCCCACGGCGCCGGAGCCGTAGACCGCGACGGTGTCGGCGGGGCCCGGATCCAGCACGTTCCACATCGAGCCGAATCCGGTCAGGATGCCGCAGCCGAGCGGCGCGAGCACCGTGAGGTCGGCGTCCGCATCCACCGCGACGACGGAGCGCTCGTCGGCGATCGCGTAGGTGCCGAACGAGGACTGCCCGAAGAAATGGCCCGCCACCGGGAAGCCGTCGTGGGTGATGATTCCCGAGTCGTCGGGGCGCATCAGGCCGAAGAGGTTGCGCGCCTGCCAGGTCTCGCAGTAGGCGGGATGCCCGCCCGCGCATCCGCTGCACGCGCCGCACGAGGTGAAGCTCAGCAGCACCTTATCGCCGGGTGCCACGGAGTCGACCCCCGCCCCGACCTGTTCGACGATGCCCGCGCCCTCGTGCCCGATGACGCCGGGGGTCGGGAACGGGATGCCGCCGGCGATCACACCGAGGTCCGTATGGCACAGCCCGGTCGCCACTAGCCGCACGAGCACCTCGCCATGACCCGGAGCCCCGTACTCCACATCCTCGACCCGGAGAGCACCGTCCTGCAGGACGGCGGCGCGACCGGCGGTCACGCCGATGCTCCCGTCTCGAGGTTGAAGACGATCGAGTGGGTGCGCTGGTACGAGGCCATCGCCTCGGGTCCGTTCTCGCGCCCCCATCCGGAGGCCTTGACGCCGCCGAACGGCACGGAGGGATCGAGCAGCGCCCAGCCGTTCACCCAGGTGATGCCCGCATCCAGGCGCGCGGCCACGCGGTGCGCCTTGGCGAGATCAGCGGTCTGGATGCCGGAGGCCAGTCCGTACGGCGTCGAGTTGGCGAGGGCGATCGCCTCCTCCTCGGTGTCGAAGGCCTGCACGGTCAGGACGGGACCGAAGACCTCCTCGGCCACCACCTCGGCGTCGTTCGGCACGTCGGCGATCACGGTCGGGCGATAGAAGAAGCCGCCGCCGAGCTCGGCGCGCTCGCCGCCCGTGACGATGCGTGCCCCCGCCGCGCGGGCGCGGTCCACCATCGCCGCGACCTTCTCGAGCTGGTTCGCGCTGGCGAGCGGACCGATGACGGTGCCCTCATCCGCCGGGTCGCCGAAGGGCACGTGTGGCAGGGCATCGGCGAGGGTGCCCAGCACGGTCTCGTAGAGCGGGCGTTCCACGAGAAGCCTCGGGCCCGCCATGCAGAACTGCCCGGAGTTGAACACGAAAGCCGAGATGACCGTGTTGATCGCCGCGTTCAGATCCGCATCGGCGAACAGGATGTTGGCCGCGTTGCCGCCGAGCTCGGCCGTGAACGGCTTCAGCGTGCGTCCGGCGATGGCCGCCGCGTGGGCGCCGATCTCCGTCGAACCCGTGAAGGCGACCTTGTCGACGTCCGGGTGGCCGACGAGGTGGTCGCCGAGGGCGGCTCCGGGCCCCGTCACGACGTTGAAGACCCCGTCGGGCACGCCCGCCTCCTGCAGGATGTCGGCGATGATGAGGGCCGAGAGGGGGGTGTCGCTCGCGGGCTTGTGCACGATCGTGTTCCCGGCGATGAGAGCGGGGGCGATCTTGGAGCTCGAGAGGATGAGGGGGAAGTTGAACGGCGTGATGGCCGCGACGACCCCGATCGGCTCGCGCTTCACGTAGGCGTGGGTGTTGCCGGTCGTCTCGCGCACATCGCCGTCGAGATGGTGGCCGAGGCTCGCGTAGAACTCGTAGAGCTCCGCAGCGTTGTTGACGTCGACGATGCGCGCGAACGTGATGGGCTTGCCGACATCCAGGCTCTCCGCCTGTGCGAGCTCCTCCGTCCGCTCGCGCATGAGCGCGTACGCACGCTGCAGGATGCGGGCGCGTTCCCTGCTCGACAGGCGAGACCAGGCGCCGGAGTCGAAGGCGGCTCGGGCGGCGGCGACCGCGTCGTCGACGTCCGCCGTCGTCGCTCGTGCGACCTCACCCACCTTGCGGCCGGTGGCGGGGGAGATGACGTCCATCACGGCGCCGTCGGAGGCGTCGCGCCAGATGCCGCCGATGAACAGCCGGCCCCGTGCGCGCTCGCCGGTGCCGGCGACGGTGGATGCAGGATCTGTGAGGGTCATGAGGTGCTCCTTCGATGGGTGGGGTCAGGCCGGTGCGCTCGCGGCGACGCGTGACAGCGCGTCGACGAAGCCGCGCGGGTCCTCCTGGAACGGTGCATGCCCGGTGGCGAGGCGCAGGATCTCGTCTCGACCGTCCAGGCGAGTGCCTGCAGCGCGGGGACGACGGAGGCGAACTCCCGGGCCCCGACCCATGCGCCGTGGACGAGGAGCACATGCGGGTTCTCGCTCATGTTCCGGTCTTCCTTGATCCGGGGAGCCGGCGCAGGGCGGCGGTTCCGTGACGACGATGTCTGACGCTCAGTGTCGGTCGGCGCCCGGAGCCGCGGTATCCGTAGGACTACGTAACCTCGCCCGTGACCGCAGCGCGTGTGGACTCGAACCACGCCGCGATCTGGGCGCGTGAGCCGAAGCCGAGCTTGCCGAGGATGCGCTGCACGTGGGTGTCGACGGTGCGCACCGACAGAACGAGCCGCTCGGCGATCTCACGATTGCTGAGCCCCTCGTGGATGCCGGCCGCCACCTCCCGCTCGCGCTCGCTGAGCCCGCCGGCAGCGCCGCGGGCGGAAGCGGCGAACGACACCGCCTCGACAGGGGTCAGGCGCTCGCCGACCGCAGCGGCGCGCTCGAACGCGCGGTCGCCGAGGCGGGCGCGCACCCGGGCCACGCATCGCTCGTGGTGGGCCGCCATCTGCGGTCCGTGCACCGCGATGTCGGAGCCGACGCGGCGCCAGCGGATGCGGGCCGCCCCGAGGAGCACGGCCGAGCGCTCGGTCGGTGAGCGCGCCGCATCGATCCAGCTCAGCAGCTCGAGCACGAGGCAGTCCCCGACCGGATCATCGATACCGTCCTCGGCCCGCAACGACTGGCGCGCCCGCGTCTCGGCGAGATCGAGCTCACCGTCGCAGAATGCGGCCAACGCGAGCGACCACAGCGCGAGCGAGCGCATCCACATCTCGCCGATCGCTTCGCTGTGCCGCGCGGCCGCTTCGGCCGAGGTCCCCGCCGCGCGCTCGCCGAGGTGGCTTCGTGCCGTCGTGAGCTGGAACTGGGCGAGCAGCGCCTCGTTCGGGAGGCCTGCGCCCAGGGCGCCGCCGATGGAGCGTTCGAAGCCGACCACGGCTGTCGCCGGATCGCCAGAGAACAGCGCGTGCGTTCCACGCCACCGCTGGAGCTCCACCGTGAACACGACGCGCTCCGGTTCGGGGACGGATGCGAGCAGCGCCTCGGCGTCGCGGAGGTGCGCATCCGCCTCGTCCAGATCGCCCTGCAGCAGACACAGCCACGCCGCCGTGATCGAACCCCGCATCCGCGGCGCCGCGCCGGCACCGGGCAGCGCCAGCACCCGCGTCGCCCACGCGCGTCCCTCCGGCAGGAACCCTCCGACGCCCCAGTGGTACCGGAGCGCGGCGAACAGCGCGAGCGCCGTGTCGGCATCGACGGTCGTCGCGGTGCCCAGCGCGGCCTGAAGCTCGGCTCGATCCGCACGCTGGGTCGCGATGATGCGCGATTGATCGGGTCCGTACCACCGTCCGTCCGCGGCGTCGGCGAGGCGGCGGTAGTGCTCGAGGTGGCGATGCAGCAGCACCGGCCACGCGCCGTTCTCCTCCGCGCGTTGGCGTCCGTAGGCGCGGATCGTCTCGAGCATTCGGAGGCGCCCGTTCTCGCGATCGGCTTCGATGACCGACTGCGTGACGAGATCGTCGACCACGTCGACGATCTGCGTCTCGGTGAGCTCGGCCACCGATGCGGCGGCCGCGAGGTCGAAGGGTCCGCGGAAGACGCTCATGGCCTCCCACACCCTGCGCTGCTCGGGGGTGCACAGTTCGTAGCTCCAGTCGACGACCGCTCCGAGGGTGCGCTGGCGGGCGACGGCGGACCGGGAGGCCGCTCGCAACAGCGTGAAGCGCGACGACAAGCGCCCGTTGAGCTCGGAGAGCGGCAGCGAGCGCAACCGGGTCGCCGCCAGCTCGATCGCGAGTGGCAGCCCGTCGAGCGAGCGGCAGAGTTCTTCCGCCACCGACTCCTCCTGCTCGGACAGGGCGAAGGACGCGTCGGCGGTGCGGGCACGCGCGAGCAGCAGCGCGAGGGCGTCGGACGGGTGAGAGGCGTCGTCGGCGAGCGACAGCGGTGGCACGGCGAAGACCTGCTCACCGTCGACGTCGAGCCGGCGTCGGCTCGTCGCGAGGATCGTCAGCTGCGGCACCGCATCCAGGAGCTCGTCGGCGAACGCCGCCACCGCGTCGATGAGGTGCTCGCAGTTGTCGAGGACGACCAGAGAAGGCGTGTCGGAGAGGACGTCGGCGAGGAAGTCGAGCGGGTCGCGGGCGGAATGCTCGCCGAGGGGCAGAGCCCGTGCGACGGCCAGGGGCACGCGCCGCGCATCCTGGAGACTGTCGAGTCCGACGAACCAGGCGGTCACCCCCGTGGTGGCGGCGAACCGGTTGGCCGCCCGCGCGGCCAGACGCGTCTTCCCGACGCCGCCCACGCCGGTGAGCGTCACCAGACGGCCGGTGCGCAGCAGCACGCCGATCGTGTCGAGCTCGGCCTTTCGGCCGACGAACTCGCTGCGCGGTTCGGCGATCATCCAGACCCCTTCGTCTGCACCGATTATGCATCCCGCTGAATGGAACGGGATCGATGAGCGCTCACAGTCCGATGACGACGATGCCGGCCAGGACGATCACCGCGCCGATGACACGGCGACCCAGGTCGTGTTCATCGAACAGACGCCAGGCGACGAGCGATCCGATGACGATGGACGACTCCCGAAGCGGTGCGACGAGGGCGACGGGCGAGTCCTGCATCGCCGTGAGCACGAGGATGTAGGCGAGCGGAGAGAGCACCGCTATGAGGATGATGGGCCGCCAGTCCGTGCGCAGCGTCGTGCGCACCCGCGTGCGACGCCGCAGGATGCCGGGGGTGAGCATGGCGCACTGGAAGAGGAGGGTCCCCGCGTAGTAGCTCTCCGGTGCGAGGTCGAGTCGGCCGACCGCGTGGGCGTCCCAGAGCGTGTAGGCCGCGATCGCGATCCCCGTCATCACGCCCCACAGCAGACCGCCTCGCGCGTCGCCCCCGCGCATCTTCCGAGGATCACCGGCGACGACGAGGATCCCGCCGACCACGAGCAAACCGCCGACGGCCGACGTCCAACCGATCCGCTCACCCAGCACCGCCACCGCGACCCCCATCGAGAGCAGGGGGCCGCTGCCCCGGGCGACGGGGTAGACCACACCGAAGGCGGCGCGATCGTAGCCGGCCTGCAGGGCGAGGGAGTACCCCGCATGCAGCGCGGCCGAGACAGCGCTCGCGCCGATCAGAGTCGGCGTGATCGGCTGGATGCCGGCTGCAGCGAACCACACGGCGAGCGGTGCGCACAGGATCGCCGAACCGACGGTGTACGCGCCGACGAAGAGGATGGTGTCGCCGCGCTTGAACTTCGACGCGAGGTTCCAGCCGGCGTGCGCGAGAGCTGCGAGCAGAACGATCGCGAACGTTCCGACGGGCATCAGGCCATGTCGGGGAGGTCCATGCCTGCGCGCTCCGCCCGGCGGACTCGTTCCGGATCACTGAGCGCGAGTGCCGCAACGAGCACATCGACGACCGTCAACTGTGCGAGGCGGCTCGCCGATGCCGCCAGTTGCGTCGAGAGGGGAGCCGCTCCCGTGAGGAGCGTGATGCCGGCGAGCTCCGTCAGAGGAGTGGCGCGGCGGTCGGTGATCGCGATGACGGTGGCGCCCGACGATGCCGCGGCGTCGGCCACGCCCAGCGTCGTCTGCGTGCGGCCCGTCGAACTGACGATGACCGACACGTCGCCCGGGCTCATGAGGCGGGCAGCGATCATCGCCGACTCGTGGTCGACGACGCCCGCCGTGCGCACACCCAGCGCCCGCATCCGGAAGACGGCGTCGGCGGCGACCGTGGCCGAGGGCCCCGCGCCGTAGGAGAGCAGTTGACCGCAATCGCGGATCGCCTCGACCGCCGCGCGTACGTCGTCAGCGATCAGCGCGCCTCGCATCGCTGACAGTGCGTCGATTCCGGATCGGACGGCGTTGTCCATGACGCTCGCGGCATCGCTGTCCGCATGAAGAGAAGGCGGCGGGGCGAAGAAGTCCGCACTGCCGCGAGCCCGCGCGATCTCCAGCTTCAGATCCGCGAACCCCTCGAACCCGATGGCGCGCGCCGCGCGCACCACGCTCGGAGCCGAGACGCCTGCTCTGGCCGCGACCTGAGCAGTGGTGCTCGTCCCCACGAAGAGCGGGTCGCCGATCAGCAGCGCGATCACCTTCGCCTCGCTGGTCGCGAGGTCGCCGCTGCGGGCGCGTACCGCCCCGAGCCACTGTTGCAGCGGCTCGGCAGATTCAGTAACAGGGTTACTCTTGCGGGAAGACACGCGTAACAGCGTAACGTTCAATCTATGTCAGCTCGTGAAGATTCGAATCCGCCGACCGTCGCCGTCGTCGGGCCGGGAGCCATCGGCACGACCGTCGCCGCCGCGCTCCATGAAGTCGGACGGACGCCCCGACTCTATGGCCGCACCGGCCGGACGCACCTGGAGTTCCGGGAAGGTGAGCATCGCATCCAGGTGCCAGGCCCGGTGCGCACGGAATCCGGAGGATCTGTGACCGTCGCAGACATCGTGTTTCTGGCGGTGAAGGCGACGCAGCTCGAGGCTGCGGCGCACTGGCTCCCGGCCCTCTGCCGACGGGGAAGCGTGGTCTGCGTCCTGCAGAACGGCATCGAGCAGGTCGAGCTCGTCGCACCACTGGTTCCGAGCGGTACCGAGATCGTGCCGGCGGTCGTGTGGTTTCCCGCGCAGAGACAGTCTGACGGCGCGGTTCTGCTGCGCGGCGACGCGCGCATCAGCCTGCCGCGCATCCCCGCGGCCCTTCGCGTCGCGTCGACGCTGCGCGGTACGCGCTGCGGGGTGGAGCTCGAGGATGACTACGTCACGACCGCGTGGCGCAAGCTCCTGCAGAACGCGACCGCGGGCCTGATGGTGCTCGCCGGTCGGCGGTCGGGGATGTTCGCGCGGCCGGACATCGCGGGGCTTGCTCTGGCGTACCTGCGTGAATGCGGGCGCGTCGCGCGCGCCGAAGGGGCGCGCATCGATGACCGCACCCTGGAGGAGATCCTGACGGGGTTCCGGGGTGCGCCGGCGGACATGGGCACGTCGATCCTGGTGGATCGCGAGGCCGGCCGACCGCTGGAGTGGGCGGTCCGCAACGAGGTCGTCGTGCGTCTCGCGCGCCGCCACGGGCTGCCCACACCGATCGGCGATGTCGTGGTGCCGCTGCTGGCCGCGGCGAGCGACGGTCCGGGGTGAGGTGAAGAAACATGGGCTGACGCCCGACACGGATTCAACGAAAAGCAAACGGGCGTCACGAATCTCTTGACTTTCGCCCGCTGCAACCCGCACCATGAGGGGGTCAGCACGCTGCGGTGCCGACGCGTCGGGGACTCGAGGTGGTGACTCCGCGTGACGGATGCTTCGCGTTGGCGTCCTGCTTACCCGTCACTGAGAGGCACTTCGATGAAGAAGACCCTTGCCGCCATCGCTCTTGCAGCCGTGGCCGCTCTGACCCTGTCCGGTTGCACCGATTCCGCCGCGCCCGCCACGTCCCCCTCGGGTGACTCCACCGCGGGAGGCGGCGAGGTGCGCAAGGTGCGCGTCGCCGCTCTCCCCATCGCCGAGACGGGCGCCCTGTGGGCGGCCATCGATGCCGGCATCTTCGAGGACCACGGCCTCGACGTCGAGGTCGTTCCCGCCCAGGGCGGCGCACAGGCCATCCCCGCGCTGCTCAGCGGCGACATCGACTTCGCGATCGGTCAGCCCATGGGCCCGATCCGCGCCGCCCTGCAGGATCTCGGCGTCGTGATCTTCAGCAACTACGCCTCGAGCCACGCCGACGGCGAGGATGTCAACTCCGTCGTCGCCCTCGGGGACTCGGGCATCGCGAGCCCCGCCGACCTCGCCGGCAAGCGCGTCTCGGTGAACAGCATCGGCGCCGCCGGTGACCTCACCATCCGCAAGGCCGTCGACGACGCCGGCGGCGACTCGTCCACCATCGAGTTCGTCGAGGTCGCGTTCCCCGACGTGAAGGCGCAGCTCGAAGCGGGCAACATCGATGCCGGCTGGGTGCCGGACCCCTTCCGCGGGCTCATCGTCTCCGGCGGTGGCGTCGACGTCGTCTCGCCCTACCAGGCCACCATCCCCGGTCTGACGGTGCTGACCAACTTCACCACGCAGGAGAAGATCGACGCCGACCCGCAGCTCGTCGCCGACTACGCGGCGGCGATGGCCGAGGCCCAGCAGTACGCGACCGACAACGAGGACGCCGTGCGCGCCGCGATCGTGAAGAACCTCGAGATCCCGGAAGCCGCGGCGGCCGCCATCACGCTGCCGAACTTCACCTCCGACCTCGACGACGCCGGCATCGAGAAGCTCGCCGCCCTCGCTGTGCAGTACAAGTACATCGACGCAGAGCCCGACTTCACGAAGCTGATCCAGCCGCAGTGATCCCGAGCGGGGGATGCGGCACGCGCCGCATCCCCCGCATCCCCTCCGGAAGGCCCCCCATGACCCTCGCTCCGCCTGCGCCGGTGCACACGTCGACGGTCGTCGTGCCGCGTCGTCGCCGCCGACGCTCGTTTCGAGCTCCGCTGCTCGGACTGCTCGGTGTCGTCGTGTTCCT
This sequence comes from Microbacterium binotii, assembly GCF_021398715.1. NCBI lineage: Bacteria > Bacillati > Actinomycetota > Actinomycetes > Micrococcales > Microbacteriaceae > Microbacterium > Microbacterium binotii. The sequence continues at coordinate 3,047,273 of NZ_CP090347.1, read as the reverse complement.
CGGCGCCTGGCAGCTCATCTCCGCTGCCGGTCTCATCAACCCGTCGCAGCTGCCCTCGGCCGTCGACACGTTCACGCGTCTCGGCACGATGGCGGCGGACCTCGAGTTCTGGCGCAACATCGGGCGCACCCTGACCGCCTGGGCGATCGGTCTCGCGATCGCCTCGGTGCTCGGCATCCTGCTCGGCGGGCTCATCGGACTCGTCCCGGTGCTGCGGCGGGGAACCAACACCATGGTGGAGTTCCTGCGCCCCATCCCCTCGGTGGCCCTCATCCCGCTGGCTATCCTGACGTACGGCATCCAGATCCCCGCCGCGCTCGTGATCATCGTGTACGCCTGCTTCTGGCAGGTGTTCGTGCAGGTGCTGTACGGCGTCGCCGACATCGACACGGTCGCCCGCGACACCGCGCGCAGCTACGGCCTCACGCGCGCCGCGCAGCTGCGCTCCCTCGTGCTCCCGACCGCGCTCCCCTACATCTTCACCGGGCTGCGACTCGCCGCATCCGTCGCCCTCATCCTGGCGATCACCGCGGAGATGACGATCGGCAATCCCGGTCTCGGCAAGGTCATCATCCTCGCGGCCAGCAACGGCAACATTGCCACGGTCTACGCCGTCGTGATCGTGACGGGTCTGCTCGGCCTCATCATCAATCTCGTCTTCCGTGTGCTCGAGCGCCGTGCGCTCGCCTGGCACCAGTCGGTGCGAGGGGAGGAAGTGCTGTGACCCTGTACACGAGCACCGTCCGCACGCCGCCGCGCGCACCGCGGGTGTGGGCACGTCTTGCCACGAGCACCGCCTACGCGCTCGCCCTGCCGATCGTGCTGCTGATCATCTGGGGCGTGTGGGGCACCGTGGCCCCGGGCAAGTTCTTCCCCGGGCCGGGGCGGATCGCCGAGGCCTTCGTCAACACCTGGGTCGGCCCGGCGTTCCTCACCGACGTCGTGCCGAGCCTGACGCGCCTGGCCCTGGCGATCGTGCTGGCGGTCGTGATCGGCGTCGCCGTCGGAACGCTCATCGGCCTCACGCGGTGGCTGCGCGAGCTGGCCGAGCCGCTGCTGGAGTTCTTCCGCGCGATCCCGCCGCCCGTGCTGATCCCCGTCTTCGTCGCCCTGCTGGGCGTGACCGACAACATGAAGATCGTCGTCATCGTCTTCGGATCGTTGTGGCCCGTCCTGCTGAACACCGTCGACGGTGTGCGCGGCACCGACTCGGTCATGACGGAGACGGCCAAGTCGTTCTCGCTCACTCCCGCGCAGCGCCTGTTCTCGCTCGTGCTGCCGGCGGCGAGCCCCCGCATCATGGCGGGCGTACGTCAGACGCTGTCGGTCGCGCTGATCATGATGGTGATCTCCGAGATGTTCTTCTCCTCATCGGGCCTCGGGTTCCAGATCGCCTACTTCCAGCGCAACTACCTGATCGCGGAAATGTGGAGCGGCATCGTGCTGCTCGGCTTGGTCGGCATCGTCCTGTCGGTCATCTTCACCATCGTCGAGCGCAGGGTCCTGCGCTGGTACCACGGAATCAAGGAGGTCGAGCGTGCCTGAGACGCTCCTGCAGGTCGAACACCTGAAGAAGGTCTACGAGTCCTCGACGGGCGTCGTGGAAGCGATCGGCGACATCGACTTCTCGATGCGCCGCGGCGAGCTGGTGTGCATCGTCGGTCCGTCCGGATGCGGCAAGACCACGCTGCTCAAGTGCATCTCGGGTCTGCTCCGCCCCACCGCGGGCAGCGTGGTGCTCGACGGCAAGCAGGTCACCGCGCCGCCGCCGAACATGGCGCTCGTCTTCCAGGAGTACGGACGCAGCCTGTATCCGTGGCTCACCGTGCGCGGCAACGTCGAGCTGCCGCTGAAGCACAAGAAGCTCTCGAAGAGCGAGCGCAACGCTCTCATCGACGACGCGCTGCTCGCTGTCGGCCTCGACCACGCCGCTGACAGCTACCCGTGGCAGCTGTCCGGCGGCATGCAGCAGCGCGTCGCGATCGCGCGCGCCGTCGCCTACCAGCCCGAGGTGCTCATCATGGACGAGCCCTTCGCGGCCGTCGACGCGCAGACGCGTGCGGACCTGGAGGACCTCGTGCGGCGCCTGCACCTGGAGCGCGGCATGTCGATCCTGTTCGTGACGCACGACATCGACGAGTCGGTCTACCTCGGCGAGCGGGTCGTCGTGCTCTCCAAGTCGCCGACATGGGTGCAGGAGGATCTCGTGATCGATCTCGCGCCCGAGCGCGACCAGATCACGACGCGTGCGTTGCCCCGCTTCACGGAGCTGCGCACGCACGTGTACGAGCAGATCCAGCGCGCCAAGCGCGGCGAGGCCGTCCGTCCGGCCGCATGATATGTCGGTGACATCGGTGCAATCCCTCTCGCGAGAGGTCGAAGCGACCCAGCGCGCGCCGCAGCGCCTGCTGCTCGCCCTGCTGGGCGAGCTGCTCGAGCGCGGGATCTCCCGTCCCGTCCGAGCCAGCTTCTATCTCGACGTGCTCGAGAGCGCGGGAGTCGCCGCTCCCACCACGCGGGCCGCCCTGGACCGGATGGCCGTGACCGGGTTGCTCTCGCGCGCACGGGTCGGTCGCGGCGTGGAGTTCGCCCTCACGGAACAGGGGCGCGCGGTGCTGGAAGAGGCGTCCGAGCGCGTGCACTCGCCGCATCCGTTCGACCCGGTGGGCAGCGGATGGACGCTCGTGACCTTCACGGTTCCGGAGGACCAGCGCACGCTCCGCCACCGCCTGCGCGCGGCGCTCGCGTGGGAGGGGTTCGCCGCGGTGCGCGACGGACTCTGGATCGCGCCGGGAGAGGTCGACCTGGTCGCGGCCCTCGGCGGCCTCAAAGAGGAGCTGCCGGCCGGCGCGGTGATCGCGTTCCGCGCCCGGGACCTCGCCGCGTTCCCGGTGGCGGATGCGGCGCGCACCGCATGGGATCTCGCCCGCATCCGTGCCGCGCACGAGCGGTTCGCCACGGAGTGGAACACCGCCGAGACGATCGAGGCCCCGCCGCTGGCGGCGCTGACGATGCTCGTCGCCGACTGGCTGGAGCTGCTGCGCAGCGACCCGCGTCTGCCGTTCGACTACCTCGGCGAGGACTGGCCCGCCCAGCGCACCACGGAGATCTACCGTGCCCGCCGTGCGGCTTGGTCGGCCGCGGCCGCGGAGGCGCTCACCGCCGCCATCCCCGGAGACTGATCCCCGACACCTGTCCGCGGGTGCTTGCGGCACAGCTCAGCCGGAACCGACCGATTCGGTGCGGGGTGCCGTCGGTGGTGTTGGTTCCGGCTGCGTCGTGCCCGAACTCCTGCAGAACCTGCCCGTTCGTGGGTTCCCGGGTGCTGGTGGTCGGTTCTGCAGGAGTTCGGTTCGGGTGTGCGGTGGGCACGACGGGTATGTGGCACAGCTCAGCCGGAACCGGCCGATTCGGTGTGGGGTGCCGCCGGTGGTGTCGGTTCTGGCTGAGTCGTGCCCGAACTCCTGCAGAACCAGTTCGTTACGGGGTCCCCGGCGGTCGGTGGGCGGTTTTGCAGGAGTTCAGACGCGGAGGCGGGAGACGACTGCGGGGACTGGCTCCGGGAAGTGGCACGATTGGCGAACCGGCGGGCGACCGGCAGGCGGCGAAGAGGGGGATCTCGTGTGGTCGGGAAACTCGAAGCTCGCCGGGATTCTCGTGATCCTGCTTCACAGCGTGATGCTCTGGGTGCTGATCCCGGTGGGGTTCGTTGCGTGGCTGGTCTGCGTGCCCTTCACGTTTCCGCGGCCGGTTCGTCTGGGGTCGTTCTTGGCGTGGCTGGCTTTCAACAACGTCGTCCTTCTTCAGCGAGTCCTGTTCCGCCCGTGGTTTCGGACCCCCTTGCATTGGCTGGCGCCCCGCGAGATGCGCGACGTGAAGCACCGCATCAGCCTTCATGACCTGTTCCTCGTTCCGCCCTGCTGAGCGGACAGGACGAGGTCGGTCGCGCCCGAACTCCTGCAGAACCCGCCTGTCTCGGGCTGTCGGGGGTGCCGCTGGCCGGCTTTGCAGGAGTTCGGGCGCGGGGAGGCGGACGGATGCGGCTGAGTTGTGACCGAGGCGCAGTAGCCTGGCCATCCCGGGAGGGAGACGAAGATGAGCCGGTCCGAGATCACGGTGACGCCGCTGAACGCGCAGGTCGTGCTGTTCGCCTCGGAGGGCGCGGAGTTTCCCGAGTGGGTGACCGGCGACGAGCCGGCCGTGGCAACCGACTCCGCGATCATGGTGGCGACCCGAGAGGACCTCGCCGGAGACGTCACAGTCCGCGTGCTGATCGATGAGGTCGCCTCACACGGGGAGAGGGTGTTCGAGCACACCCTGTCGTTGCCGACGCCCGTGGTGCGCTTCGGGAGCTTCCTCTCCGGGGAGCTGGCGGAGATCCGGCTGCCGGATGCGGGGGCGTATACCGCGCAGATCTCCGTGGACGATCCGGCAGCTCCCTCCGACGTGCACGTGGTTCTCCGGTGGCTCGAGGGCTGAACGGAGGGCCCTGGACGCGCCGGCGACCCCGGGTTACCGTGGACTATGGCGCTCTATCGCTGGCGGCGGGCGCTCATCGTCGCGATCGTCCTCGGCGGCTTCGGGCTGTACTGGGCGTCCATCGCCTTCGCATGGCGGATCCCGCTCTGGGCGGTGATCATCGGCGCGGTCCTCGGCCTGGGTGCGGTGTCGCTCCTGTCATTCCGGCCCCGCCGCCGCAAGAGGATCGACAGCGACGATCTTTACGCGTCCGATCCCTACAGTGACGCGTATCTGGGTCGCAGCGCACCCACACATCCGCACCGGGACGCGAAGCCGACTTCGCAGATCGGAGGCGCACTGCCCGTCGACCCGCTCGCAGACGCGATCGGCCAGGAGCCCGAGCGAGAGCAGCGCTGACTCCTCGCGGTCAGGGCGCGTCTCCCGGCGCCTGCCATGCGGTGACTGCGACGGCTGTGCCCGCGACCACATCGAGCTCGACCGGCCAGGAGCCGCGCGTCTCTCCCGCGACGACCGCCGCCCACAGCGTGCGCGCGATGATGACGCCGTGGGTGGACTGGGCATCCCAGCCGAGGTAGGCGACCGCTGAGCCACCCGCCGGAACGACGACGGATGCGGGCCCCGGATCGGTCGCCATGAAGGAACCGCCATGCTCGATCGTGGAGTCGAGCAGATGACCGTTCTGGTCGCCGAACGCGACGTCGGGATACCCCTCGATCGTGCAGGGAGCATCGGAGAAGTTCATGAGCTCGAGGCGGAGCCCCCGATGCCCGGTCGCCGCATCGGGCTCGCCCTTCAGGATCATGGCGCGATCCGGAGTGCAGCCGTCCGCGTCCGTCACGCCGGCGCCCGCGGAGCGCTCCGGAACCGGATCGCCCTCCGCCTGTGGATCGGGTGGAATCGAACCGTCCGCCGGAGCCGGCTCCGCGGCCGCCTGGTCAGCCCGCACCTGGGCCTGAGACGCCTCGTCGCCCAGTGTCTGCGTCGCGACGAGCAGGACGAGTGTCGCGACCGCAGCTCCCACGGCCAGAGAGCTGCGGAGTCGTACCGCTCCACCGGGGCCGTCGCCGGGCGCCTCCCGTCGCGATAGGCGCGAGGCGAGCAGCGCCGGCAGCCACCCGTAGAGCAGGCCCCAGTAGGCACCGATCGCGGCGCGGCTGCCGAGATCCAGCGCCCACAGAGCCCAGCCGTGCGTGACGAGCGTGCCGAAGACGAGCTGCACATCGATCGTCATCCCGGTGATCGCACCCGCCGCGACGACCGCGAGCCAGGTCACGGCGAACGACTCCCGACGGCGCACGACGTGCAAGGCGGCTGCGACACAGGCAGCCACGGCGAGGGCCGCGACGAGAGGGGAGAGCAGAGACCACGGGGCGGGCCAGGACCAGACGTAGGGGCTCGGCGTCGGCAGGGCCGCTTGCTGCACGCGCTGCAACGGCGTGAGCGACGCTGCGGCGGCCAGCGCGACGACCAGCAACCAGAGGAGCCCTGCCGTGGCGGCGACCAGCCAGATCTCGCGTGATCTCCGCATCCGTCTCTTCCCCCGTCGGCCGCTGGACGGCCACTTCGCGAGCCTAGCGTGCCGGTCGTTCGCGAACGGGGCGAGCGATCAGCCCTGCGCGGCGCGGATGTGCTCGGCGATACGCAGGTAGTTCTCCCGTGCGAGCGCGTCGTCGCCGCCGTCGTAGCCGTGGTCGGCGCCCTCCACCTGCCAGAACTCAGCCAGGGCTCCCACGCGCTCGAGGCGCCGGGCGTAGCGCTCGTCCTCGTCGCGCAGGATGTCGTCGGATGCGGCGATGACGACGGCCGGGGCGATGCCCGTGAGATCGGCGGTGTCGGACACGCCCGCCGGTGAGACGAGCGGATCGGCTCGCGTTCGAGGGTCGGGCACGTACGAGCTGTCGAAGACCTCGGACATCCAGGGTCGCAGGAGGGGCTTCGTGAGCGGCGAGTGCTTCTCGACCGCAGGGACCGTGAGATCGAGCGGCGGGTAGTGCAGCACCTGGAGACGGATGCGGGGACCGCCCGCATCCAGCGCCTGCCGCGCGACCGCGGCGGCGATCGCCCCGCCCGCGCTCTGTCCGCCGACGGTCAGCCGCGTGGCGTCCCACCCTTGCGCGTCCGCGTTGTCGATCGCCCACTGCACGACCCGCATCGCCTGGTGCACCGCGGTCGGGAACGGATGCTGGGGCGCCACCGCGTAGTCGACGTCGATCACCACCACCCCCGCCCGGCTCGCGATCGCGCGGCAGAGAGCGTCGTCGCCGTGGAGCTGGCCCAGGATGTAGCCGCCGCCGTGGAAGTTCACGTGCACGCCGGGGTGGGCTGTCGCATCCGCCGCGCGGTAGATCACGGCGGGGGCGGGCGGGTCGGCCGGGATGATGAGCTCGCGCCGCTCGGCGGTGAACTCCGGCAGGCGCTCGCGCGGGTCGAGTCCGCCCGTCTGGGCCGCCATCATGCGCGGCATCGCCTTCTGCAACCGCCGCGCGACGAATCGTGCGACGGCGGGGCGCGACAGCAGCGACATGATCAGTGCTTCCGTCCGAACAGCTCACGCAGCGCGGCCTTGCGGACCTTGCCGGATGCGGTGCGCGGGAGATCCTCGACCACGACGACGTTCTTGGGGAGCTTGTACCGGGCGAGGACACCGTCGAGCTGGGTGCGTACGGACTCCGTCGTGACTTCGGCGCCCTCCTTGACGGTGACCACGGCCCACGGGACTTCGCCCCACCGCTCGTCGGGAACGCCGATCACGGCGACCCCGGAGATCCCCCGGATGTCGTTGATCAGGTTCTCGACCTCGGCGGGATAGATGTTCTCTCCGCCGGAGATGATCATGTCCTTCAGTCGGTCGGAGATGAAGAGGTAGCCGTCCTCGTCCAGATAGCCGAGGTCGCCGGAGCGGAACCAGCCGTCCTCGCGGAACGCCGCCGCCGTCTCGTCCGGGAGCCCGTGGTATCCGGGGAACACGTTGGGTCCCGCGATCTCGATCTCCCCGACCGTCCCCGCAGGCACGACGGCGCCCGTGTCGTCGGTCACGCGCACCTCGGTGAAGAAGTGCGGCAGGCCCACGCTGCCCTGCTTCGCGCGGGTCATCGCCGGTGCCAGGGAGGTGGCGCCGGGCGAGGTCTCGGTCATGCCGTACCCCTGCGAGAACGACAGCCCCCGCGCCTCGAAGGCGTTGAGGATGCGGGTGGGCACTGCCGAACCGCCGCACGTCAGCTTCTGCAGGCTCGACAGGTCGGTCGTGGGCCAGTCAGGGTGATCGGCCATCAGCTGGTACGTCGTGGGCACGCCGCTGAGCATCGTGATGCGGTGTCGTTCGATCAGGGTCAGCGCGCGACCGGCGTCGAATCCCTTCTCCAGCACGAGGGCCGCCCCCTTGAGCACCACCGGCAGCGCGCCCATCCCGAGGGCGGCGACGTGGAACAGCGGCGAGATCATCAGCGCGACGTCGGTCGAGACCACGTCGTAGTCGATGATGCAGTTCAACGCGACCCAGGTGAGGTTGCCGTGCGTGAGGACCGCGCCCTTCGCTCGCCCGGTCGTGCCGGACGTGTAGACGATCGCCGCGGGATCCTCGAGCGTCACAGCCGTCGTCCCGACGGAGGCGCCGTCGGCGTCCCGCACCAGCGCGGCGAGGCCCGGATGGTGCGAGATCCCCTCACCGGTCAGGATGACCTCGCCGATGGATGCGGCCTCGATCCCGGGGATGATGCGCTCGGCGAACTCCGGGTCGTGGATGAGCACGCGGGCGCCCGAGTCGGTCAGCACATGCCGGATCTCGGGTGCCGCGAGGCGCGTGTTGACCGGCACGAACACGGCCCCCAGTCGGGCGCAGGCGAAGAGCACCTGAAGGAACGCCGGGCTGTTCTCGCCGAGGTAGGCCACCGCATCCGCTCTGCCGACGCCGCGTTCGCGCAGCACGGCCGCCGTGCGATCGACGGCGTCGGCGAACTCGCCGTACGACAGCGTCTCGCCGCCGTCGACGATGATCGCGGGTTTGCCGGGGCTCTTCAGTCGTCTCTTGGTGATCCAGGATCCCAGTCCGTGATCATGCATCGTTGCATCCTCGTGATGGTGGGTTCGGGGCGCAGCCCGGAGGGGAGGGGTCAGGCGTAGAAGCGGTACAGCCCGCGGGCGACGACGGCGGGCTTGGTGGCGCCCTCGATCTCGATCGTCTGGTCGACCGCGAACTGGTATCCGCCGGGTACCTCGGTGACCTCGGCGATGACGGCGCCGCCGCGGATGCGGGCGCCGACGGCGACGGGCGAGACGAAGCGCACCTTGTCGAGGCCGTAGTTCACCTTGGTGCTGACGCCCTCGAGATCGAACAGCTCGGACCAGAACTTCACGGTCAGCGACAGCGACAGGAAACCGTGCGCGATCGGACCTCCGAAAGGGCCCTCCTTGGCGCGCTCCGGGTCGACGTGGATCCACTGGTGGTCGTCGGTCGCGTCCGCGAAGAGGTTCACCCGGTCCTGGGTCACCTCGAGCCAGTCGGTGAAGCCGAGGTCGGTGCCCGCGAGGGATGCGGCGTCGGCGTATGCGGCGGTCGTGGTCATGATGGGTTCCTTTCGGTGGATGTTCAGACGAAGGCGGAGGAGCCCGTGAGCCCGCGCCCGACGATCAGGGCGGTCATCTCGTGTGTGCCCTCGTAGGAGTAGACGGCCTCCGCGTCGGCGAAGAACCGTGCGGCGCCGTGCTCGAGGAGGATGCCGTTGCCTCCCTGCACCTCGCGGGCGAGCGCGACGCTCTCACGGGCGAGGCGGGCGGTCTGCATCTTGGCCAGCGCCGAGTCCTCGTCGCGCAGCACGCCCGTATCCTGTCGGGCGGACAGACGCGTGACGATGCCGAGGGATGCGGTCAGGTTGCCGAGGATGCGAGCGAGCTTCTCCTGCACGAGCTGGAAGCCGCCCAGCGGCGAACCGAACTGCTCGCGCTCGCGTACGTACGCGACCGCCGCATCCAGGGCGCCGGCCTGCAGGCCCGTCGCGATCCAGGCCACGTCCGAGCGCAGCGATCGCAGGATCTCGGCCACGTCGCGCCAGCTGTCGACCCGCTGGAGCCGCGCGCTCTCCTCGACGCGCACGCCGTCGAGGCGGATGTCGAAGTTCTGCATGGGTCGCAGCGACATCTTGCCCTCGATGCGGGTCAGCGTGACGCCGGGCGCGTCCCGGGGCACGAGGAATGCCTTGACCTCGCCGTCGTCGGCGGCGCGTGCGAACACGACGAGCACGTCGGCGGTGTCGGCGCCGCCGATCCACCGCTTCGCGCCGTCGATGACCCAGCCGTCGCCCTCGCGCGTGGCGGTCGTGGCGAGCCCGCCCGCGATGTCGGAGCCGTGGTCGGGCTCCGTCAGTGCGAAGACGCCCCGCAGCGCGAAGCTGCGGATCGCGTCGTCCAGCGCGGCGACCTGTTCGGGCGAGCCGCCGCGGCGCACGGCGGTGCGGAACAGTCCCGACTGCGCGTTGTACGCCGTCGCGACCGACACGTCGGTGCGGGCGAGGACGAACGCGCGGTAGCCGGAGAAGACGGAGGATGCGGCCTCTGACGGCTCCACGCCGACCGGCTGCATCAGATCGAGAGGCGCGAGGGCGTCGATGACGGCGGCCGGCAGGGTCGCGCTCTCCCACGCGGCGGGCAGCAGCGGCGCGATCCGGGTGCGCAACGTGTCGTCGAGGCGGGCGAGGGCAGCGCGGGCGCCCTCGCTGAGCATCGCCTCGGCGTACCCGAGAGCGTCGTGACCGAAAGGCGCTTCGCTGCGCAGTCTCGGATTCATGGGCTATCCGAGTCCGAGCAGACGAGCGGCGTTGTCCTTGAGGATGCCGGGCATGACCTCGGGCTTCATCTCGATCTGCGCCACGTCGCGCAGCCACCGGTCGGGGGTGAGCAGCGGGAAGTCCGAGCCGAACAGGATGCGGCTCTTCAGAAACGAGTTCGCCGCCCGCACCAGCTGCGGCGGGAAGTACTTCGGGCTCCAGCCCGACAGGTCGATCCACGTGTTGTGCTTGTGGGTCGCCACAGAGATCGCCTCGTCCTGCCACGGCACCGAGGGGTGGGCCATGATGATCTGCAGGTCGGGGAACCGCGCTGCGACCGTGTCGAGCAGCATCGGATTCGACAGCGCGAGGCGGAAGCCGCGGCCGCCCCGCATCCCCGCGCCGATGCCCGTCTGCCCCGTGTGGAAGAGCGTCACCACGCCGGTCGCCTGCATCGTCTCGTACAGCGGAAAGTACTGCTCGTCGCTCGGGTCGAAGCCCTGCACCGTGGGGTGGAACTTGAAGCCGCGCACGCCGTAGTCCTCGATCAGGTGTCGCGCGCGATCGATCGCGGCCTGCCCCTGACGCGGGTCGACGGAGCCGAACGGGATGAGCACGTCGTTGTTGCGCGCCGCACCCTCCGCGATCTCCTCGCTCGACAGTGCCGCATGCTGCAGTTCCGTCTGCGCGTCCACGGTGAACACCACCGCTGCCATGGAGCGCTCACGGTAGTACGCGGCGACCGCGTCCAGATCGGGGCGCCCCACGTCGGCGCTGAAGTACGCGGAGGCAGCCTTGGCCAGATCGTCGGGAAGCGAGGAGTGTCCGTGCGCGTCGACCTCGATGTGCACATGCACGTCGATCGCCGTGATGGCGGACAGGTCGATCGCGGGTTCGTAGCGCGTGGTCATCGGCGTTCCTCGTCGTCGGGGATGCGTGGTGCGAGGGGCCCGGTCTCACCAGACCCCTCGAGTCTCAGGGGCGGGGGCGCTGCAGCTCTTCCGGCAGGGCGGGGAAGCGCTCACCGACCGACTGCAGGTTGTCGCCGACCAGGTCGGCGAACTCCGACTCGAGCGCCGCCGCGCTCCAGCCGCCCTCGCGGTACGCGGTGACCACGGGCTCGGGGTGCGACCAGAGCTGGATGCGGTCGCCGCCGACGCCGATCGCCTGGCCGGAGACGTTCGCCGCCGCATCCGAGGCGAGGAAGGCGATGAGGCCGGCCACGTCGTCGGAGGTTCCGAAGCCGAGGTCGTGACGGTAGAACGCGGGCATCGGCTCACCCGCCTCCTCCGCCTCGACCGCCGCGGCGAAGTACGGCAGGGTCGCGGTCATGGCGGTGGCGGCCACGGGGATCACGGCGTTGGCGGTGATGCCGGCCTTCTTGAGCTCGAGCGCCCAGGTGCGCACCATGCCGACGATGCCGGCCTTGGCGGCGGCGTAGTTGGTCTGGCCGAAGTTGCCGCGCTGACCGGTCGGCGAGCCGATGCAGATGATGCGACCGGCGATCTCGTTCTCACGCATGTAGGTGGCGGCCTCGCGGACGCACGTGAACGTGCCGCGCAGGTGTACGTCGATGACGGTGTCGAAGGCCTCGTCGCTCATCTTCCAGAGCACGGTGTCGCGAAGGACGCCGGCGTTGGTGACGAGGATGTCGAGCCGGCCGTAGGTGTCGACGGCCGTGCGGACGAGCTCCTTCGCCGTCTCGGACGAGCCCACGGGAGCGACCACCGCGACGGCCTGGCCCCCCTCGCGCTCGATCGAGGACACCGCCTCGGCGGCGGTGGCCGCATCCACGTCGTTGACGACGACGCGCGCTCCCTGGCGGGCGAGCTCCTGGGCGTAGGCGAGGCCGAGGCCGCGGCCGGATCCGGTGACGATGGCGACTTTGCCGTCGAGGGACATGGGGGACTCCTTCGTTCGTGCTCTCATTGAAACGGGACTAGTTGAAATTGTCAATTATTGTTTCCCGCACCTTTTGTTAGGATCTGCCTATGCCGAAGAGCGAGGATGCTGCAGCGCAGGCCGACGCGCGCGCCCGGCTCACCGACGACGTCAGCTTTCTGCTGGCCCGCGCCAACGCCCTCTCGCTCGCCGCGGGGAATTCGGCCCTGGCGGCCCTCGGGTTGAAGGTGCGGTCGTACTCGGTGCTGGCCCTCGCCTGCGACACGGCGGCCGGTCCCTCGCAGCGGGAGCTTGCGGAGTTCCTGCGCCTCGACCCCAGCCAGGTCGTCGCCCTGGTCGACGACCTGCAGCGCCGTGGTCTCATCGAACGACGCCCCGACCCCGCCGACCGTCGGGCCAACGTCGTGGTCGCGACCGCCGACGGCCTGGCCCTCCACGAGCGCGCGCTGGCCGCCGCCGAGGCCGCCGAACGCGACCTGCACGGAAACCTGTCGGCCGCCGAGCGCGTGCAGCTCGCCGATCTCCTCCGCCGCATCGCCTTCCCCTGAGCGCCGGGCGTGCGGCGTGCCGCGTGGGGCGTGCCGCATACGACGGGCGTCCGCATCCGTTCGGCAGGAGATCTCCGCTCGACAGGACGTTTCGCCGCGGATCGTCCTGCAGGGGGGATTTCTCCTGAGTTGCGGATGCGGTTAGTGAGCCTCAGCGGCCCTCGAGCACGTACCGTTCGCGACCGACCGAGACGCCGACCACGCACTGTCCGACCAGGACGGCGATGTAGAGCAGCAGCGGCGCGGTCCATCCGCCGTCGAGTGCGTGGAGGGCTCCGAAGCAGATGGGGCCGGCGGCGGCGAGGAGGTATCCGACCGACTGCGACATGCCGGAGAGCGCGGAGGATGCGGCGGCATCCCTCGCGCGCTGCGCCATCAGGGTCAGCGACATGCTCAGCGACGCCCCCGCCGACAAGCCCGAGAGCAGGGCCCACGCGGTCAGCAGTTGCGGCGCGAGGATCATGCCGATCGCGGCGGCGATCGCGAGCAGGGGGAGTGCGGCCGGGACGGCCCGGCGCAGGCGCCCCTGCAGGGCGAACGCGACGGCGAACGAACCGACGACACCGAGGATCTGGTAGAGCGCGACATCGACGCCGGCGGCCACGGGGGACTTGCCCGTCGACGCGGCGAGCGGGGCCATCCACGTCACGAGCATGTAGAACGACGCCGACTGCGCTCCCATGTAGGCCGCGATCTGCCATGCCAGGGGGTCGCGCCAGATCCCCGTGCTGCGCGGGGTTCCCGGTGGGGAAGGTGCCGGGGCGGTCCGCGGCGTGCGGCCGTGCTGCGCCCAGGCCCAGAGGGCGATCGTGAGCGGCAGGAGTGCGGCGGTCGCGGCCAACGCCACGCGCCACCCCGCATCCGGATCGTCCACGGCATGCGAGATGGGCACGACGACGGCCGAGGCGACGGCCCCCACGCCGCCGAGCAGCGCCGTGTACATGCCCATCATGACCGGCACGCGCCCCGGGAAGTCGCGCTTGATCACCGCCGGCATGATCACGTTGGCGACGGCGAGGGATGCGCCGATCAGTCCGGTTCCGAGCCACAGATTGACCTCCGTGCCCGGCAGCGAGCGCCAGGCCGTTCCCGCCCCGAGCGCGATGAGGGCGCACAGCAGCACGCGCGACATCCCGAAGCGGCGAGACAGGCCGTGGGTCAACGGCGAGACGATCGCCCAGGCGAGGAGGGGAACGGCGGCGAGCGCACCGAGGGCTGCGGTCGTCGTGCCGAGATCGTCTGCGATCTCCTCGAGCAGCGGTCCGACGCCCGTGATCGTCGCGCGCATGTTGGCGGCCACCAGCGCCACAGCGATCAGCAGCAGCAACGCCCGTCCGCGTCGGCTTGCGCTTTCGTCGGGGGTCTGGATGCTCACGAGCACCGGACTCTACCCTGCCCGCCGCCTCCGTCCGCGCCCGCTTTCGCGCGACGGATGAGTGCCCCGCGGTGCGACGTGTGCACGGTGCGTGGTGCGGATGGTGGCTGGTGGGGCGTGTGGGGTGGTCTGGTGACGGGTGACCGTGCGGGTGTCGCGGTGGCCGCGGCGCGGCGGCCCGCCCCGCGCGGGTCAGCCGAGGCGGGTCTCGAAGGGCCAGCCGGTGTACGCCTCGGCGAGGTAGGTGCGGCCCGCATCCGAGTCGATGATGGAACGGAGCTCGCCGAGCTGCCGCTGGCGGTCGAAGTCGGACGCGTCGGGGGTGCGGTGGAGCATGCTGGTCATCCACCACGAGAAGTGCTGGGCCTTCCAGATCCGCCGCGACGCCGTCTCGGCGAAGGCGTCGATCGGTCGTTCGTCACCGGAGAGCAGGAGCGCGCGCAGCGCGATGTCGAGCAGCACCACGTCGGCGACGGCGAGGTTCATGCCCTTCGCGCCCGTCGGTGGGACCGTGTGTGCGGCGTCACCGATGAGCGCGACGCGGCCGCGGCGCAGTTCGCCGGCGACGAAGCTGCGGAAGCGCAGCACGTCCCGCTGGAAGATGGGTCCCTCGTTGAGGGTCGTGCCGGGGACGCGCGCCTGCAGCGCGTCCCAGATCTCCGCCTCGCTCAGTGCGTCGGGGTCGGCCTCGGGGTCGCACTGGAAGTACATGCGCTGCACCGTGCTGCTGCGCTGGCTGATGAGGGCGAAGCCCGCATCCGAGTTGCTGTAGATGAGCTCCTCGGAGCTCGGCGGCGCCTCGCACAGGATGCCGAACCACGCGAACGGGTACTCGCGGAACGAGCCCGCCGCCGACCCGCCGAGCGTCCGGCGGACGACGGAGCGCGAGCCGTCCGCGCCCACGACGAACTCGGCCTCGATCTCGACACGCTGCCCGTCGGCATCCTCGCCGATGACGCGAGGGCGATCGGATGCGGCGTCCTCCACCGCGTCGACGCGCACACCGAAACGCAGGTCCTGGCCGGCGGCGAGTCGCGTGGCCACGAGATCCTTGAGCACTTCGTGCTGCGGGTAGAGCCAGACGCTGCGGCCGGTCAGGGAGGGGAAGTCGATGCGGTGGCCCTCGCCGTCGAAGCGCAGCTCGATGCCGTCGTGCCGGTTGCCGTCGGTGAGCACGCGCGTCGACGCGCCGCTGGCGACGAGCAGGTCCACGGTGCCTTGTTCGAGGATGCCGGCGCGGATGGTCGTCTCGATCTGCTCGCGCGTGCGGGAGTCGACGATGACCGACTCGATGCCGGCGTCGGCGAGCAGGTGGGAGAGCAGGAGCCCGGCGGGGCCGGCGCCGACGATGGCGACACGGGTGCGGATAACGGTCATGGCGTCTCCTTCGACGACGGGCCTGTTGAATGCTGCCGACCAGTGTGCCCCGCGCCACCGCATCCATCGCACATTCTCCCGTTGAATGGGCCTCCTTGTGGGCTCCGGATCGGTCCCCGGCATCCGGCACCCGCCGTGCGGGCGCGCTCAGGCGCGGGTACTGCGCAGCCCCGCCTCGATCTCGGCGGCCGCCGTCCGCAGCGGCGCGAGGGCGCGCTCCGCGTCGGCGTCGCGGGGCAGCACCACCGAGAGCGCCGCGATCACCTCGCCCGCCTCGCGCAGCGGCACGGCGACGCCCGTCGACACCGACTCGATCGAGCCCGGCGCGATCACGTACCCGTCGCGCCGGATGCGGGTGAGGATGCGGCGCAGCTCGGCCGCATCCGTCATGGTCTCGCGGGCCACGCGTCGCAGGGGCGCGTCGAGCACCCGCTCGCGAAGGGCGGCGGGGGCGTGCGCGAGGAGGACGAGCCCCGCGGACGACGCGTGCAGCGGGAGGCGGCCGGCGATGCGCGTGATGTTCGCTCCCGCATCCGGATGCGAGAGGCGCTCGACGAACAGTGCCTCATCGGCCTCGAGCACGGCCAACTGCGTGTGCTCGCGGATGACGTCCTGCACGGCGGACATCGCCGGAAGCGCCGCTTGCCTCAGGCGCAGCGCCGTCGAACCGCGCAGGGCGAGCTCCCAGAGGTGCATGCCGATGCGGATCCGGCGTTCGTCGTCGCGCTCGAGCAGGCCCTCGGCGACGAGGTCGTCGACGATGCGGTGCGCGGTGGATGCGGGAAGCTGCGCACGCCTGCCGATCTCCGCCGCCGTCTGCACCGTGCGATCGGCGGTGAACGTCTCGAGCACGCGCACGATGCGTGCCGTCATCGAGTCCCCGCTCGGCGAGTTGGCCATGCCGCCACCATCTCACGCATCCCGCATCCCGCAGGCACCCCGCGGCTAGGGTGAGGGCATGGCGGATGGCGTGCTGCGTCGGGCGATGGCGCTCATGCGGGCGTTCGACGAAGACGCCCCCGAGCTCACCGCCGCCGAGCTCGCCGAGCGCGCGGGCCTTCCCCTCTCGACGGTGCATCGCCTCCTCGTCCAGCTCATCGGCGAGGGCCTCGTCGAGCGCACCTCCGCGCACACGTACGCCGTCGGCGCCAGGATGTGGGAGCTCGGCGAACTCTCGCCTCTGGCGCTTCGGCTGCGGGAGCAGTCGCTGCCCCACCTCGTGCGGCTGTACGAGGCGACGGGGGAGAACGTCCACCTCGCGGTGCTCGACGCCCCGACCCCACCGGATGCGGTCGTGCTGTTCGCGGGGCGGATCACCGGGCGCGCCTCGGTTCCCACCCTCGGGCGCGCCGGCGGGCGACACCCGCTGCACACGACGGGGGTGGGTCGTGCGCTGCTCGCGACGTGCGACGAAGCATGGCTCGACACGTACCTCGCCGCCCCCCTCGTGCCCGAGACGCGGCACTCGATCACCGACCCCGACGTGCTCCGCGCCGACATCGTGCTCACCCGGCGCCGGGGCTACGCCGTGACCCGCGAGGAGATGACGCTCGGCAACATCTCGGTCGCCGCCGCCCTCGGCACGATCTCGGGGCTGCCGGCCACGGCGCTCGGCGTCGTCACGCACCTCGACGGCGCCGATGAGAGGCGTCTCGCCCCGCTGGTCGTGCAGGCGGCGAAGGATCTGACCAAGGCTCTCCGAGGAACCGATTCTCACTGAGTGAGAACGGAGGCGACCGGATGCGGCCCGCCGGTGCAACCCTGGACACCCCACCCGTGTGACGTCGAAGGAGACGGTTCCATGTCCACCCCTCCGCCCCAGGCTGCGGCTCCCGAGTCGCTGTTGGCCTCGGCCGACATGCCCACGCAGTCGAAGATCAACCAGGAGATCGCGGACGCGCACGCCGACGCCGCCCGTCGCGTGGCCGCCGGCGAGGACGTGCCCACCACGCTCTACGACTTCGCGCCCTACCGCTCGAGCCTGCTGCGCCACCCCACCAAGAACCCGCGGCTCGTCGACCCCGAGACCATCGAGCTGTTCTCGCCCGCGTACGGGCAGCGAGACGTCGCGCAGATCGAGTCCGACCTGACGCTCCAGCACCGCGGCGAGCCGCAGGGTGAGCGCATCACCGTCACGGGGCGCCTGCTCGACAGCTGGGGACGTCCTCTGGCCAACCAGCTCGTCGAGATCTGGCAGGCCAACGCGGCCGGCCGCTACATCCACCAGCGCGACCAGCATCCGGCTCCGCTGGATCCGAACTTCACCGGCGCCGGCCGCACCATCACGGGCGACGACGGCGGCTTCACCTTCACGACCATCAAGCCCGGTCCGTACCCGTGGAAGAACCACATCAACGCCTGGCGCCCCGCCCACATCCACTTCTCGCTCTTCGGCGGCGGCTTCACGCAGCGCCTGATCACGCAGATGTACTTCCCCGGCGACCCGCTGTTCGCGCTCGACCCGATCTACAACACCATCCGCGATCAGCGCGATCGCGACCGCCTGATCGCCGCCTACGACCACGACCTCACGGTGCCCGAGTTCTCGATGGGTTACCGCTGGGACATCGTCGTCGACGGCCCGGATGCGACCTGGTTCGAGCCCGAGGGAGAGCACTGAGATGTCCGAAGCCACGCGCCTTCCCGCCACCTCCGGCCAGACGGTCGGACCCTTCTTCGCCTTCGGTCTCGAGTACCCCAAGATGCACGAGGTCGTCTTCCCGCACTCCAGCGGCGCGATCGTGCTGTCGGGGACGATCTACGACGGTGCGGGGGCTCCGATCCCCGACGCCGTGATCGAGATCTGGGGAGCCGACACCGACGGCACGATCTCCCGCGCGCGCGGCTCTCGTCGCCGCGACGACCACACCTTCACCGGCTTCGGTCGCAGCTTCACGACGGATGAGGGCGCGTACGACTTCTGGACGCGCAACCCCGGTCCGATCGACGGCAAGGCGCCGTTCTACGCGGCCGTCGTCTTCGCCCGCGGGCTCCCGAACAAGCTGCACACGCGCATCTACCTGCCGGACGACGAAGAGCTGCTCGCGGCGGATCCGCTGCTCTCCTCGCTCGAGCCCCACGAGCGCGCTACGCTCGTCGCGACGCGCACGCCCGAGGGTGATCTCACCCACGACATCCACCTGCAGGGCGAGAAGGAGACCGTTTTCCTTGCCTTCTGACGAACCCGGGGCGCCCTTCACGGATGTGGGGCTGCTCTCCCCGGTGACGGTGTCGCACGACGCCCTCGTGGCCGACGATGCCGTGGCTGCCGCTCTCGTGACCGCCGAGGTCGCCCTCGTGCGGGCCTGGGCCGTCGTCGGTGTCGCCCCGGATGCGGTCGCCGCTGCCGCATCCGAGGAGTTCGGGTGGTCCGGGGGTGGCGCGCTCGTCGACGCCGAGTGGCTCGACACCGCGCGGCTGGCGAGTGCGGCCGTCGCGGGCGGCAATCCCGTCATCCCTCTCATCGCCCGGCTCGACGATCGCGCATCGATCCAGGTGCGTCCCTGGCTGCACCGCGGTGCCACGAGCCAGGACATCCTCGACTCGGCACTCATGCTGCTCTCCCGGCGCGCGGGGCTGCATCTGCTGGGGGTTCTCCGGCAGGTCGAGGCGCAGCTCTCCGGGTTCGCCGTCGTCCACCGCGACACGGTCGCCGCCGCCCGCACGCTGACGCAGCATGCCGTGCCGACCACCGTGGGTGCTCGTGCCGCGGGCTGGTTGCGCGGCGTCACCCGTGCGCGCGTCCGGCTCGGCGATGCCGTCGGGCAGCTTCCCGCGCAGCTGGGAGGCGCGGGCGGCACCCTCGCCTCCTTCGTCGAGATCGGCGGGACGGATGCGGCATCCGCTCTCCCGTCCGCGTACGCCGCAGAGCTCGCGCTCGCCGCCCCCGACGCGCCGTGGCACGTCTCGCGCTGGCCCGTCACCGAGTTCGGCGATGCGCTCGTGCAGGCGATCGACGCTCTCGGCAAACTCGCGACCGATGTCGCGACCGGCTCGCGCACCGAGATCGGCGAACTCGCGGAGGGCGTCGGCGGCGGTTCGAGTGCGATGCCCCAGAAACGCAACCCCACCGGCGCCGTGCTCGTGCGCTCGGCGGCGCTTCGGGCACCGCAGCTGGGAGCCACGCTGCACCTCGCGGCCGCGCTCGCCGCGGACGAACGCCCCGACGGTGCATGGCACGCGGAGTGGCCGACGCTGCGGGAGCTGCTGCGTCTCGCGCTCGGCGCTGCCGAGACGACACACGCGCTCGTGACCGGACTGCAGGTCGACGAAGACGCCGTGGCCCGTGCGCTCGCCGTGACCGATGGCCTGCTGGTGTCGGAGCGGCTGTCCATCCTGCTCGCGCCCGTGATCGGCACCGACGAGGTGCGCCGCATCGTCGGTGCCGCGACCGCGGGCGGCGACCTCCGCGCGCTCGTGCGCGAGGCGCTCGAAGCGGCGCTGGACCGGGTGCCCGGCGCGCCGCATCCCGCCGACGACGTCGACGCCTTGCTGGATCCCGCCGCCTGCACGGGACTCGCGGGCGCACTCGTCGACCGGGCTGTCGCCGACGCGCCGGCGGATGCGGCGCGCGAGAGCATCGAAGCGCCGACGGAGGAGCCCGCATGACGCAACCCGCGATCGCCCTGACCGAGCCGACCGGCCCTGCCGATGCGCCCCTGGTCGTGCTCGGTTCGTCGCTCGGCACATCCACGATCCTGTGGGAGGACGTCGTCCCTCTCCTCGTGGACGACTACCGGGTGGTGAGCTGGGACCTTCCCGGCCACGGAGCTGCGCCCGCGCCGACCGCGCCGTTCACGGTCGCCGAGATCGCCGATGCCGTCGCCGATGCCGTCCGCTCGATCGGTGGCGACGACATCCTCTACGCCGGGGTGTCCCTCGGCGGAGCGACCGGACTCGAACTGCTCCTGCGTCACCCCGGTCTCGTGCGCGGCGCGGCGATCGTCGCCTCCGGTGCTCAGCTCGGCGACGCGGCGAGCTGGCACGAACGGGCCGCCCAGGTGCGCGCGCAATCGACCTCGTCGGTGATCATCGGCTCGGCGCAGCGCTGGTTCGCCCCGGGCTCGATCGAGCGCCGCCCGGAGCTGAGCGGCCGGTTGCTGCACGCGCTGCAGGATGCGGACGACGAGGGTTACGCCCGGTGCTGCGAAGCGCTCGCCGCGTACGACGTGCGCCCGCGGCTGGGTGAGATAGCGGCTCCCGTCCTCGCGGTCTTCGGGCGCGACGACCAGGTGGCACCGGAGGCGAAGAGCGTCGAGATCGCCGAGGGCGTCCGCGACGGGCGCGTCGCGGTGATCGAGTCCGCCGCGCACCTGCCGCCGGCCGAGGAGCCGGAGCAGACCGCGGCCGTGCTGCGCGAGTTCTTCCGCGAGGTCGCGCGATGAGCCGGCCGAGCGGAGAAGGGCGCAGCGACGAGCAGCGCTACGACGACGGGATGCGGGTGCGCCGCGAAGTGCTCGGCGACGCCCACGTCGATCGCGCGGTCGCCGGCACGGCCCCGGAGACCGCGGACTTCCAGGACCTCATCACGCGCTACGCCTGGGGCGACATCTGGTCGCGAACGGGTCTGGCCCGGCGCGACCGTTCGATCGCGGTGCTGACGGCGCTGATCGCCCTCGGTCACCACGAGGAGTTCGCGATGCACGTGCGCGCCGCGCAGCGCAACGGACTGACCCGCGAGGAGATCGTCGAGGTCGTACTGCAGTCGGCGATCTACTGCGGCGTGCCGGCGGCGAACACCGCGTTCCGCATCGTGAAAGACGTCTTCGCCGAGGAGTGATCAGCCGGCGGCGCCGGGCTGTCCCTGTCGCTGCAGGTCTGCCCGGTACCGCCGCGGCGAGGCGCCGTAGCGGCGGGTGAAGGCGCTCGAGAGGGTGGCGGGGTCGGGGAAGCCCCAGCGGGCGGCGATCGTGCCGATGCTCTCGCGGGCGTGCGCAGGGTCGACGAGCTCGTCGCGGATGCGCTCCAGACGGCGCTCGCGCACGAGGCTCGACACCGTCACGCCGTTGGCCGCGAACACCCGCCGCACCGCGCGGGGCGACAGCTCGTGTGCTCGGGCGATGCGCGCGGCGTCGAGTTCCGCGTCCTGCAGGTGCTCCTCGACCCACAGCACGAGCGAGTGGAAGAGCGAGAGCACGGTCGCGGTGCCGGGCGCGCGGCCGTCGGCGAGCACCGCGTGTACGGCGGCGACGAGCGCATCGGCGACGTGACCCGCGGCAGCGTCGGACGGGCGGGAGTCCGGGGACGCCAGGGTCGACATCACCGCGCGGAGCAGGGGTGTTGCCCCGAGCGGCGTGAGGTCTGCGGCGAGCAGTGTCGTGAGCTCGCCGTGGCGCAGCGCCAGGACGGAGGTCGGAATGCGCACGAGCAGGTACTCGTGAGAGCCGGGTGCGCTGATGCGGTAGCCGTGGGCGCCCGTGTAGAGCACGATGTCGCCGGGGCCCAGCTCGACCGTCCGCTCCTCCTGCGAGACGCTCATCGATCCCGAGACGAGGTAGCCCACGACGACGCCCTGCCACTGACGCGAGGTCTCCCAGGGCTCGACCTCGACGGCGCCGCCCGCGACGAGGGCTACTTCCAACGCGCCGAGCGCGAAGCTCGCCCTCACGGTCGGCGGTTCGCCCGTCATCCCCGAGACGACGATGACGTCGTTGTTGTCCTGTGCGTCCTTCTCCGCAGACGCGGGATTCAGCCACCCGTAGACGAGGTCGGGCCCCTGCGGACCCTTCGACTCCTCGTGCGGCACCATGATGTGCCCATTCTGCCGGTCGTGCCGGGATTTCAGCCGGTCACCCAGGCGGGGTCGGCGAGGAGCTCGCGGAACTCGGTGATCAGGCGCGCCGTGTGGAACCCGTCTGCGACGGCATGGTGGATCTGAACCGCGAGCGGCAGCAGCAGGCGCCCTTCCCGCTCGACGTAGCGACCGAGGGTGAAGATCGGAGCCAGGTGCTGCGAGCCGCCGTCGATGTTCAGGGTGAAACCGGTGAAGCTCGTCCAGGGCAGGCTCGAGACGTCGAAGCTGTTCGGCGGCGGCGGTCCCTGCGGGAAGAACTCGGTGGACGCGGCGTGCTCCGCGATGACCTGCGCGGCAGCGTCGTGGAAGGCGGCGTAGTCCGGATCGAAGGGCGTCCAGACGCTCGCGAAGGTCTCGCGCTCGGCGTTGAAGATCGTGAACGAGGGATGCGCGTGCGCCCAGACGGCCGGTGCGCCGGCGCCGTCCCGTGTCATCCGGAATTCGTCGTGGCGGTTGACGAGCCGGGCGAGCGCCCAGATCTGCGAGATGTAGGTGCGTCGTCCCGTCCGGCGGACGGCGGCGGCGAACTCCGTCGCGTCGACCTCGACGGTGATCGCGTACGTGCAGGGCACGGCGTTGAGGTAGTGCTCGAAGTGCCGGCGGCGCGGCCACGCCTCGAGGTCGATGGGATGCGGGGCGTCCATGCATCGATCGTCTCAGGTGACGGGCCCGGGCTCCGATGTCGATGGTTGCCCACAGGGCATTTAAGTTGCCTGAGAAGAACCGATGTGCAGCAAATGAGCGGAATTTGAGTAAGAATGATGTGCACGCATGCACATCGGTGCAGAAGGGCGTCGTCGTCCGTTCTCGTTGCCGCCGCATCCCTACACTCCGAGGCAGGCCGGACCCGCATGAGCCCGCCCTCCCCTCGCACACAACAAGGAAGTTGGTTCCCATGTCCTCTCCCCGATCCCTCGTGAGGCTGTGGTCGCTGTTCGCGATCGCGGTGGCTCTCGTGCTGGCCGGCGGCGCCACGGCTGCCCTCGTGCAGACATCGGCCGGTTCCGTCCAGGTGCGCGACGTCACCTTCACCGGCACGGCCGGTACGAGCGTGTCCGGACTGCTCTACGTGCCCGCCACGGCCACGCCCGAGACTCCGGCGCCCGCGGTTCTGGCGGTGCACGGCTACGTCAACTCGCGTGAGATGCAGACGGCGAACGCGGTCGAGCTGAGCCGCCGCGGATACGTCGTTCTCGCCCTCGACCAGGCAGGACACGGTCGCTCGGACGCTCCTGCGTTCGGCAACGGTTTCAACGGTCCCGCGGGCCTCGCGTACCTCCGCGGCCTCGACATCGTCGACCCCGACAACATCGGCCTCGAGGGGCACTCGCTGGGTGGTTCGACGGTCATGAACGCGGCCGCCGCCTTCCCCGACGGATACGCATCCATGGTCCTGCTGGACTCGGCCACCGGCTTCTTCGGCCCCGAGGGCACGCCCGACTTCCCGCGCAACACCCTCGTCGTCTTCGCCGAGTGGGAGGAGTTCTCCGGATCCATGTGGGCCTCGCCCAACACGCGGGATCTGACCTCGAGCCCGAAGCTCATGACGATGTTCGGCACCGACGAGCCGGTCGTTCCGGGCCAGCTGTACGGCTCCATCGACGACGGCACCGCGCGCGAACTCCTGCGCCCGGCCAACAACCACCCGGGTGTGACGCACGATCCCGCCGTGACGCAGGAGATCGTGGCGTGGTTCGACAAGACCCTGGAGGGCGGCCACGACGCGGCCGGCCAGACCTGGTGGATCAAGGAGCTCGGCACCCTCGTCGCGATGATCGGCGGCGTGCTCGTGATCTTCGCCACGGGCGGACTCCTGCTGGCGACCGGCTTCTTCTCGGCGATCCGTCGGCCCGTGCCCGCGGCCGCGGGGAGCCGGTGGGGCTGGCCGTGGATCGTCTCGGCGATCCTCACGACCGGCATCCCTGCGTTCACCTTCTTCTGGTTCAACACGTGGGGCGCCGCCTGGATCCCTGCGGGCCCCGTGTTCGGGCAGTCCTACTCGACCGGCATCGTCGTGTGGGCGCTGCTGAACGGGATCATCGGCCTCGCGATCTACGCGGTCACCGCGTGGGTGCAGCGCCGTCGCAACCCCCTCGTAGCCGTGCGCGCGGCCGAGGTGGAGGGTGCCCCGGCGCTTCGTCGCGGCACTCTGATCGGCCGGGCCGCGGTGCTCTCACTGCTCAGTGTGGGTGCGGCCTACCTGCTCGTGGTGATCTCCGACTGGCTGTTCAAGAGCGACTTCCGCTTCTACGTCCTGCAGCTGCAGCCGTTGACGGCAACGCGCTTCGCGCTGTTCGCCCTGTACCTGCTGCCGTTCACGGCGTTCTTCCTGATGCTCACCTTCACCCTCCACCGGACGCTGCGATGGACCGGGCGCCCCACGTCGATGCGCTCGGAGATGATCGCCTCCGCGATCGTGCTGCCCGCCGGCTTCGTCGTGCTGGAGATCATCAACTACGTTCCGCTGTTCGTCAGCGGTGAGCTCGCGCTTCCGGGCGAGTCGCTCCTGACGATCATCGGGTACCCGTTCATCGTCGTGCTGGCGGTCGTCGGCGCCCTGTCGACGTACTTCTTCCACAAGACCGGCACCATCTACGTCGGAGCCTTCGTCTCGGCCCTGCTGGTCACGTGGAACGTCGTGGGTGGCACGGCCGTCCAGGGCGACGTGCAGGAGTGGGGCGGGCTGGCGATGACCGTGCGCGTCGTCCTCCCGCTGCTGCTGGCACTTGTTCTCGTCGTCGTGGCCGTGCGTTTGCGCCGGCGCTCCGTCGACAAGAGCGAGATCGACGCCTGAGTACACCGGCGCCCACACGGGCGGTGAGGGGAGTGCGATCCCCTCACCGCCCGTGGTGCGTCAGCCGTCGAGGAACCGCTTCGTCTGGGCGGCGATCTGCGACGCGAGCGTGTGGTGCAGGTAGTGGTCCCCGGTCATGACGACGAGCTCGCCGCGGTCCACCGATGCCGCCTGACGCTCGTGCAGCGACACCCAGTCCGCCACATCCGTGTCGTTCTCTCTCACGAACAGCAGGACCGGGAGGGATGCGGCGAATCGTGCTCCGCTCGCATCCGCGAAGTTCCGGCTCGCGTGCTGCATCTCGTCGATCATGGTCGCGGCCGTCGTGTTGCGCGCGGCGAGCATGCGCATCTGCTGCTTCGTGCGCTCGTCGTAGGGGAGTCCCTCGTAGGGATCGGGCGAGACGGTCTGCAGCGCGCGTGTGATGCCGAGGTCGTTCAGCAGCACGAGTGCGTCAGTGGGGATCGGCTCGTCCGATCCCGGCTGGTCCGGCACGCTGTTGTCGATGCCCACGAAGGCGGTCACCTCATCCGGGAAGAGCGAGGTGTAGGTGAGCGCGTAGATCCCGGCGATCGAGTGGCCCATGAGCGTGTACTTCTGCACCCCGAGCTGCTGCAGAGCCTCGTGCACCTCGCGGGAGATGTTCTCCGAGGTGCGGGGGACGTCGGTGCCGTCGCTGAGCCCCGTGCCGAACGGCTCGACGGCGATCACGCGGTAGTCGTCGTCGAGCTGGTCGATGAGCGGGGCGAAATCGAGACCGGGGGCTGCCGTCCCGAGTCCGGGCAGCAGCACGATCGTCTGCTCGTGATCGCCGCTGACGACGACGTTCATCTCGCGACCGTCGACGCTCACGCGCTGTCCGTAAGGGCTGATCTGCGAGGCTTCGGAGTTCGTGGCGACGGCGTTCACGGCCGCCATCGCGCCGACGCCGACCGTTGGGACGAGCACGAGGGCTGCGGCGACGGTGAGGGTGATCCTGGTGCGTTTCTTCATGACGTCCTGAGGTGCGGGTGTCCGGCGCGACGCGGGTGACATCGCCCCTTCAGGACATCAGTCGGGTGGCCGACGCGGCAGTGTCACCGCGTCACCGCCCGCGGTGACAAATGTCACCGAGCGGCGGTGGCGGCCGCATCCGGCCATGTCTTCGGGCGGGGGCCGTACCCGAGGGCGCGGTCTGCGCCGACGTGGAACAGCCAGCAGGCGGCGATGATGGCGAGGGCGGGCGCCGCGACGCCGGCGGCGGTCAGCCCGGTGTACAGGCCGAGCAGGGTCAGGGGCGCCGCGTAGTTGTGGGCGAGGTTGTAGACCAACGCGCCGACGCTGATGCCGAACGCGTAGCCCAGCATCGACAGATCGAAGAGCAGGAAGAGCGCGGCCAACCACCACCACGCGAAGCCCGCCGTCACGAACACGACGACCGTGGCGACGGCGATGGCCGCGCCTTCGAGGCGCTGGATCGCAGGCACGGGCGTTGCCGGTATCGGCGACTGGCGCGCGGCCGCGGTGCTCACGCCCGGCCCCAGATCTCGAAGGATGCGGCGACGGTGTCGATCGTCCGCGCGAAGGTCCGCTCGATGTCGACGGGAAGCTCGAACGCGTGAGAGGTCTCCAGCGAGAGGAAGCCGTGGAGACTCGCGCGGAGGAATCGGACCGCGTCGATCGCGTCGTCGCCCTCGAGGCCGTACCCGACGAGCACACCCGTGACCACCTCGAGAACGGATGCGGAGGCCCGCTCGTCCTCCGTGTCGCCCGGGACCGGGGCGGTGATCGTCAGCGGGTACTGGCCCGGGTGGGCGAGTGCCCAGTCGCGGTAGGCGTGCCCCATCGCGCGGATGGCGTCGCCCCGTGAGCGGCCCACTGTCGCGCGGGCGAGCGTGTGCCCGAGCTCGGTCTTGGCGCGGAGCATGACGCCCCGCTCCAGTCCCGCGAGCCCGTCGACGTGCTTGTACAGCGACGGTGCACGAACGCCGAGGTCGTCGGCGAGCGCGGCGAAGCTCAATGGTCCCGCATCCGGAGCGTCGAGCAAGGCGGCCGCGCGTTCGATGACGATCGCAGGTGTGAGCCCGGCCCTAGGCACGCTCGCTCCCCTCGTGCAGGAAGGCGAGGATGGCGTCGGCCGTGTGCTCGGGCTGCTGGGACTGCGGGTAGTGGCCCGCATCCTCGATCATGACGCTCGTGCCGTGCAGGGTCTCGGCGATCCACGCGGCCTCGGCGGCGGGGTCGGCGAAATCGGGGTCGGCGCTGCCCATGACGACCAGCGCGGGCGCGGTGACGCGTGCGAGGCTGCGCTCGGCGTCGCCGTGGTCGGTGCGCGTGGTGAGGCGGAAGGACCGCGCGTACCCGGGACGCCGCATCGCCTGGATCATCGCGGCTCGGTAGGTCTCGAAGTCGGCGGGCTTCGCGCCCGAGTACAGAGTGGCGAGATACGCGTTCCAGGCGGCGACGGCCCAAGGGCGGGCCATCAGCATCCGGAACATCAGGGCCGCGACCTTGCTCTGGTTCGGCGGGATGCGCACGAACGGCCCGACGAGCACGAGCCCCGACACGAGCTCGGGGTGCTCGGCGGCGACGATCACCGCGGCGCCGGCCGCCATCGAGTTGCCGACGATGGTCGCGGGGGCGCCGAGGTGCCGGACGAGGGCGGCGATGTCGGATGCGGTGGGCACGTCGCCGTAGGCGCCGAAGTCCGCCGAGCTGTCGCCGTGACCGCGGAGGTCGGCCGTGGCGACGCGGTAGCCCCGCGCGATGAGCAGGGGGGCGAGATGCCGGTACGAGGAGCGAAGCTCACCCATTCCGGGCACGAGCAGCAGGAGCGGGCCCTCGCCCGCGACGTCGAAGCCGATCTCGCCGCCGTCGACGCGGAGGCGCTGCGTCATCGGGGCGGAGGAGGATGAAGAGGTCATGCCCGAAACAATACATAGCCATAAAGCTATCCACAATAGCCAAGCCGTCTTTCGCTGAGTGCCTGTGGGTGACAGGGGATGGCGGCGGGTGAGGGTGCGCGGTAGGATGTTCGCTATACGCACTCGCGTTCGCAGAGCGAACACTTCCGAAGGAGGACGTGTGATCGACAAGACTGTCGCCGACATCGCGTCGGCGGTCGCCGGGATCGAGGACGGCTCCACCGTCATGATCGGAGGGTTCGGCCGTGCCGGCCAGCCCGTGGAACTCATCGACGCCCTCATTGCACACGGCGCGAGCGACCTGACGATCGTGAACAACAACGCGGGCAACGGTGACACGGGCCTCGCCGCCCTGCTCGCGGCCGGACGCGTGCGCCGCATCGTGTGCTCCTTCCCCCGGCAGTCCGACTCCTGGGTGTTCGACGACCTCTACCGCTCCGGCCGCATCGAGCTCGAGCTCGTCCCGCAGGGCAATCTCGCCGAACGCATCCGCGCCGCCGGCGCAGGAATCGGCGCGTTCTTCTCGCCGACCGGCGTCGGCACCGCGCTCGCCGAGGGCAAGGAACACCGCGAGATCGACGGGCGCACCTACGTGCTCGAGCACCCCATCCGCGCGGACTACGCGCTGATCTCGGCGCGCGCGGCGGATCGCTGGGGCAACCTCGTCTACCGCGAGACCGCCCGCAACTTCGGGCCCATCATGGCGGCCGCAGCGACGACGACGATCGTGCAGGTCGATGAGATCGTGCCGCTGGGCTCGATCGACCCGGAGAAGGTCGTGACCCCGGGTCTCTACGTCGATCGTGTGGTCGCCGTCGGCGAGCGGCGCTGGCTGAAGGACGGCGTGTTCGTCGGCGGCACCGACTTGGAAGGCCGCCCCCTCGAGAACCAGGAGCAGCGATGACCACCCGCATCCCCCGCGCGGACCTCGCCCGCCGCATCGCCGCCGACATCCCCGACGGCGCGGTCGTGAACCTCGGCATCGGTGCGCCGACGCTCGTCGCCGACCATCTGCCCGCCGACCGCGAGATCGTGCTGCACACAGAGAACGGTCTGCTGGGGATGGGTCCGGCGCCGGCGCCCGATCGCATCGATCCCGACCTCATCAATGCCGGCAAGCAGGCGGTCACGGCTGTCGCGGGTGCCGCGTACTTCCACCACGCCGACTCGTTCGCCATGATGCGCGGCGGGCACCTCGACGTGTGCGTGCTCGGGGCGTTCCAGGTCGCGCAGAACGGCGACCTGGCGAACTGGTCGACGGGCGAGCCCGGCGCGATCCCCGCCGTCGGCGGGGCGATGGATCTCGCGATCGGCGCCAAATCGGTCTACGTCATGACCGACCTGCTCACCCGCTCCGGCGAGGCGAAGCTCGTCGACGCCTGCACGTACCCGCTCACCGGCGTGGGCTGCGTCTCGCGCGTCTACACCGACCACGCGGTCTTCGAGATCACGGATGCGGGTTTCGCCGTCACCGAGGCGTTCGGCGACAACACGGTCGAGCAGCTGCGCGAGCTCACCGGGCTCGCGCTCATCGATGCGACGGATGCGGCCGCATCCGCGTCGGAGGAGGAGAAATGACCGCGAGCTTCGTGTACGACGCCGTGCGCACCCCGTTCGGGCGTGCCGGGGGCGCGCTCTCCGGCGTCCGGCCGGACGACCTCGCCGCACTCGTCATGCGCGCGGCCGTCGAGCGCACGGGCCTGGACCCGGCCCGGATCGACGACGTGATCTTCGGCGACGCGAACCAGGCGGGCGAGGACAACCGCAACGTCGCCCGCTTCGGCGCGCTCCTGGCGGGATTCCCGACGACCGTGACGGGCGCGACCGTCAACCGCCTCTGCGCCTCGTCGGTGGAGGCCGTCATCCAAGCGTCCCGTGCGATCGAGTCCGGCGACGCCGACATCATCCTGGCCGGCGGCGTCGAGTCGATGAGCCGCGCCCCCTTCGTCGTCGAGAAGTCGGCCAAGCCGTGGCCCGCGGTGGGCAACCAGACGCTGTGGAACACGGCGATCGGCTGGCGTATGACGAACCCCGCGCTGCCGAAGCCGTGGACGATCAGCAACGGCGAGTCGGCGGAGAAGATCGCGCGCGAGTGGGGCGTCTCGCGCGAGGCGCAGGACGCGTTCGCCGCACGTTCGCACCGTCTGGCCGCCGAGGCGTGGGCCGCGGGCGTGTACGACGGTGAGATCGTGCAGGTCCCCGGGGCTGAGCTCGCCCGCGATGAGAGCATCCGCCCCGACACCTCGGTCGAGAAGCTCGCGGGGCTGCGCGCGTTGTTCGCGTCGGACGGCGACGGCTCGGTCACCGCGGGCAACTCGTCTCCCATCAACGACGGCGCCTCCGCGGTGCTCGTCGCCGCGGAGGGAGCGCTTCCGGGCGAACCGTTGGCGCGCATCGCCGCCCGCGCCGCCCACGGCGTCGACCCCGATGTGTTCCCGATCGCGCCCATCGAGGCCGCCAACAAGGCCCTCGCCCGCGCCGGCTTCACGTGGAACGACGTCGACGTCGTCGAGCTGAACGAGGCGTTCGCCTCGCAGAGCCTCGCCTGCATCGCCGGCTGGCCAGATCTGGACCCTGAGCGGGTGAACATCCACGGCGGTGCGCTGGCGATCGGTCACCCCCTCGGCGCGTCCGGCGGGCGCATCATCGGCCACGCGGCGCACGAGCTCGCCCGTCGCGGCGGGGGCGTCGCGGTCGCCGCCATCTGCATCGGGGTCGGGCAGGGGCTCGCGGTCGTCCTCGAGAGGTGACCGGCGCGGATATGGTGAGCGGATGAGTGAGCAGGGCGACGCATCCGGCGAGTTCGTGCAGTCCCTCGCCCGCGGCCTCGCCGTCATCCGCGCGTTCGACGTTGATCACGCAGAGCTCACCCTGAGCGACGTCGCGCGCCGTGCGGAGGTCACGCGCGCGGCGGCCCGCCGCTTCCTGCACACCCTCGTGAGCCTCGGCTACGTGCGCAGCGACGGACGCCTGTTCGCCCTCACGCCGCGGGTGCTCGAGCTGGGCTTCAGCTACCTCTCCTCCCTGTCGCTGCCTGACGTCCTCCAACCGCACCTCGAACTGCTCTCGCGCGAGGTGGGGGAGAGCGTCTCGGCGGCCGTGCTCGACGGCGCCGACATCGTCTACATCGCCCGCGTGCCGGCCCGGCGCATCATGAGCGTGCGCATCACGATCGGCACGCGGTTCCCGGCGTACGCCACGAGCATGGGGCGTGTGCTGCTGGCGGCGCTGCCCGCATCCGCGCGCGCCGAGGCGTTGGCGCATCTGCATCCGCTCACCGACCGGACCCTGACGGATGCGGCGCGCCTCGGCGCCGAACTCGACAGGGTCGCAGCCCAGGGGTGGGCGGTCGTGGACGGCGAGCTCGAGGCGGGGCTCCGCTCGATCGCGGTCGGTGTGCGCGATCGCAGCGGCGAGGTCGTGGCCGCGATCAACGTCTCGTCATCGGCGACCCGCGACAGCGTCGAGCACCTGATGCAGCACTACCTGCCGGCGCTGCAGGCCACCGCCGAACGTGTGAGCGACGAGCTGCGCCGCGTCTGATCTCAGCGCACACCCTTCATGAGACGCAGCACCGGCTTCACGGCCAGCAGCAGCACGACGCCGAGGGCGACCGCGATGAACCCGAGGATCGAGAAGTAGCCGATCTCGTTCTCGGGGTCGTAGAACTCGCCGAGCGCACCGGCGATCGCCGTGCCCAGTGCGACCGAGAGGAAGAACAGCGCGACCATCTGGGTGTGGAAGATCGTCGGTCCGAGCTTGGTCGACACCGAGAGACCGATGGGAGAGATGAACAGCTCGGCGACGGTGAACACGAACAGGATGCCGATGACGCCCAGCAGGGGCGTGGTGTTCGGTCCGCCGTTCGCCCAGACGAGGAACAGCCAGAACGCGACGCCCATCACGATCGCGCCGATCGCGAACTTCACGGGCGTCGACGGCTGCCGCCGGCCGAGCTTCGTCCAGAGCGCCGCGAAGACGCCGGAGAGCAGGATGATGAACACCGGGTTGATCGACTGCACCCACGAGACGGGCATCTCCCAGCCGAACAGATCCCGGTTGAGGCGCTCGTCGGAGTAGATCGTCAGCACGGTGAACTGCTGCTGGTAGAGCGACCAGAAGCCGACGCTCACGATGAACAGCGGGATGAACGCGTAGACCCGCGAGCGTTCGGTCGCGTCGATACGCCGCGAGCTCAGGATGACGGCGAAGTAGGCGATCGCCGCCACGATCGTCACGACGATGACGACGAGAGCCAGATTGTCGGCGCGCACGATGCCGAACAGCACGCTCGCCACGATGACGACGACACCGGCCACGGCGATCCCGATCCACAGCGCGTGCCGCTCGCGCGGGAACGGATTCGGCACCGCGCGCGCCTCGGCGGGCAACCCACGACGGCCGAAGGAGTACTGCACGAGACCGATGGCCATCCCGACCGCCGCGAGGCCGAAGCCCCAGTGGAAGCCGGCGAGCGACTGCAGCAGCCCGGTCAGCAGCGCCCCGAAGAACGCCCCCAGGTTGATGCCCAGGTAGAACAGCGAGAACCCGCCGTCGCGGCGGGGGTCGTCGTCGGTGTACAGCGTGCCGACGACGGACGTGGCGTTGGCTTTCAGCCCGCCGGAGCCGAGGGCCACGAGCGCCAGGCCGATGCCCACGCCGACGAAGCCGGGCAGGACGGCGAGCGCGATGTGCCCCGCCATGATCACGATCGCGCTGAAGAACAGCACGCGTTCGGAGCCGAGCAGACGGTCGGCGATCCAGGCGCCGAGGATCGTCGACAGGTACACGGCGCCGCCGTAGGCCCCGACGATGCCGGTCGCGACGGCCTTATCGAGGCCGAGCCCGCCCTCGGTCGCGGAGTAGTACAGGTAGATGAGCAGGATCCCCTGCATGCCGTAGAAGCTGAACCGCTCCCACATCTCCACGCCGAATACGTGGGCCAGCGCCCGGGGCTGCCCGAAGAAGCGGGTGTCGCGCGTGGTGCTCTCGGGCGCAGTCATAACCGCCACCGTAGCGCCGTGCGCGCCCCCGTCGCGCTAACCTGCCGCCATGATCCTCCGCGTATCCGAGGCGATCGTGCGCGCCGGTGCCGAGCGGGAGTTCCTCGCTCGGCTGCATGAGCTCGTCGCCGACTTCCCCGATCGACACCCCGGCCTCGTGCGTCACGAGGTGCTGGTGGACGAGGCGGACCCGCGCCGCATCCAGTACGTCTCCGCGTGGCGCGATGAAGCGGATCTGATCTCCTATGTCGGCGCGCGCTGGCGCACCGAGCCGGTGACCTTCCCCGGTGAGGAACGGTACCTCGAGGCCCCGTTGGGTCTGCGTCACTTCCGGGTGGACGCAGCCGAGTGAGTGGTGCTCAGCCCGCAACCGGAACGGATGCGGTCGCCGCCGCCCTGAGCTCGCTCTCCACCGCATCCAGCCAGAGCGTGAGCGAGGCGCGCGCCTCGGGGGTATCCGGGTAGCGGCAGCGCAGATGCAGGCCGGTGTCGTTGATGACGAACCAGATCATCACGCCGTTCGTGCGGATCACCGCGGAGATCCACGATGCCTGCGGGTCATCGACCGAGACGGGCAGGCGTCGTGTGTCCAACCACGACAGCGCGAACATGCCCGGCGTTCGGGGCATCCCGCCGCGGGGCGCGAACACCGGAGCCAGCGGATGCGAGCCGAGCTGCAGCGCGCGGCGGACATCCGCGGCGCACGCCTCCGGGTCGCCGTCCTCGCACTCGATGACCGAGTTCGTGATGAACCAGCCCACCGCATCCGTCCACCGGGGATCGTTCCGACTGTGCACGGGGAATACGGCGCGCAGGGGTGCGTCGGCGACGCGACGGGTGGCACGTGTGACCGCCGCGAGCGCGACGGCGGTCGGCCGTACACCGCGCTCGTCCGCGACGCGGGTCAGCTCCACGACCTGTGCGGGATCGAGCACGTCTCGCACCTCCACGAGCTCGTCGTGGGCGCGGCTCATGTCGCCGAGCGGAAGCGGGAAGCGCGGCATGGCCTGTCCGCCGGCGGCGAGCAGGCGCTCCCACTCGTCGCGCACGTCGGCGGGCGACTCGCCCATCGCCTCCAGCAGGGCGGTGTGCTCGGCGAACGGATGCGCGGGCTCCAGGTCCACCTCCGCCCCCGCCTGCACGCGGCGCAGCGCGCGATCCAGGTCGCGACCCAGCACCAGGAGCGACCACATGTCGACGTGCGCGTGATCGCTGCCGATGATGACGACCGGCTCGCCCGCATCCGGCTCCACGAGACACAGCAGGAACGAGCCCGCGCCGTACGGGCGGCAGCCGGTGTCGAAGGCCTCCCGCACCGCCTCGGCCATTCCGGCATCCGTCGGATGCGAGCGCCAGGTGCCGGGGGCCTGCGAGCCTGCGAAGAGCCGCACGCCGTCGTGGTCGCGGAAGACGGTGCGCAGTGTTCCGTGGCGGGCGACGACCGCATCCCACGCCCGACCCAGCGCTTCGCGCTCGGCAGTCGGGAGCCGGAACGACATCGCCATCCACGATCCCGGACGGTCGCCCTCGCCGACATGGCGGCCCTGGTCGAACGAGACGGGGAGCTCCTCGTCCGTCGCTTCGATCACGACGTCATAGCTGTGCAGCCGTCCGGCCGGGAGCCGGAGGTGGGCGACATTCGTGAGGCGCATGGCGCCGTAGTCTAGGGGGCGCAGATTGCGGGCAGTGGACGGGTGGGAACGGAGACGCGGATGCCGGCGCTACGTGTGCGGGGAGCGAGTCTCGACTACGACATCACCGGCGACGAGGGCCCGCTCGTCGTGCAGTTGCACGGCCTCACCTCCAGCCGCAGCCGCGACGCGCAGCTGGGTCTGGACCTCGGTCGGGCACTGCGCGGTCACCGCATCCTCCGCTACGACGCGCGCGGCCACGGACGATCGAGCGGCACCGACCGCGAGTCGGACTACGGCTGGGACGCGCTGGCAGAAGACCTGCTCATGCTGCTGGACGCGGTCGCGCCCGGCGAGAAGGTGCACGGTGTCGGTCCGTCGATGGGGACGGGCACCCTGCTGCACGCGGCATCCGCAGACCGGCGCCGCTTCTCGACGCTCACCCTCGTCACGCCGCCGACCGCGTACAAGCGACGTCGTGCGCAGGGTGATGTGTACCGGGCTAACGCCCAACTCGTCGAGCGCGGGGGTCTCTCCGCCCTGCTCGAGATCGGTGACACGGCTCCCGTTCCGCCGGCCCTCGCGGACGCGCCGGAGACGCGTCCCACCGTGCCGGCCGAGTTGCTGCCCATCGTGCTGCGCGGAGCGGCGGCCACCGACCTTCCACCCAAGAAGCGCATCGCCCGCATCGAGGTGCCCACCCTCATCCTCGCCTGGACCGGCGACCGCACGCATCCGCTCAAGACCGCGCGCACACTGCGCGAGCTCATCGACGACAGTCGCCTGATCGTGGCTCGCAGCCCCTACGGCGTGATGGCCTGGCCCGGCCTCTTCGCCGAGCACGTCACCACCCGCGCTTGAGGCCCAGCGGCGCGGGACCCTTGGGGTACTTTGGGGTCGGTGCCGGTGTGGGGTGCAGCGGTGGAGGGGGAATCGTACCGTGAGCGCGGAGTTGGAACCTCAGTCGTTCGTTCCCAGCATGATCATGGGCGCCTTGACATCCATTGCGGGTATCTTGGTCGTCTGGTTTCGCAAGCCACTTCTTGCCTCGATATTGCAGAGGGAGGATGTACTTCTTCGCGGGCGCGGCATGACATTCTTAAGGAAGATGCAGCGCCCGTGGTCGCTCGGGTTAGCGGGCGTTCTCATGAGTACGTTCGGCCTGCTCACATTCATCGGAGCCGTCACTCAGCTTGTGAACGTGAGATGAGGAGTCCTCGTCGCTGGGGGTGGTTCGTTTGAGTGGTGAGAGATTACTCGTGGGCTCTCAGCGGGGCGTGAGGATCATGGCGGTCACGAGTGCCGTGCTGTATCTAGCTGTCGCGGCATACTCTGGTGTATTGCTCGCGTCGATGCCGTGGAAGGGCTGGTGGACGTTTTCCCCGCTGTTCATCATCTCTCTCGCTTTCTTTCTCGCCGCTCGCGTGTGGTCTCTCGGCATGTATTTGACCGACCATAGTTTGGTTTGCCGTAATTGGATCCGCGCATTTGAAGTGCGATTCGAAGAGATTGAATCCATAAGAATATACTCGGTGAGTACGATGCTCACCGGAACGTTCATTGGGTGGGTCCCTTTCATCGGTCGGGTGGGAATGATCGTCATCTTTTATAAGAGCGGCGAGCGTAAAGAGTCTTACTCCGCCACTAATGTCTACGGGAGGGAGCGTCTGATGCGCTCGGTCGCGAAAGAGGTCGCCGACGCAGCCGGTGTGAAACAGTCATTCTTCTAATGACACAGTCACCTGGTGGTCCCAATAGACGGATGCAGATTCGTATGCCCGGTAGCCTCGGATGGTTGTTTTGAGCAGCGGAAGAATGCTGCCTGGATCGGCGCGTGGCGTGAGAGTCTGGGCAAGCACCTGGTCGGCGTTGACGGGCACTTTGTCAATCTTCGTATTTCTGCTTCTGCTTAATACTCCAGGATCCGGCTGGTTGACGTTCCTTCCCATCATTCCTTTTGCGTTGTCAATGTACGTCGCAACACGGTGTTGGAGTCTGGGTATGTATGTGACAGGCCAAACCTTCCACTGTCGAAATTGGATTCGCACCTTCGAAGTTCAGATCGAGAACGTCTCGGCGATCGAGCTTTGGGACGTAACGACGATGCTGACGGGATCTATGGTTTCCTGGGTTCCCTTTGCGGGCCGTGTGCGAATGATCGTCATCGTCTACGACAAGAACGGACGCACACGGCGCTACATGGCCACGAGTGTTTATGGGCGTTACCGCACAATTCGCACCGTTGCCGACGAGATGCGCAAGATCGCGGGGCTTGCTCCGCCGTACTTCGATACCTGACACTTCCCAGTGGGCAGATACACAACGAGAGGCTGTCGATGATGAGCTTTGGGCGTAGCTCCGCAGCCGCGACCCTGGCTGGCGCATTCTCTGTCGGGTCTGCGGCCGTTCCCTCAATGAGGTGGAAGCGTGCGGGGTGCGTAATCTGCGCACATCTTGTTACAGCTTGGGTCAATGGAGAACAGCTCCCAGGATCTGGCGTAGCGCTGTTGGCGATTGTCATGCTGTTTTCGCTCGGGTTTCTCGGTTTGGTTCTGGTCGCCGTCGCTGTGAGCCTTCGTGCGATCACCGCAAAGACTGTTCGACGGCTGGGGGGGGCGAGTTCCCAGGCGCGGTCATCGTCCCGGTCACCATGGGCACTGACCAGGCCAGACAGGTGCGCGCACTGGGGGCGTCACATCCTCTACTGGCTCGGACCCCAGGGGCGGTGGCCGTCATCGACTCGAAGACAGTCTCCATCTGGAGGAAGGGGTCGACGCCTCGAATGCTCGCGCATCTCGAGGCTCAGCGCGTGCAGTACAGGGTGGGGGAGTACGGCTTCTATGGACGCCGATATCGAACGCTTTGTGCGACTTTCGTGGGCGGACCCGCACACGGTTCTTTAGACTTGTTGGTGCTCGACTACGACAGGCTGATACCCCGAATGGCGTCTTCGGAGCAACTGGAACGCTTGATGGCCGAAGTGCATACGGGGTGAGATCCCGGCTGCCTGCGGCAGGGATTCCAACGCCTCGCACCAGTCCCGGGTCCTCGACGCGGCCCGCGTTGTGCTGGAGGCTGAAGTGCCCCGCGGTACTCTGACCGTCGTCAGTCACTTCTTGTCGATGGGCTACTCCAGTCCGTTGCCGGATCGTCAAGGAGGATGGAGGCGTGGTGAGGAGCCCGCATAACGTCCAGGACGTGATGATGACCTTCGCGCCGACGCAGGTTCGCGGCCAGCGACTGATGGCGGGCACGATGGCCCCGTTCCTGTCCCTTGCGTTCGCTGCATTCGCGGTGGTGAACGCGTACATCGATCGTTTCGACAACGTCCTGGTTTCGCCATCCTGTCTGTCCCTCTCGCTGTTGTGAGCGTCTACTCCTGGTCGAACCACCTTCGAGCAGTCCGGCGCGCTGCTCGGGAGCTTTCGGGTGTCTCTTTCGTCATGCTCGGGGCGCGTCGCTGGGCAGCAGGGGTGGAACCGCATGAGGGCGAGAAGATCGGCGAAGGGTTCGTACGCATCCTGCCTGGGCTGCTCGAGATCCGCAGCGGAAGAACCGCAACCGTCATCGCCGAGTACTCATCCGGGCAGCTCGAACGTGCGGTCACGCTGCGCGTCATGAGAGGGTTCCTGGACCCCGTGGCGCGACTTGCCTTCACAGATGGCTCCACCTACGACATCTCGGTGAATCCTGCTGGCCCACGAGGCTTCCTGCCGATCAGGCAGCGTTATGTCGAGAGATTCGTCGACGCTGTCCGGACATTGCTCGGCCCTGCAACCGGACAGAAGGCTGAATAGGCCCGGCGTCCGCGCCGAAGCGACACGCAAGCCGGCGATGCCCATCGGCCGCTGGCTGCAACGGGCGCTGATGGATGTTCGAGTGATCGCATCGACGCGTCCGCCGCTTATCCATTTCGAGGCCGGATGCGGGCGCGTTCTACAGTGAGAGCATGCGGCTGCGGTTCTTCGGCGGTTTCGCGGCCGAGGATGCGGCGGGCTCGCCCATCGAGGTGCGCGGATCGCGCCAGCGTGCCCTGCTGCTGAGGCTCGCACTGGATGCGGGAACGACAGTCACCTACCGCGCCCTCGCGGAGGA
The DNA here is from genome assembly GCF_021398715.1 of Microbacterium binotii. Lineage (NCBI taxonomy): Bacteria > Bacillati > Actinomycetota > Actinomycetes > Micrococcales > Microbacteriaceae > Microbacterium > Microbacterium binotii. The sequence continues at coordinate 3,008,611 of NZ_CP090347.1, read as the reverse complement.
CGTGTGGCCCGACGACGCCCCGGACGACCCGCGCGCGTCGCTGCAGTCGCTGGTGTCGCGGATGCGGCGGACGCTGCCGGAGGGGATCCTTCGCGCGGAGCCCGGCGGCTACGCGCTCGGCATCGCCCGCGACGACGTCGATCTCGTGCGCTTCGCCGACCTCGTGCAGGCGGCACGCGCCCGCGAGGACCCCGTACCCCTCGTCCGCGAGGCGCTGGCACTCTGGCGGGGTGAGCCGTGGCTGGCCGACGGCTTCGACTGGGTGCTGCGCGATCTCCTCGAAGACCGCGCGCACGCCGAGCGGCTTACGCGAGGTACACCACGGAAAACCGAGGAAGCGCCGGAACCCGTGCCCGCGATCCCGGCGGCTCTCACCCCGCTCGTGGGTCGTGCGAAGGAACTCGCCCTGATCGCCGCTCAGCTGAGCACCTTCCGTCTCGTGACTCTCCTCGGCCCGGGCGGCGCCGGTAAGACCACCCTCGCCCTCGAGACCGCGAGGAATCGGCCGCCCGCCGTGTTCGTGGAGCTCGCGCCGGCTCAGCCGGGCGAGGTCTGGGGTGCGGTGGTCACCGCGCTCGGGCGCAGCATCCGGCTCACGGACAATCCCGCGGGGGAGCTCCCCGCGGCGGACAGCGTGCTCGCCGCCCTTGCGGGTCGGTCCGTGCTGCTCGTGCTCGACAACGCGGAGCACGTGCTGCAGGAGACGGCCGAGGTCGCGGCGACCGTGCTCGCGGTGCCGGGCGTCACCGTGCTGGTGACGAGCCGCGAGCCCCTCGGGTTGCCCGGTGAGGCGTTCGTCGAACTCGGTCCGCTGCCGGATGCGGACGCCACCGCTCTTCTCGCCGCCCGCATCCTCGCCGCTCGCGGCACGGCACCCACTGCCGAGGAGCTTCCCGCCGTCGCGCGCATCGCGCGGCACCTCGACGGGCTTCCCCTCGCCCTGGAGCTGGCGGGAGCCAAAGCGCGCACGCTCGGTGTGGACGAGCTGGAGTCGGGCCTCTCCGACCGGTTCGCGCTGTTCGACCGCGGTCCCCGCTCGGCGGCGGCCCGCCATCAGACCCTGCGCGCGGTCATCGATTGGAGCTGGGATCTGCTCGGCGAACCGGAGCGCGAGGGGCTGCTCGCCCTGGCCGTGTTCCCGGACGGCATCGACGCGGCGGATGCGGGTGCGGTCGCCGCGGCCTTCGCCCTGCCCGCGAGCGTGTTCGACGAGCTCGTGGACCGCTCGCTCGTACAGCGAGCGCGCGGCCGTTTCCGCGTGCTCGAGACGGTGCGCGAGTACGGGCTCGAACAGCTCCGTCGTCGCGGCTCCGAAGATCGGGCGCGCGACACGCAGGCGCGGGTGCTCGCGCGACGGGCCCTCGAGCGCGACGCGGAGCTGCGCACGCCCGCGGTGCGTTCCGCGATCGCCTGGTTCGATGCCAACGAGGAGAACCTGGCTGCCGCCACCCGCTGGAGCGGTGCGCGGGCGCAGATGAGCGAGACGGCCGTCGAGCTCGTGCGCGCGCAGATCTGGGCGTGGATCATGCGCGAGCGTCTGGAGGCCTTGCGCGCCGCCCTCGAACTCGTCGGCGCCGACGCCACCCTCGACTCCGAGGCGGGGGTGGTGATCACGGGGGTTCGACTCATCTTCGCCTCCGCCGACGCGCAGGTCTCGGGAGGCTTCACCGCGGAGGACGCCGACCGGATCGCCGAGGCCGCGGCGGCGCATCCGTCCGAGCTGTCGCTGATCCTGCCCGTCCTGCTGAAGGCGCAGGCACGAGCCATCGGCGACGGGCGCCCCGGCACGCCCTGGCTGCCGAACTTCCGCCTGGACCCCGCCGACCTCGTGGGTGCACCGACCTGGTCCCGTGGCGTCGTCGCCGCCATCGAGGCCGCCATCGCGCAGAACGGCGGCGACATCGAGCGCCTCGACCGTCAGAGCGAGGAGGCACTGCGCCTGCTGCGAGACGTGGGCGACACCTGGGGGATCGCGCTCGCGAGCCAGATGCGCTCCGAGTGGCTCATGCTGCACGGCCGGCTCGAAGAGGCGCTCGAGATCACCGATGCGGCCAGCAGCGCGCTCGAGGGGCTGACCTCCGTCTCCGATCAGCTGCAGCAGCAGGCCTTCGCGATCGTGCTGCTGGTGCGGCTCGGCCGCATCCGCGAGGCGAGGGAGCGCCTGGCCGGGATGCAGGAGGCCGCGCGCCGTGACGGATCCGACCGCGCGGTGCTTCAGGCATCCCTCACGGCGGTGACCTTCGAGGTGATCGTCGGAGACGGCGGCGCGGCGCTGGCCATCCTCGAGACGATGCCGCCCGCGCTGCGGAACGGATCCTTGCCCGGGATCCCGCCGCAGATCCACGCGTGGATGCACGCGCGTCATGCGCAGGCGCTCGTGCTTGCGGACCGCTTCGACGAGGCTCGCGACGAGGTGCGCGTCGGCATCGAGCTCGCGATGGGATCGGGCGACCAGCCGATCATGGCGGATGCGGCGCTCGCCGCCGCGGAGCTGTTCGCCGCGACCCACCGCCCCGATGACGCGCGGCACGCTCTGACGCTCGCGGCGGTGCTGCGGGGCCGGTCCGACGAGACGGATCCCGTCGTACAGCGCGTGCGGACGGCGATCGGGACGGATCCGGGGCCGGACGCTTCCGCATCCGGCCCCGCTGATCTCGCCGCCCTGGTGGCGATGCTCTGAATCAGGCCTTGCGCATGTAGGCGCGCACGGTCAGCGGGGCGAAGATCGCCACGATGACGGCCGCACCCGCGAGCGAGACGAACAGGTCGCCGCCGACGACACCGGAGTTCGCGAGGTCGCGTACCGCGGTGATCAGGTGGGAGATCGGGTTGATCTCCGCGAACCACCGCAGCACATCGGGCAGCGTGTCGACCGGGACGAAGGCGTTCGAGAGGAACGTCAGCGGGAACAGCGCCAGCATCGAGATGCCCTGCACGCTGGCCGCGGTGCGGGCGATGACGCCGAAGAACGCGAAGATCCAGCTCATCGCCCAGGACGAGACGATCACGAGCAGACCCGCGCCGATGACGGCGAGCGCGCCGCCGCCGGGTCGGTAGCCCATGACGAAGCCCATGCCGAAGGTGAGGGTGGTCGCGATCGTGTAGCGCAGGGTGTCGGCCAGCAGTGCGCCCGACAGCGGCGCGATACGCGCGATGGGCAGGGAGCGGAAGCGGTCGAAGACGCCCTTGTCCATGTCTTCGCGCAGCTGCGTGCCGGTGACGACGGAGGTGGTGACGACGGTCTGCACGAGGATGCCGGGGATCAGCAGCGGCAGGTAGTTCTGCACGTCGCCGGAGATCGCGCCGCCGAAGATGTACGCGAACATCAGGGTGAAGATGATCGGCTGCAGCGTCACATCGACGAGCTGCTCCGGTGTGCGCCGGATCTTCACGAGACCGCGGTAGGCCATCGTGAGGGTGTTGCTCACCGTCTGCGACAGGCTCGTGCGGTTCTTCAGCGCTCGCTCGGTGGCGGGCACGATGCGATGGGGTGCGAGGGTGGTCATGCGGTCACCATCTCTTTCGTCTCGGTCTCATCGGCGGCGTCCGATCCGGTGTCGTGACCGGTGATGGTGAGGAACACCTCGTCGAGGGTGGGTTTCTGCACGCTCATCTCGGCCAGACGCACGCCGCCGGTGCGCAGAGCGATGAGCAGGTCGGTGACGCGGTCCGCATCCGCCATGGGAGCCGTGATGCGGGAGGCCTCGGGCGACAGCGTGGCGCGCACGCTGAGCACGCTCTCGACGATCTCGAGAGCGGATGCGGTGTCCGCCGTCTCCGAGACGCGCAGCTGCAGGCTGGCGGTGCCGATCGATGCCTTGAGTTCGTCCGAGGTGCCCTCGGCGACGACGCGGCCGTGATCGATCACCGCGATGCGGTCGGCGAGCTGGTCGGCCTCGTCGAGGTACTGCGTGGTCAGCAGCACGGTGGATCCGCCGGCGACGAGTTCACGGATCGTGTCCCACATCTGCCCGCGGGTGCGGGGGTCGAGTCCCGTCGTCGGCTCGTCGAGGAAGATGAGCGGCGGCTGGGCGATGAGCGAGGCCGCGAGGTCGAGGCGCCGCCGCATCCCGCCGGAGAACTTCTTCAACGGGCGGCGAGCGGCGTCGGTGAGGCCGAAGCGCTCGAGCAGCTCGGTGGACTTCGCGCGTGCATCCGCGCGGCTGAGTCCCAGCAGGCGCGCGAAGATCATGAGGTTCTCGGTGGCCGAGAGGGTCTCGTCGACGGAGGCGAACTGGCCCGTGACGCCGATGAGCTGGCGCACGACCTGCGGCTGGGCGGTGACGTCGTGGCCGAAGATCTCGGCGCGACCCGCATCCGGACGCATGAGCGTCGCGAGCATGTTGATGGTGGTGGTCTTGCCGGCACCGTTGGGGCCGAGCACGCCGTAGACGGTGCCGGTGGGAACGAGGAGATCGACGCCGTCGACCGCGCGGTTGTCGCCGAACACCTTGACGAGGCCTTCGGCACGGACGGCGGGAGGGAGTGAGGTGGTCATGGGGGGCCTTTCTGCTGGCGTGCTCCCAGAGTGCGCCGCGTGCGCCGTCATGCCGCTGTCACGTCGCCCCCGCCGCTGTCACCGCGCTGTCACGCACCGCCCGGAGGGTCGCCCAGCCCGCCCGCGCGCTCGCGGCCGCACTCTCATCCCCAACCCCCACCCGCGAGACTGCATTTCGAGCACGAGATCACGGGTAATGCCAGTGATCTCGTGCGATAGATGCAGTCTCGTGGGCAGGAGGTGGCCCGCCGGGTCGTAGGGTGGCGGGATGAACCCGGACTGGACCCCGCACCGCCGCGACGACGGCGAGCTGCTCGGCTGGATCCGGCCGGAGGGATCCGGCTGGGTCGCCGTCGACCTCCTCGGCCACGACATGACCGAGCCCGTCGAGTGGCTCGACGCGGAAGAGGCGCTCGAGGCGCGAGGGCTCGGCTGGCTCGCCGAGAAGTGGATGCTGGAGCGCGAGGGTGCAGCGCCTCTGGCGGTGCGTCTCGTGGAGGTGACTCCGGAGCGCATCGTGGTCAAGAGCGAGGACTTCGGCGCGATCGATGCGCCGCTTCGCACCTACGAGCTCGGTTGGCCGGCCCCGGCCGCGCTGCGCCTTCGTGCGCCCGAGGACACGCCGCTCACCTTCTGACCGCGGGGCCGCAGCACCGCGATGCCGACGCCGATGAGCAGCACGGCGCCGCCGACGAGCTCGGCGGGTGCGGGCGTCTCACCGAGCGCGAGCCATGCCGCCGCGATACCGACCGGCGGCACCAGCATCGTGAACGGGACGACGGCGGATGCGGTATACCGGGCCAGCAGGGTGTTCCAGATGCCGTAACCGATCAGGCTCGCGAGCCAGGCCGTGTAGGCGGTGGACAGCAGCTGCGCCGCGGTGAGGTGCGTGAGTGCGGTGCCGACCGCATCCGGTCCGTCGAGCGCGACGGCGAGGAGAACCATCGGCACCGGGACGACGAGCGCCGACCAGACGGTGACCGACAGCCCCGCGAGCGCGCCGCCCTGCCCCGCACCGCCGAGCCGGCGTGCGATGACGTTGCCGATCGCCCACGATGCGGCAGCCGCGAGGGTCACCACCAGAGCGAGTGCGGGGGTCGCCGCATCCCGTCCGGCTGCGACGATCCCGAGTCCGACGGCGCCGACGACCACACCGATGACCTGCGCCCGACGCGGAGCCTCGCGCAGGGCGATCGCGGCGAAGACGATCGTGAAGGCCACCTGGGCCTGCAGCACGAGGGAGGCGAGTCCCGGCGGCATGCCCATCGCGAGGGCCGTGTACAGCAGCCCGAACTGACCGAGGCTCATGAAGAGCCCGATGAGCAGGACGTCCCGCATCCGCCCCCTCGGCCGCGGCACGAAGAAGATGGCGGGCACGAGGACGGCGGTGAAGCGCAGCGCGACGAACAGTGCGGGCGGCATCCCGTCGAGCCCCGCGTCGATCACGACGAAGTTGACGCCCCAGATGACGGCGACGAGGGCGGCGAGAAGAGAGGAACGAAGGGGCACCCGCCCATCGTGGCCGAGCGTGTCCGTGCAGCACCAGCGCACGGTTCTGCATGGATCCGTGAAGCCTGGTGATACGGTCGACGCCATGATCGATCTGGCCGCGGTAGATGCGCTGCTCGCTCTCGCCCGCACCGGCACGGTCCACGCCGCGGCGGCCGAGCTCGACTACACGCCCTCGGCCGTGTCCCAGCAGATCAAGCGGCTCGAGCGCGACCTCGGTGCCCGGCTCATCGATCGGGAGGGCCGCGGTGTCGTGCTCACCGCAGCGGGGCGGCGCCTGGTCGAGGAGGGGGCGCAACTGCGTGCCCAGGTCGAGCAGCTGCGCTCACGACTGCACGACGCGGGCGCCCGCCCCACGGGAACGCTGCGTCTCGGCGTCTTCTCGACCGCCGTGCGCGGTGTCGTCCCCCACCTCGTGACACGAGCGGCCGCCGAAGCGCCCGACCTGCGCCTGACCGTCACCGAGATCGATCCGTGGGATGCGGTCGCGGCGGTGACCGCCGGCACGCTGGATCTCGCGATCGTGCACCACTGGGAGGGCGTCACGCTTACGCTGCCGCCGAGCGTGCGCAGCGTCGAGTTCCTCCGCGACACGGCGGATCTGCTCGTGCACCGCGACGACCCGCTCGCGTCGAGGGATGCGGTGAGCCCCGCCGACGTGCGCGATCGTGTGTGGTCCAGCACCCCCGACGGAACCATCTGCTACGAGTGGTTCTGCCACATGTTCCGGGGCGAGCCGCATCCGCCGCGCATCGACTTCTGGTGCCTGGAGTTCGCGTCGCAGATCGAGCTCGTGGCCCACGGGCTCGCCGTGGCGCTGGTGCCGAAGCTGGGGCGTGGGCGGCTGCCCGACTCCGTCGTCGCGGTGCCGGTGCGCGACCCCGTGCCGACGCGTCCGGTTGCGCTCGTGTGGCGCGCGAGCATGACCGACTCGCCCGCGGTGCGCCTCATCCGCGACCTGCTCCCCGCATCCTGACCCCTGCCCGCGTCGCCGCCCGCACCGCGAGACTGTCCCCACCCCCTCCACGCCCGCGAGACTGCATCTCCGCCACGAGATCACGGGTAATGACAGTGATCTCGTGCGGGAGATGCAGTCTCGCGGGAATGGAGTGCCGCGAGGGCGACCCCGGGGGTCAGTGGTGGGAGGGGGAGAAGGCCAGCTGGGCGGAGAGCAGCCCCTGCTCGCGGCTCACGATCTGCGCGCGACCCGGTGCCGCAGGAGCGGCCTTGACACGACCGATCAGCGGACCCTCCTCAGGGTTTCCGCCGAGCAGGATGCCGGTGACACCCAGATCGGTGAAGCGCTGGATGATCGGGTCGTAGGCTGCGCGGCTCGCACCGCCGGTGCGTCGGGTCAGGATCACGTGCAGGCCCAGGTCGCCGGCCTGCGCCAGCAGCGGCTGCAGCACGGCGAGAGGGTTGCCCTGGCTCGTCGCGACGAGGTCGTAGTCGTCGACCAGCACGAAGCCCTCGGCGCCCTTCCACCAGCTGCGCTCGCGCAACTGTTCGGGGGTCACGTCCGGCCCGGGGATGCGGCTCGAGAAGAACTGGGCGAGCTCGGCGAGACCGCTCGTGGCGGGCTCGTGCGAGGTGAGGTAGGCGCCCAGGTACTCCTGCGGGATCTCGCCGAGCAGCGAGCGACGGTAGTCGACCGCGAAGATCTTCGCCTCGGTCGGACCGTATTTGCGCATGATCTCCTGCGCGATGCCCCGTAGGAACGACGACTTGCCCATGCCCGAGTCTCCGTAGAGGAAGAGGTGGGCTTCCTTGCGGGGGTCGATGCCGAAGGGCGCGAGCTGCGCTTCGTCGACACCGAGCAGGATGCGGGCGTCGTCCGGCGTGGTCTGCGCGCGCACCTCGTCGAGGGTGATCATCTCCGGCAGCAGCCGCAGCTTCGGGCCCGCCGGGCCCTGCCAGGCGGCGCCGACACGGGCGACCATGTCGTCGACGCCGTCGACGAGGGCCGCCACATCCGAGGATCCGTCGATGCGCGGCAGCGCGGCGAGCATCTGCAGACGTTTGGCGCTGAGGCCTCGCCCGGGCTGGCCGGCGGGCACGTTGGCCGCCTGCTTGCGGTCGATCTCGGAGTCCGTCGGGTCTCCCAGGCGCAGCTCGAGGCGGGTCTGGATCAGGTCCTTGAGGCTCGCGCGGATCTCGAGCCAGCGGTTGGCCGTCACGATCACGTGCACGCCGAAGCTGAGGCCTCGTGCGGCGATGGTCTGCACGCGCGTCTCGAGCGCCTCGTAGTCGGCACGCAGCGTCGCCCAGCCGTCGACGACGAGGAACACGTCGCCGTAGCCGTCGTCGACGACACCCTGGCTGCGGCGCAGGCGGTAGGTGTCGATCGAGTCGATGCCGTTCTGGCGGAAGTAGCGCTCGCGGTCGTCGATGATCGACTCCACCTCGGCGACCGTGCGGCGGATGGCCTCCGCCTCGGTGCGCGTGGCGACGCCGGCGACGTGCGGATGGCGCTGCAGACCCGTGAAGGTACCACCGCCGAAGTCGAGCACGTAGAACTGCAGCTCGAGCGGTGTCGCGGTCAGGGCGAGCGCCGACACGAGCGTGCGGGCCAGCGTCGACTTGCCGCTCAGCGGGCTGCCAACG